>PLNO01000148.1 GCA_003141795.1 Spirochaetaceae bacterium | reverse complement strand
AAGACATCGCCGACCAGACCAATCTACTGGCCTTGAATGCCGCCATCGAGGCCGCGCGAGCCGGCGAGGCGGGTCGGGGATTTGCCGTCGTTGCCGATGAGGTGGGAAGCCTCGCCAACAAGAGCCTCGATTCCGTGAAGAAGACGACCGAAATCGTCGAGAGCATCACGAAGAGCATTGCGGCGGCCAGCGGGATGCTGGATACCACGGCGCACCAGCTCGACCAGATCCTCGCGGGAACGAGGACGGTCACGGAGATCTCCAACCACACGGCAGAGCTCAACGAGGAGCAGGCCGCGGCGATAGAGCAGGTCAGGCAGTCCCTCGACCATATCAACGGGATCACGCAGTCCACTGCAACGAACTCGGAGGAGACCTCGGCGACGATCAGCGCTCTTTCCCAGCAGATCGGCGATCTCTCGACCGTCGTGGACCATATGAAGCTGGACAATGACGACAAGCAGAACGAGAAGCTGGAAACGCTGCTGGCGGAGGTGAAGCGCGCCGATCAGATGAAGGCGAAGGCGGTTTCCGTGGCCAGCCGTTCGTAACGGCCGGCCACTGTCGGCGGAGCTTTTGGTCGCTATCGGTGGAGAATGCCACGCCGACCAAATATAGTGGGGGCACGATTGAAATTCCCCTTACCATTCGATCTACTCTGTAGGACATGACGAACGTCTTGCACGAGCGGCTGAAAGGCACGCTCCCTTTTCTGGCGAATGGAGTCACGCAGGTCGCCCAGGCGGTCGAGGACCTGGAGGCCACGGTTGAGAACTACTGGAAACTTTTCGGCATTGAGCCTTGGACCTTCTACGTCTACGACAGGAAGCTTCTCTCCCGCATGACCTACAGGGGAAAACCGGCTGACTACTCGATGCATATCGCGCTGTCCTACCTGGGACCGACGCGGATCGAGCTCATCCAGGTTCTGAAGGGGCCAACGGTGCTGGATGAGTTCATTCGGGCCCACGGCTACGGGGTGCAGCACTTCGGGGTCCTTGTCGACGACATGGAAGAGGCGATCGCGCAGGCAGGGGCGGCGGGCATCAAGGTGCTTATGGAAGGGGCTGGATTCGGCTTGGACGGCGACGGCCACTTCACATATCTCGATACTGAAAGCCTGCTCGGCATCACCGTCGAGCTGATCAACAGGCCGAAAAGACGCCGCACGCCGGAAAAAACGTTTCCCGCGTGAATGCAAGGGCGCGCAGCCGCGGCGTCAGGTGAACAGGCGGAGGCTACGTCGCCTTCGCGGACTTCTGATGCTCGTTCCTTGCGATTCTGAGCCTCGTGATCTCGTTCCAGCGCGCCCCATAGTGGTTGGCCGCGATCACCACGATGATGATGAATCCCCACATCGCCTGGATGAAGAAGGGGTCCATCCGCAGGAGGTTGACCCCCGTGGAGACGAGCTGCAGGATCACGACTGAAAGGACCATTCCGGAGATTTTTCCCGCTCCTCCAAAGGGGTCGACCCCTCCAAGGAAGCACGCCAGGACCGCGACCAGGAGGTAGGACTCGGCGTAGTTCGCCTTCACCGAGTTGAGCTGCCCCATCATGATGAAAGAGGTGAACGCGGCGAACAGCGAAGAGAGTATGTACTCGCGCATGTACACCGAGCGCACCTTGATGTTGGAATATCTGGCCGCTACGGGGTTGGAGCCCAGGAGGTAGAGGCTCACTCCGAAGACGGTTCGATTGAGGATCACCGCGAGCGCGAGGCATGCAACGATGAACAGGATGAACGGGATGGGGATGCCAACAACGGTGGCGTTTCCGATCCCCAATATAAAGGGGGGGAAACCGGACAGGGTATACCCTTTCGTTACAACCAGGTTGACTCCGCCCAGCAAAGTCCCGACCCCGAGTGTGGCCAGAAATGCAGGCACTTCAAGGTAGGCGATGAGAAGCCCGCAGAGCGCACCGATGAAAACCGCTGCCGCGAGTCCAGCGGCCAGCGCCAAGAGGGAGATGCCGATGGAGGCATCGGCTGTCGCCGTTCCCGCCAGGGCCCGCAGGATGATCACCGTGACGATTCCGCTGAAGTTCGCGGTGGAGATGATCGCCAGGTTGATGCCGCCGGTCAGGACCGTGAGCATCATCCCCAGGGCGAGGAATCCGATGATGGGCAGCTGGTAGGACATGGAGACGAAGTTGCCGAGAGTCGGAAATCTCTGGGGGTTGATGATGGACATGAAAGCCACAATCGCCACGAGAATGATCAGGAGCGAGCGGTTGGTGGTAGATCGTCGAATGGAGTTCACCTTTTCCCCTCCTACGCCCCGATGCTCACGTTGACGCGCCTGCGCTGCTGGCGCAACTTCTGGAGGGCGCTGATGGAGATAGCCGCCGTTATGACGACCCCGATTGTCACGTTGTACCAGTACGAAGAGATGCTGAGCAGGGTCAGGCCGTTGTTCAACATGGCGAACAGGAGCACCCCCAGGAAGGTGCCGTAGACGGTGCCCTTTCCGCCGAACACGCTCGCCCCTCCGATCACAACCGCCGCGATCACCTCCAGCTCCTTGCCGACGATGATGTTGGGCACCACCGACTGAACGATGGACAGGTGCACGACGGCGGCCACTCCCGACAGCAGTCCGACAAAGCCGAAGACGAACAGGCGCACCCACAGGGCGTTGATGCCGACCCTCTCCGCGGCAACTTCGTTTCCCCCGATCGCGAAGACGCTGCGCCCGAGGAAGGTTCGACGGAGGATGAACCACCCCAGGAGCAGGGCCGCCATCCACAGCAACGGCATCAGCGACAATCCATAGGTTCCCCCTGCCGCGCTTCTGGCCGGGAATAGCAGCAGGTTGCCGAACTGCTTGAACATGGGATGGATGTCATTGATGAGCCTTCCCTGGGTGATCACGTACAGCATCCCGAAGAATATGTTCAGGGTCGCGATGGTGACGATGATGACGGGCACGCGGAAGTAGTGGACAATCAGGCCATTGACGAGCCCCATGATGGCCCCCATGACGGCGGCGGCGAGGAGCGCCAGATAGATGTTCCCGCCCCATGCCAGGGTCACGACGGCGACGGCATATTCGACCACTTGCGCGATCGCGGTGAAAGAAACATCCGTCCCGCCCATGATGAGCACGAACAGCGTCCCCACGGCCATGATCCCGGCCATCGAGTAGCTCTTCAGGAATCCGAAGACGTTTTCGAAGGTCAGGAAGGACGGATTGGCGATCGTGATCCCCGCGCCAAGGAGGAGGATCAGAATCGTCAGGTAGCTCTCGTTGTAACCGAAAAGCTTCTTCAGCATGGTCGTTCCGTACCCCCCTACTTTCCGGCTTCCACGAGTTTCTGCACGTCGGCGGCCTGAACCGTCTCCGCCTGCAGCTCCGTACGGATCTTGCCCGAACGCATGAGCATGATGTGGTTGCAGTTATTGACGACCTCGGGGACCTCGTCGGAGATCAGAATCACGCCCAGGCCACGACAGGCGAGGTCGCGGATGAAGTCGTGGATCGCATGTTTTGCCATGACGTCGATCCCGACAGTGGGTCCGTCCAGAATGAGGATCTTCGGGTCAGAGGCGAGCCATTTCCCGATGACGACGCGCTGCTGATTGCCGCCCGAAAGGGTCTGGACGGCGACAGCGGGGTCCGACACCTTGATGTCGAGTGACTTGATCCAGTCCTGGGCCTTCTGCCTGCGCCTCTTCGGGTCGATCAACCCGAGGGGGCCCAGCAGCCTCGGAAGGATGGCGGCGATGAGATTGTCTGCCACGGACTGTCTCATGACCAACCCCTGGACCAGGCGATTTTCCGGAACGTACGCGATTCCTGCGCGCACCGCGTCCTGCACGGAGGAGATATGGACCGGCTTGGCGTCCACCAGTATCTCCCCACTGTCCGCCGGGCTTATCCCGAAGAGGGCCAGTGCGAGCTCGGTACGCCCCGAGCCGATCAGCCCCGTGATGCCGAGGATTTCCCCGGCATGCAGGACGAAGGAGATATCCTGAAAGTTGTGCTTCTTTGAGAGGCCACGTACCTCCAGCAGCACTTTCTCGCAGCTCTCCCCCGGGCAGAAGCGGGTCTCAGTGATGGTACGTCCGGTCATGAGAGAGACCAGTATCTCGTTCGTCAGCTCGGCGATGGGGACGGTGCCAACGCTCTGGCCGTCGCGCAGGACGGTGACTCGTTCGGCGACAGCGAAAACTTCGTTGAGCTTGTGGCTGACGAAAAGAATCGCGATCCCGCCCGACTGCAGGTCGCGCACCACCTTCAGAAGGTTGTCAATGTCGTGCTTGGTGAGCGAGGCGGTGGGCTCGTCGAGGATGAGGAGCTTCAGGTCGCTGGTGAGCGCGCGGCAGATGGCCACAAGCTGCTGCAGCCCGATGGGCAGCTCTCCCACGATCGCATCAGGGTCGATATCGACCTTGATCTTGTCCATGGCCGCGCGCGCGATGCGACGCACTGATTTCCAGTCGATGATCGACCGACCGATCTCCTTCAGCTCGCTGATCGCGATGTTCTCCGCAACCGTGAGGTTGGGAAACAGGGAAAGGTCCTGGTAGATGACCTGGATGCCGCGGGCTATTGTGGCAGCGGATCCCAGGTGGTCCACGCTCTTGCCCTCGACGGCGATATGGCCGCTATCCGGCCGCAAGACCCCGGAGATGATCTTGATGAGCGTGGACTTTCCGGACCCATTCTCTCCGACCACGCAGTGGATTTCACCCTTTCGGATGGAGAAATCCACGCCCTTCAGGGCATACACTCCGACAAAGCTCTTGTGAATATCGCGAAGCTGCAGGAACTCTTCCATCGCGTCGTGGCCTCTTCAACGGGCATCCGGCGGTCCTTGTGGACCGTCGGATGCGAATTCTCAAATGACCTCTGCGCGGGGCGCTTAGAACCCGGCGTACTGGTCGCAGTTGTCCTTCGTCACGATCAGAGGCCGGTCATAGACGACGGTGTTTCCCTTCACGCTCAGCGGCTTGCCGAGCGACGGGATGTCCATGTCCACTCCGATGGTGTCCCTCTTGCCGTCGAGGACGAGCTTGGCGAGGTACGTCATGGCGAAGCCCGCTTCAGCGGGATCCCACAGGATGGCGGTGGTGAAGGAGCCGTCCTTCAGGTACTGGGTGGCCTGGCTGGGGGAGGTGGTGCCGATGACGGCGACTTTTCCGACGAGACCCTTCTCACGCAGTGCCTGCGCGGCTCCGGGCGCTCCCTGGCTTCCGAAGCAGAGGAACCCCTTGAGATTCGGGTGCGCGGTGATGATGTCCAGAGCGGCCTGCCGCGCGGCGTTCTGATCCTCTCCAACGGGGTAGCGGTCGGCAACCTGCTTCAGGTCGGGGTACTTCTGCTTGGCGAGTGCGACGCCCGCATCGGCCCAGATATTGTGGGCGGGAACCGTGAGGGATCCGACGAATATGACGAACTCTCCGGCGGAAGCGCCCATGTCCTTCACCAGCATCTCCATGGCCTTCTGGCCGAAGGCCACGTTGTCGATCATCTCGATGTCGTAGTCGGCGTTCTTCTGGTTGGGAGACTCGTGGGTGATGGTGACGATTTTCTTGGCCTGCGCCCGTTCGAACGCGGGCTCGATGGACTTTGCGTCATTCGGGACGACGAGGATCGCGTTGTTGCCCTGGTTGATGGCGTCCTCGATCAACCTCACCTGCTGCGCTTCGTCGGCTGCTGCCGGCGCCTGCTGGCTCACGTTGATGCCGAACTGCGCGCCGGCCTTCTTGAGACCGACCTCGAGCCTGTCGAACCAGGTCGCACGCAGCTTGGGAATGGAAACCATCGTATACGCTTTTCCCGCCTGCCCTTCCTTCTGACCCGCGGCGAAAAGCGACCCGCCGCCGAGCAGCACGACGAGAGCCACGGCGACGATCATCATCGTCGTCATTCCAGTAGATCTGTTGCGCATGGACTGCCTCCTCATGGAACTTTGAGATGGATATTTCTCCCGCGCCTTGCGGACGCGGCTATCTCCGAGGAACGTCGGCCGGATACCTGCGCTCCGGTTCGCGAATCTTCCCGTTGTTGCCGATCTCCACGACGTATCCGAGCGATTCCTCGGTGTCGAGGTAGTAGAACTCGTCGGCATCGATCTTTCCACTCTGGATGACGGAAATGCCCTGCGCGCGGAAACGCTCGAGGGCCGCGGAGCAATCAGGATAGAAGAGCTTGAGGTGGTGAAGGCCTTCGCCCCTCGTCTCCAGGTGCTCGTCGTAGATGCTGCGCCCCGACAGGGGTTGCATGAGCTCGATCTGCATCTCGTTTCTCCAGGTGACCGCGAGCAGATATGCGTGGCTCGAAGCCTTTCCCCTGACCATCGAATCGCGCACCGTGCCAGGACCGAATGTATAGACGTCCCACGGTCCGATTCCGAAGCTGTTCCAGTAGCGCTTCATCACTTCATCGATATCGCGAACCACGTGGGCAATCTGAATGACGTCGCCTTCCTTCATTATTCTCTCCCCTTCAGGCGAAATTGCCCATCACGCCTTCGAGATTCGTGTGCCGATGCTGCATTTCCTTCATGGAGACCTTGCGCTTTTCGATCAGGAGCATCACGACGATGTCTTCGAAGAGGAACAGGGCCTGCTCGAGAAGGGAAGCCATGGGCTGTATCGAGCGGATTTCCGGCTCTGTTCCGAATATCTGGCCGGGGACCAGGACCGAAAGATCTGCGAGCTTCCCCTGCTCGTTCTCCGGGTGCGCGGTGATGACGCACACCCGCGCGCCTGCCTGTCGTGCGAGCTTGATGATGCTCAGATCGACCGCGGTGACCGCGCAGTTCACGATGAGAAGATCGCCTGTGCCAATGACGGGAGTTGTCGTGTCGAAGACCACGTACGCGTCGAAACCCATGTGCTTGAGGCGCATCGCAAAACCGCGCATCGACGCCTGCATTCGTCCCATGGCGAAGAGCTGTATGGTCCTGGCCTTTTCGATCTCGGCGACCAGCTTTTCAATCTCCGCCTCGGAGACAGCCTCGAGAACCTTGNNACCTGCTCATTTTGCTTTACCCCCAACAGCCATCGGAGGAGACGCCGGACACGTCCGCAATAATACTGACCAGACATCACGCACCTCTGCGAAAGGGGCACCATCCCGCTTTTGCCGAGGTTTACCCTCTAACCGTTCGTTATTTCAATGGACGTGATCGTATGATCAATAGCCCTGTTCAAAGACACTGGCACGGTATCAAGTCACGAGGGCGTTGTCAAGATATTCTTTCATCCGAGACGCTACAGTCGAACGCCCCTTCTCACTCCTTCATCGTGAACTTCATGCGCGCGATCACGTCGTCCTGCAGCTCGCGGCTCAGGGGCGTGAAGAAAGCGCTGTAGCCCGCGATGCGGACCATGAGATCCCGGTACTCCTGCGGCTTCTTCTGGGCCTCGCGCAGGGTCTCGTCGCCCAGAACGTTGAACTGGATGTGGTACTGGTTGTTCCTGAAGTGGGTCTTCACCAGGGCAAGGACACGATTGCGCCCCGCTTCGGTCGTGAGTGCGTCGGGGGAGAGGCGCATATTGAAGATCGAGCCCTTCTGGAACCAGATGCTCGGCAGCTTTCCTTCCGAATTGATGACCGCGGTCGGACCGTGCTGCTCGGAGCCGTTGGACGGCGAAACCCCGTTGTTCACGGCGGCCCCGGCCTTGCGGCCGTCGGGGAGCGCGCCGACGGACTTGCCGAAGGCGACGTTGCCGGTCACGGAGCTGAGGCTGAGCGCGAAGGTCGCGGGCACGGGCCCCTTCCCGTAGCGCGAGCTCTTGAACTCCTTCTGGTAGGTCGATCCGAGAAACTCGTCTATCTCCACGGTCCACCTGTCCGCGTAGTCGTCGTCATTGCCGAACTTGGGCACCTTGTTGATGAGCATCTGGCGGATCTGGGGGCCCGTGGGGGTGGTGCCCTCGTCTGCGAAGTCCGTCTCCAGGGCGTGGACGAGCTTTTCGGGGGTGAGGAGCTTCTTCTCGTACAGCACGTACTGGAGCGCGGCGAAGGAGTCTCCCACCGTCGCCGCGCCGGCGGTCGGCCCGCCGTCAGCCGTGTAAATGGCGCCTCCCTCGAGCAAGTCCCTGCCACGCTCGATGCAGTCGTGGACGAGGGAGGAACGGAAGGCGTTCTGGTCCAGGAGGATGTGCATCTCGTCGGCAATGTGCTCGACGATCACCTGCAGCCCCATGAAGAAGCGGAGCTGGCGCTTGTACGCCTTCATGATCTGGTCAGCGCTCCCGAACGTCGTCAGGTCCCCGTCGCCCGGTAGCAGCCTCGTCCTGGTTGCCGGATCCGTGCCATTGTTGAGGGTGATCTCGAAGACCTTGGCGAGGTTCAGCCAGGAGCCCTTGGCTGCATAGTCCCACTTGCCGGGGATCGAGGCCTCGATGCAGCCCACGGGCGCCCAGGTGAAGAGGTCCTCCTTCGCCACCCCCATGTTCGCCAGGATCCGCATGACGCTCGGATCGCCGTAAAACGCGGGCTGTCCGCCCTTGTGCGCCTGCACCACCTCGAAGGCGCGGTGCATGAGCGCATCCGGGGTGCCCTCGAACCACTTCAGCGACACTGACGGCTTCGTGAGCCGTGTCTCGGCGGTCGCGTCCAGGATGAGGTACGTGAGGTCGTTCGACGCGTCCTTTCCGTCGGCGGTCTGCCCGCCGATGGCGAGGTTCTGGGCGAGGTGATAGCCGGGGAAATACTCGCTGTCTCCCCAGGAGCGGAGCTTGTTGATCTCGTTCGCCTTGATGAAGAAGGCCTCGACCAGCTCGAGTGCGAACTTGCGCGTGATNNAGTGATGATCCCGGAGTCGACGTCGTTCTTGTAATACGGCCAAAGGTACTGGTCAAAACGCCCCAGCGAGATGGCGTGACCGTTGGTCTCGATCTGAAGTACGAGCTGGATGAACCAGACGGTCTGGATCGCCTGCCAGAAGCTCTTTGCGGGGCCTGCCGGAACCTGGCGGCAGTTCTCCGCCATGGCGAGCAGCTCCCGCCTGCGGGCCGGTTCGCTCTCACGGGAGCCGAGAGTGGCAAGTAAGTCCGCATAGCGCCGGGCGAAGTTGATCACCGCCTTGTTCGCCGTGACGACAGCCTGGAGGAACCAGTACTGGGAAATCGTGCCAGGCACCGTGAGATCCAGGGCGCTCAAACGCTCTTCCGCGCGGGCGATGACTCCGTTCAGACCTTCCTTCAGGACCCAATTGTGATCCGGCAGGACGTTGCCCAGACCGGCCGCGGCGCACCATGTGTCGTCGATCGCATTGATCTGCCAGGCCGCGCGGGCGTCCTCCGGCAGCTGGCTCCAGATGCTCCCGAACAGCGTCTTGTTCTTCCAGTAGTCGATGGTCTGGAGGATCTGTTCCTTCGCTTCCTCCGTGCAGGTGAACTGGTCGCAGGGGCGACCCTCGAAGGGGTACGGCTTGCCGTTGAACTCGTTGACAATCCACTCCGTGGAGTACTCGGGAAACACCGGCGCGGCGCGGACGGAGCTGGCCTGGTTCCCTACGATCAGCTCTCCGTCTCGAACGAATATGGTCATGGAATCGAGGACGTCGTACAGCGACTGGGCCCGCCGCTTCACGATGGGCTGTCCTTCGCTCCCCTTCATCGATCGCGTGAAAATGACCGCCCGTTCGGGGCAGATAGCCGGCGTATGGTCGAAAAGCCCTTCACGAAGATTCTGGGTTCTGCGCGTCATGTTCCACCCCTTGCTCTGAAAACGGTTGCAAACATCCAGAGCATAGCACGAACTTTTCCTGAACGCAAACCTAAAAATGCCGCTCCGGTGCCCGTCTTGCCCGGATTCAGCCGGGTTGACAAGAGATCGGGAGGACGGTACGCTTATTAAGGTTGAAAACGGTTTCCATTTGAAGGGAAGGGCATGAAGCGATACACCATTACGGAGATCGCCCGGCTATGCGGGACTTCGCCTTCAAGCGTGTCACGAGTGCTCAACAACCCTGGCCTTGTGGCCGAGCCGCTACGCGGGCGCATCCGCGCTGCGATGGAGGAGGTCGGCTACCGGCCGAATCCCTTCGCATCCCGGCTCAGCTCCAAGTCGCGCTGGGGGCTTGCGCTGTTCGTTTTCGACATTCTCAACCCCTTTTTCACCCTCATCGTGCGCAAGATCAGTCACCTCGCCATGGAGCAGCGCATCCCGCTCACGGTCTGCGACACGGAGAACAATGAGGAGAAGGAGCGGATCTTCCTGGACTACCTCCTTGAAAACAAGATCGCTGGTGTCATCTTCGGAGAGGGGATTTCGCTGCAGACGATCGAGCGGGCGCGCAAGGCCACGGAGATCGTCCTGATCGATCGCCACTACAGAGAAGAACCCCTGTCCGAGGTATGCAGCGACAACTACTCGGGCGGGTGCCAGGCGACCGAGTACCTGCTGCAGCTCAACCATCGCACCATCGGTTTCATCAGCGGCCCCGCGGGGTGGGCTTCCGCGGAGGAGCGTTTCCGCGGCTACCGGGAGACCCTCGAGCGGCACAATCTCCCGTTCCGTCCGGAGCTCGTCTATCAGGGGGATCTTCGCTTCGAATCGGGGATCAACGCCCTGGAATACTTTTTGACGCTGCCCGAATGGCCCACGGCGATTTTCAGCGCGAACGATCAAATGGCGTTCGGCGTGCTCACCAAGGCGGGCAGCCTCAACATGTCCATACCGAGGGACATCTCGCTCATCGGATTCGACGACATCCCGCTGTACAGCCCGTACACGACCAAGCTCACCACCGTGCGGCAGAACATCGACGAGCTGTGCACGAGGGCGTTCGCGATCATGATGGCGAAGCTCGATCGGCGCGAGGAAGCCGACAGTGAACGGATCGTTGTCCCGACAAGGCTCATGGTGGGGGAGACATGCGGAATGTACGCCGCCGCGCCCCGATCGGCGCTTGAGCGGGGCAGGTGATCTCGTGACACCGGCATCGAAGGACGCGGAGATCTCCGCCGTCGTCTTCGACATCGAGCGCTACGCCACTGAAGACGGGCCGGGCATCCGGTCGGTCGTGTTCATGAAAGGCTGCGGTCTGTCCTGTACCTGGTGCCAGAACCCCGAGTCGCGCTCACCGCGGCCGCAGGTGATGTACGACAGGAGCAGGTGCGTCGCGTGCCGTCGGTGCGTGGAGGCCTGTCCCTCCCGGGCTATTGGAGAGGTCTCTCCGCTGGGATTCATCACGAACCACCAGGCGTGCACGCTCTGCGGGACCTGCGTCGATGCCTGCCTTTCGGATGCGCGAAAGATCGCGGGACGCCGCATGCCGGTTGGCGCCATCATGGACGAGCTGCTCAGGGATCGTCCCTACTACGAGGAATCCGGTGGGGGTGTGACGTTCTCCGGCGGGGAGCCGTTGCTCCAGGGGGAGGCGACTGTCGAGCTTGCGAGGCTCTGCCGCGGGGAGGGTATCCGTACCGCCCTGGAGACCGCCGGCTTCGTGCCGTGGGCGCGGCTCGCGGAAGTCCTGCCGTGGGTGGATCTGCTGTACTTCGATTTGAAGCACGTCGATACGGAGGAGCACCTCAGGCATACCGGCGCGCCGCTTGGTCTCATCCTTTCGAACCTGCAGAAGGCGAGCGAATGCACGGAGAATATGATCATTCGTATCCCCGTCATACCGGGTTTCAACGCACGTGAAGAGACGCTGCGCCGGATGTTCGCCTTCATTGCGGGCAGAACCCGGGTCCGTCGCGTCGAGCTGCTGCCGTTTCACCGTCTGGGTCTCGGCAAGTACGAAGGGCTCGGATTGCCGTATGCCATGGCCGAGGTTGATACGATGAGCAAGGAGCAATGCGTTCCTTTTGCGGAAATCGGCCGATCGCTGGGGCTCCTCGTTCAGGTTGGCGCCCAGTCGGGTTAATCGCCGATCGCATATAACCTTCATTTGAACATATGTATAGCTGATTTGAAATAGAAAAATGTTAATTCGCACAAACTTTTGCTTGACAAATGCTCCAAACGGGATAGACTGACCTGTGTTTGAAAGCGATTTCAGTGCGGCTATATCCAGCTTGCACTGTAATCACACAGAAAAATCCAGGAGGAGGAGTCATGTTGCGGAAAATCGTCGTTCTATTGCTGGTTCTCATGGTCCCAGCGGGCCTCATCTTCGCCAACGGCACGAGCGAGAAGGGGGCGTCCAAGCTGATCGTCATCCTCACGCCGGACAAGGACAACACGTTCTTCATCGCAGAGTCCGATGCAGCAAAGGCGAAGGCTGAATCCCTGGGGTACACCACCCTCACGGCCGTCCACAAGGACGACCCGACCGTGGAGAGCAACCTCATCGACCAGGCGATCGCCCAGAAGGCCGCCGCGATCGTCATCGACATCGCCAATGCCGACGCATCGCCCAATAACTTGAAGCGCGCCACTGACGCGAAGATCCCCGTCTTCTGCATGGACCGCGAGATCAACGTCACCGGCGTCGCCAAGGCTCAGCTCATCTCTGACAACTTCCAGGGCGCCCAGCTCGGAGCCCAGTACTTCGTGAAGCAGATGGGTGAGAAGGGCACGTTCGTCGAGCTGGTTGGCAAGGAGTCTGACACCAACGCGGGCGTTCGCTCGAAGGGTTTCCACTCCGTCATCGATCAGTACCCTGATATGAAGATGGTGGCACGCCAGACCGCCAACTGGAGCCAGACCGAAGCCTACTCCGTCATCGAGTCAGTTCTGCAGGCCAACCCCAAGATCAGCGGGATCATCTGCGGCAACGACACCATGGCACTCGGCGCCCGCGCCGCAGTCGAAGCGGCGAACCGCCCCGACGTCATCGTGCAGGGTTTTGACGGCAACGACGACGTCCTGGTATCCATTCTCCAGGGCAAGATCAAGGGCACCGTCATGCAGCCGAACGCCCTGAACGCGGAAATGGCCGTCGAGCTCGCGGACAAGTACCTCCGCACCGGTTCCACAGGTATGCAGCAGGAGAAGATCCTCAACGGTTGCTTCCTGATCACCCCCGAGAACGCCGCGCAGTGGAAGGGCTACAAGAAGATCAAGTAGCTCCCCGCTGCACGAGTCTCTGAATCACGGGATGGGGGCCTGGTCCCAGTCGGCCGGGCTCCCTCCTCTCCTTGATCATCCAGACCTGATACCATGTCCGTGGAGGCACAATCCTGATGCGTAGATTGGCGAAAGTGCTGGTCGAGTGTGGCGCGGCGGCCCTTTGTCTTGCAATGGTCGTGGCGTGCACAGTCGTGAAGCTCGATAAGAACAAAGCCGCCGGGAACCAGTACTCCGCCTGGGAAAAGACGGGAAAGAGCTTCCAGGCTGACCAGTACGTGGCTGCCGAGTGGGACAAGCAGGTCCTGCCGGCGTACGAAAAGGATGCAGTTGACTTCGGCACCGTTCTCGGCGCCCTGCAGGCTGACCGCAAGTCCGCGGTTGTCAGGTACGGCGTCAAGAAGGAGGCCGGGGCGGTCACCTACATCTTCAAGGTCCGTGGCAACGCCACGGTCGTCAAGTATGACAACAGCTCCCGCAACGGCGTCCTCCGCGTGAGCATGGAGCCGTCGGGATCCAAGCAGGGTGCCACCCTGCAGGTCGGACCGGTCATCGTCGGCACGATCATCAGGGATTCCCTGGATTTCATCCGCTTCACCGACATCGGCAATCAGCTGCAATTCGCCGACCTGGCCAACCAGCTCAACGCCAGGATGACGAAAGATTCCGTGGCGACGATCGATCTGGCGACGATTGCCGGCAAGCGTATCTCCTTTCTCGGGTGCTTTGCGCTGGACGAGGATCAGGGCCTGGACAACATCGTCATTACCCCGGTGAAGATCGTGCGGATCGAAGCCGGCGGGGCGGGGAAGTAGAAGGCGCACCATGGAGGAAAACTCGTCACGCCTCGTCATGGAGGCCCGCAAGATCACGAAGATCTTCCCCGGCACCGTCGCCCTTCAGGACGTTGATTTCAAGATCTACAGCGGCAGGATCAATGCCCTCGTCGGGGAAAACGGCGCGGGGAAGTCCACGCTCATGAAGATCATTGCCGGCATCGAGCGCCAGTCGGCGGGCAAGATCCTCCTGTACGACGAGGGCGGGAACCCCGAAGAGGTGCTGTTCTACTCGACCCGCGAGGCCGCGCGGCGGGGCATCGGCATCGTGCACCAGGAGCTGAACCTGTTCGGTGACCTGAGCGTCGCCGAGAACGTCTTCATGAACAAGGAAGTCACGAGGTTCGGCTCCCTCTACGTCGACCACGCCAGCCAGGCGGAAAAGGCGCGGGAAGTCCTCCTGAGGCTTGGACAGGACATCAATCCCTCCACCCTCGTGCGCGATCTTCGTCTCGGCCAGCAGCAGATCGTGGAGATCGCAAAGACGATGATCGAGAATCCGAAGATCCTCATCATAGATGAGCCGACCTCGTCGCTCAGCGCGGCCGAGGTCCGCGTCCTCTTCAAGGTGATCGAGGACCTGAAGCGCCGCGGCGTGGCAATCGCCTATATCTCCCACCGCCTGGAGGAGATCAGCGAGATCGGCGACTACATCACGATCCTGCGCGACGCCCGTCTCGTGGAGTCGGGAGAGGTGAAGAGCATGGCCATGGCCGACATCATCCAGAAGATGGTCGGTCGCGACCCGACGAAGTTTTTTACCGGCCAGGCGCACACGACGGGCAAAGAGCTCCTGCGCGTCAAGGACATGACGCTCCCGCGATTCGGCGGGGGTTTCACGCTCGACCACGTTTCTTTCAACGTGCGCGAGGGCGAGGTGCTCGGCATCTACGGTCTCATGGGCGCAGGGCGTACCGAGCTGCTGGAGAGCCTCATGGGACGCATGGAGAAGGCCGAGGGCGAGGTATGGCTCGGGGACAGACGTCTGGACCACCTGGACACCAAGAGGCGCATCGACGCCGGTCTCGTCCTGATTCCCGAGGAGCGCCAGCGTGAAGGTCTCTTCCTCAACCTCGCCGTTGACAAGAATCTCACCATGTCGAGCATCTCGCGGCTCACGAAGTGGTTCCATATACTGCGGAAGCTCGAGCTGAAGCGGGTCCTGGAGATGATCCACTCGATGAGCATCCGCGTAGCGTCGCCGGAGATCTCCGTCAACGCCCTGAGCGGTGGCAACCAGCAGAAGGTCGTCATCGGCAAGGCACTGCTCACCGCGCCGAAGATCCTGTTGATGGACGAGCCGACACGCGGCATCGACGTGGGCGCGAAGTCCGACGTCTTCGAGATCGTGAACACCATGGCTCAGCGCGGGTTCGGCATCGTGTTCGTCTCCTCGGAGCTCGAGGAGGTGTTCTCGATGTCGGACCGCATCATCGTTCTTTCGAAGGGAAGGTTGACGGCCGAATTCGACCGCTCGCAGGCTACAGAGGAGAAGATCCGCAAGGCATCCGAGGTCGGCCACACCGTGGCGGCCCTCGCGCAATAAGGGAAGGTGAGGAATACTCTATGGCAGACAGGACTGACAAGAGGCCGGGAAACCGCGTCTCGCTGGGGATGATCCTCCTCAAGATGCGCTCGGTGATCGCCCTCCTCGGCGTGTTCATCGTGTTCGCGTGCATCGCGCCGAACTTCGTGACGTTCGGCAACCTCGTGGCGGTGCTGAAGCACTCCGCGATCTGGGCCATCCTCGCTATGGGCATGACCTTCGTCATCATCGGGGGCGGGATCGACCTCTCGGTCGGCTCCATCGCGGGGCTCTGCGGCATGCTCGCCGGCGGGTTCATTGTCCAGGGGCTGCGCCTGCCGATGTTCGGGATCGCGATCTATTTCCACACGCCACTGCTCATCCTCATCATACTCCTGATCGGGATCCTGCTGGGCGCCGTGAACGGTCTCCTGGTCACGAAGCTCAGTGTGGCCCCCTTCATCGCCACCCTCGGCATGCTGTACATGGCGCGCGGTTTCGCGCTCCTGAGGTCGGGCGGGATGACCTTCCCCAATCTCGTGGGGAGCAGGGCACTCGGGACAACGGGCTTCGAGCTGCTCGGCGCCGGCACCCTCGCAGGCATCCCGGTCGTCGTCTGGATGGCCGTGGTCATAGCGCTCGTGGCCGCGTACGCGTCGGCGAAGACGCCATTCGGCAGGCATGTATTCGCCGTGGGGGGAAACGAATCAGCGGCAAAGATCTCGGGGATCCGCGTCGACCGCATCCGTATGGCCACCTACATGTTCTCGGGCTTCGTCGCCGCCCTCACCGGCCTGGTGCTCTCCTCCCAGCTCGTGGCGAGCCATCCGGCCACGGGTGAAAGCTACGAGCTGACCGCGATCGCCGCGGTCGTCCTCGGCGGCACGTCGCTGAGCGGCGGGCGGGGATCCATCCCCGGCTCGATCGTGGGCGCCCTCATCCTCGGCGTGCTGAACGACGGCCTGATCATGGTCGGCGTCTCGTCGTTCTGGCAGACGGCCATCAAGGGAATGGTCATCATCCTGGCGGTCGTGGTCGACCAGCTGCAGCTTCGCAAGCAGAACGAGGCGGCCCTGAAGCAGCAGACCATGGCGGACGCCGCCTGAGACGCACAGGGGCGCCGCCGGGTGGCGTCCCTGCAACGGTGGGAACCTCGTTTCCGCGGCAGGAGCCGAGTACCCCATTCTTACACCGCGGCCGGGCTATGCTGAGCAGGATCCCGAGCAGTGGTGGAAGGCCCTCGTGGACAGCTGTGATCAACTGCGCCGCAAGAACCCCGAGGCTTTCTCCGCAGCCGCGGGTGTGGGGATATGCGGCCAGATGCACACCCAGGTCTGCCTGGACGGGAAGGGGCGGGTCCTGCGGCCCGCGATCTCCTGGATGGATCAGCGCAGCGGTGCGCAGGTGGCGGCCATCAACGGTGATCGCGACAGGAAGGAGCTGGTCTTTCAGGAGACGCAGAACGTGGCCACTACCACGTACACGGCGCCGCAGCTGAAATGGATCCAGGAGAACGAGCCCGAGGTATG
>PLNO01000104.1 GCA_003141795.1 Spirochaetaceae bacterium | reverse complement strand
CACACGTGAGGTGGGTCGGCGGCAGATGCTCGAGCGGGAAGTCCTCGAGGTCTCCAACCGTACAATGCAGCGAATCGGGCAGGACCTGCACGATGACCTGAGCCAGCACCTTGCGGGCATCGCGATGCTCGTTTCAGTATTGAGGTCACGGCTGGCGGCGGCAGACCCGGCATCCGCGGCCCCCCTCGATCACATCGGGCGTCTGCTCGCCGATTCCATCGTACATGCCAAGCAGATCGCGCGCGGGTTGTATCCGGCGGGGCTCGCGGAGCACGGCCTCGCCGCCGCGGTGGAAGAGCTCGTCTCCTCCGCGCGCCAGAGCTATGCGGCACGAATCGAGTTCCGCGCGGCGCCGGATTTCGCCCTCGATGATACCGACCGCGCTGCGCAGGTCTATCGGATCGTCCAGGAGGCGCTCACGAATGCGCTCAAGCATTCCCAGGCGGGGCGCGTGGAGGTGGTGCTCTCCCGCGAGGAGGGGGCTCTGGTGGCTGAGGTGATCGACAACGGCGTCGGCTTCACCCGCCGCAGAAACGGCAATGGGATGGGACTGCGCATCATGCGTTACCGCGCTGAGAGTGCGGGAGCCACCCTCTGCATAGAAAACATCGGTCCGGGCACCAGGGTGTGCTGCAGGATTCCCGACCGCGGGGAGGGGAAATAGTGTCGGCAACGGTGAGCTTTCTCGTCGTCGATGATCACCCGGTGTTCCGTCAGGGGCTGGTGGCCCTCATCAGGAGCGAGGAGCGCTATACGGTGTGCGGTGAGGCGGGCTCGGTCGACGAGGCCCTTGCCGCCCTGCAGGTCTGCGTCCCCGACATGGCGCTGGTCGACATCTCACTCACCGGGCAGAGCGGGTTGGACCTCGTCAAGACGCTGAAGGCGGCTCACCCGCGCATGCTCATCCTCATCATCTCCATGCACGACGAGGCGGTCTACGCGGCCCGCGCCCTGAAGGCCGGCGCCCGCGGGTACGTGATGAAGCAGGAGGCAGCCTCCGTGATGCTCGAAGCCATCCGCACGGTGCTCTCCGGCAAGATCTACGTGTCCTCCGTCATGCGCGACCGGCTCCTGGAGACGATGTTCAGCGACGTAGCGGAAGCCGATGCCACGAGCGTCGGGCGGCTGAGCGACCGTGAGCTCGAAGTGCTCGATCTGATCGGACAGGGATACGGGGCCGCAGAGATCGCAAAGACCCTCCACCTCTCGGTGAAGACGGTGAATGCGTACAGGGACCATATCAAGGGCAAGCTGAGCATTGACGGCGCGGGTGACTTGCGTCGCTTCGCGGTGAAATGGGTGCAGAGCCGGGATAGGTAATATCACCTATCCTTGAATTCGGCCTTTGACCGATTTCCCTCCCACCCGGGGCGAGCTATTCTCGGGAACTGCGAGCGGCGCAGCCGCGTTCGCGGAAGCGTTTCCACGAGGTCTGTTCGAGCAGAACAGGGGAAAGGAGTCGACAGTGCGAAGAATACTCTCTCTGGTGGGTGTGCTCGTCCTGGCAACAGCTTTTACCGCATTCGCGGCGGGTCCCGTGAAGGTCTCGTTCTGGCACATAGGGGTGAACGACCCCGACAAGCCGTTTTATCAGGGCGTGGTCGACGCGTACATGAAGCTTCATCCCAACGTGACGATCGACATTACGATCCTGGAGAACGAGGCATTCAAGGCGAAGACCTCGACCCTCATGCAGTCGGGCAATCCTCCCGACGTTTTCCAGAGCTGGGGTGGCGGCCTCATGAGCACGTACGCCGAAGCGGGCCTCCTGCGCGACATCAGCAAGGAGGTCATCGGGACGGCGTGGGGCAATTCGATGGCCCCGGGCGTTCTCGGCGTTTACCAGTACAACGGAAAACAGTACGGCATGCCCTATGACATGGGAGCCGTCAGCATCTGGTACAACAAGGAGCTGCTGGCCAAGGTCGGCTATAAAACGTTCCCGACCACGTGGCCCGCCATGCTGACACTGGTGTCCAAGCTGAAGGCAGCGGGGATCACTCCCATCGCCCTCGGGGGCGGCGACAAGTGGCCGAGCCACTTCTGGTGGAGCTACCTGGCGATACGGCTGGGCGGCAAGGCAGCCTTTCAAGGCGTTGTCTCAGGCAAGGGCAGCTTCAATGCCGCCCCCTTCGTCAAGGCGGGGCAGCTGCTCCTCGATCTGACGAACATGAAGCCGTTCCAGGACGGCTTCCTCGCGGCGACATGGCCTGATCAGGCCGGCATCATCGGCGACGGAAAAGCGGCCTTCCACTTGATGGGGCAGTGGTCGCCGGCCGCGGAAGCGAGCTATTCGGTTTCGAAAAAGGGAATCCTCGACAAGGAGGGCATGGCCCCGTTCCCGTCGGTGCCCGGCGGCGTCGGCCTGGCTACCGACGTATTCGGCGGCGGCAACGGCTTCGCAATCGGCAAGAACGCACCGGATGAAGCCGTGGACTTCCTTCGGTTCCTCACGAGCAAGGAAAACAATTCCATATACGCTGCCACGGGAAATATCATCCCCACGGTCAAAGGCGCGGATGTCGCGCTGAAGGACCCGAACGCGAAACTGGTGAAGGCACTGGTGGACAAGGCCGGCTACTACCAGCTGTACCTGGATCAGTTCTTCCCGCCCGCGGTCGGCGGCGTGGTCAACGATTCCGTCCAGACCATACTTGCCAAGACGGCAACGCCCGCCCAGGCGGCGTCGGCCATTCAGAAGGCCTACGACGCGAACAAGTAGGAAGACGTTCAATGCACTCCCGGAGGCTTTCGCCTCCGGGAGCTTTCGCACACTCTCATCCAAGGAATGATCATGAAGGCGAACTCGCGGAGGGTCGGGATCCCGACCCTCCTCCTGCTCATCGGTCCCGCGTTCATTCTCTTCACAATGTTTGTAGTCGTCCCTGTGGTGCAGGCCGCGGTGTACAGCCTGTACAAATGGAACGGCATGGGGCCGCTCACGGCGTTCCGCGGGTTCAGCAACTTCATCAACCTGGCGACCGATCCCGTTTTTCAGAAGGCCCTTTGGCACAATGTGCTCATCGTCGTCGTTTCGTTGGGCATCGAGATCCCTTTGGCCCTCGGGCTGGCGCTCATCATCGGGCGAAGCGACTTCAAGCTGGCCGTGTTCTTCCGCACGTTCTTCTTCATGCCGTACGTTCTCTCCGAGGTTATCACCGGCGTGCTCTGGCAGTTCATCTACCATCCGCAGTACGGGCTGGTGAAGGCGATCGTTCACTTCATTTCCCCGTCCGCGCCCGCCCCCATTCTGCTGGGCAACCCGCAGCTCACCCTCTGGGTCATCATGATCGTGATCATCTGGAAATATTTCGGATTCCACATGACCATCCTGATCGCCGGCCTCCAGGACATCCCCCTGGAGCTTCGCGAGGCGGCGCGGATCGACGGCGCGTCAGCCGGCCAGGTGAACCGCTACGTCACGCTGCCGCTCCTCAGGCCCACCATACAGATCTCGGTGTTCTTCTCCATCATCGGCTCCTTCCAGGTCTTCGATGTGGTCTGGGCCATGGGGAAAGGGGATCCGGTGAACGCAGCGGAGACCATGGTGACCTTCCTCTACAAGTTCGGGATCCAGCGGCTCAGCATCGGGTACGGAAGCAGTGTCGCGGTGACCATATTCGCCATATGCCTCGTCTTCAGCATTTTCTACCAGCGAACACTGGCACGGGAGGCGCGATGAGGGGGGCTTCATGAGCGTATCGGCGTACAAGAGAAATCGCGCTGTCGCGTCCGTTTTCCTCTATCTCGCCTGCTTCATCGTGACGCTGTTCGTTCTGATTCCGTTGTATATCTCCTTCACCGGCGGGGCGAAGACGATGGGACAGCTCCTCTCCCAGCCCATGAATCTGCCGGTGCCGCTCATGATCTCGCAGTACACCGACCTGCTTCTCGGCAAGGTCGGCACCTACTGGAGAGCGCTCGCGAACTCGGCCCTGGTCGCCGCACTTTCGGTGGCGTTCGAGCTGCTGGTGTGCTCCGGCGCCGCGTTCGCCCTGGCACGGGTGAAGTTCCGCATGAGCGGGGCCATCTACAACTACTTCATGCTCGGGCTTCTGTTTCCTCTCGCGGTCGCCATCCTCCCCCTCTACCTCCAGATCCGCAGGTTCGGGTTGTTGGACCGCTATTGGGGGGTCGTGCTTCCTCAGATAGCGTTTCAAATCTCCCTCCAGGTTCTGCTCCTGCGAGGATTTTTCAAGGCGATTCCCAGCGAGCTGGAAGACGCCAGCCAGATCGACGGGTACGGACCGCTGGGTTTCTTCTGGTACATGGTCATTCCGCTTTCCACGCCGATCCTCGCGACCTCGGCGGTCCTCACCCTCGTGGCGAGCTGGAACAATTTCTTTCTTCCCTTGCTCGTGTTCAACAACAATCTGAGATTCACCCTCCCCATGGGCGTCATGGATTTCATGGGCGAGCATTCGACGGGCTGGAACCTCGTGCTCGGCTACCTGAGCCTCGCGATGATCCCCGCGATACTCATATTCATCTTCGCGCAGAGATACATCGTGGCGGGTCTCACGGGGGGGGCGATCAAGGGATGAGTGCGCATCTTTGCCCAGGAGCGACACAATGAACGTCATCAGCAACCCCGTCCTGCGCGGCTTCCACCCCGACCCTTCCTTTCTGCGCGTGGGTGACGACTACTATATCGCCACGTCCACCTTCGAATGGTTCCCGGGGGTCTGCATCCATCACTCGCGCGATCTCGTGCACTGGAGGCTCCTCTCGCGGCCCCTGGATCGCTTGGGGCTGCTGGACATGCGAGGCGACCCCAACTCGGGGGGCGTGTGGGCGCCCTGCCTGAGCTGGCGCAAAGGCCTCTTCCATCTCGTGTATACCGACATGAAGCGTTGGGCGGGGACCACGAAGGACTGCCACAACTATCTCACGACGGCACCAGCAATCGAGGGCCCGTGGTCGGATCCGATCCACCTCAACAGCTCCGGCTTCGACGCCTCCCTCTTCCATGACACCGACGGAAGGTCGTGGCTCGTGAACGTGCTCTGGGACTATCGCCCCGCGCAGAGCGGTTTCGCAGGCATCCTGCTCCAGGAGTTCTGCTCGGAGAAGGGGGGGCTGATCGGAGAGCGATCGGTGATCTTCCAGGGGACGAAGCTCGGTCTCGTGGAAGGGCCCCATCTGTACCGGCGCGGTGGCTTCTACTACCTGCTTACCGCGGAGGGCGGAACCTTCACGACGCATGCCGTGACGGTGGCGAGATCCGAGAAGCTGACCGGGCCCTACGAAGTGATGCCGGGGAACCCGCTGCTCACCTCTTCGCACGATCCGGCTCTCCGTCTGCAGAGCGCAGGGCACGGCAGCCTCGTGGAAGCGCAGGACGGGACATGGATCCTCGCGTACCTCTGCCGGCGTCCCAGAGTGAAGGGGCGTTCCACACTTGGGCGGGAGACCTCCCTGCAAACCGTGACGTGGACTCCCGACGGCTGGCCACGGCTTGCCAACGGCGGAAAGTCCCCCGACGACGCGTTCACTCCCCCGGCGCTTCCGCTCCACGAGTGGCGGCCGGAGCCCGCACGGGACGACTTTACGACCCCTGTCCTGCGATCCTGTTACAACACCCTGCGTATCCCGCTCGACTCATCCCTCATGAGCCTGAGCGAGCGGCCCGGATTTCTGAGGCTCAAGGGAGGGGAGAGCATCCTCTCGAGCTTCCGCCAGGCGCTGGTGGCCCGCCGTATCGCCTCGTTTCGGATCTCCGCGGAGACATGCGTCGAGTTCGAGCCGGATTCGTTCCAGCAGCTGGCGGGACTCGCGGCCTTCTACAATACGGAAGCATTCTACTACCTCTACATCAGCCGGGCGGACCACGCCTCCAAGTGCCTCGGCATCATGCGGTGTGAAAGGGGCGTGGTGTCCTACCCTGTTGAAAAGGAAGTCCCCGTTGACGGATGGAGCAGGATATTCCTCGGTTTCGACATGAATCACGAGAGGCTCTGCTTCCGCTACTCCCCGGATGGGGAGAGCTGGTCGCGCATCGGCTGGGAGATGGACGCTTCGATACTCTCGGATGAGCACGCGATACCCTGCGGCTTCACCGGATCGTTCGTCGCGCTGTGCTGCCAGGACCTCAGCGGCGGAGGCCTTCACGCCGATTTCGAATTCCTGGAGTACAGGGAAACGGACGTCTGAGGCCGGGCCGACTGGTATTCCACGGTCGGTGAGTTTCGCGTATCATTCCTGCGCGATGAAAGACCTGACTATATTTGTCACAGGTGCCGGCGGCGGCATCGGCCTTGCACTCGCCGCGGGCCTCCTCGAAAAGGGCTGCCGTGTGTTCGCAGGCGCCCACAGGCCGGGAGAAGGCAGCCTGGCGGAGCTTTCGCGGGTCCACGGTGCCCGACTGGCGATCGTCCCCATCGACGTGGGAAGCGATGAAAGCGTTGCTCACGCGGAGTCTCTCGTGGCAGAGCGCGCCGACCACGTCGACCTCGTCTTGAACGTCGCCGGCATGCTCGGCGACATCGAAACCGCGATGCCGGGAGCGATCGATTTTTCGGGCGCACTTGAGGTCTACAACGTGAACGCACTGGGTCCCCTGCGCGTCACCAACGCATTCTTCCCCCTCCTCCTTGCCGGGACGACCCGAACCGTCGTGAACATCTCCTCCGACACGGGCAGCATCGGCGCCTGTGACCGCGACGCGTGGTATGCCTATTGCATGTCCAAGGCCGCTCTGAACATGGCCTCCGCTCTGACGCACAACCGGCTGCGGCCGCACAAGGGGAGGGTGCTCGTCGTACACCCCGGATGGGTGCGGACGATGATGCGGGGAACGCTCGACGTGGCGGCTCCGCTTCTCCCTGTCGAATCAGCGGCCGCCGTGCTGACGCTGGTGGAACGGGCGCTCGGCGGCGGGGAAGCGTTCGACGGGCCGCGCCCCGCGTTTCTCGACTGGAGGGGACAACCGATGCCCTGGTGAGCAATGCCTTGCCGCCGGGCTTCCCTCCGTTGTAGACTATCGCCGAACAGGTGTTCTATCGAAAAAGTGGGAGGCACAATGAAAAAGCTGTTGATCGTCTGGGTTCTTCTGTTCGCGCTCCTCGGCTCGGGCCCCCTTTTCGCGGGGTCCTGGAACCCGTGGAGCTTTCAGTCCGAGCTGGATCTCTACCTTGGATTGAAAGCCGGCGCCGAATACCAGTTTTCCGACCTGCTGGGGGTGAGGGGGACCGCAGGGATCTGTCTCATTTCCCCGACACAGATCTCCTACACCCTCGTCGGCGTTGCCCATCTCCTGGCCCCTGAGAGCCAGTTTCAGTGCGAAATCCAGTTCGGTCTGGTGCAGTGCATCTTCGACGTTCTCGGGCAGTACGTGTATTCGATCCCCTCCCTGCAGGACGTATACACCTACTGGATGCCCGGTGTCTGCGTCGGGCTCGGGTACCGCTCGCCTTCGGGACACGGAATAGCGATTCGAATCGGCGGGGGCGCGCGGTTCGGGTACGACCTGGGCGCCTGGCAGGGGCCGCAGCTCGGGCTCGATCTGGCCGTGGAGTACAGCTTCCACGGGAAGTGAGACGGCGGGTGCGACACTACACTGTCCCGCCGTCCTGAGCGTTCAAAGCCGCCTACATCGGCTTCTTCACGTTCATGAGGAGGCCGTCGACGCCGCCCCCGTTCCAGATCGCGATTTTTTCCCCCATCGCGCCGATCTGGACGTAGGTGTCCTGCATCGTTACTCCATAGCGGGCTTTCAGATCGGCGCTCTTATCGTAGTCCACTACGACCACGTTCGTTTTCCCGAGCCGTGACCCGTTGGCGTTGATGTCCTTGAGGTCCGCCTGACAGCTCGGGCACCAGTCGGCGGCGAAGAAGAGCACTGTCGGGTTCTTTGCTGCGAGAGCCTCGGCCGCCATGAGGTCTTTGAAGCTCACCTTCATCCCGGTGCTCATTGCATTGCGCAGCTGCATGCCCATCGCGACATCCGCGAGCATGTTCGCCTTCTTCAGTGCCGCGTAGTTCGGGTCCTCGGATGCCATCATTCCCGAGGTACTGCCACTCGAGCTTGATGAGGTTGCGCTCATGCTCTGCGCGGATGCCACAAAGGCGATCCCGGCGAGGATGAGAGCTGCCAGGGTCAATCGTTTCATTGTGTTGCCTCCTGCGATACCGTATGCCCGCCGCATACACGGCGGAGCCCGGGGCGTCAACCCCGAGTAGAATGTACGGAGGCCGGTTCACGAAAGGGTGCTGGAAAGATCACTTTTTGGTCACATCGCAGGGAGTGACTTCTCTCCGCTATATCTCCTTCGTTCCCTGCAGAATGGCGGTGATCTCGCTCGCGGAGGCCGCGGCGAGAATGGCTTCCCGAACCATCGGCGTGGTGGCAAGGCCGCTGATGCCGGCGAGTGTCGGCACGTACTGCTGGAACGACGCCTTCGGGATCGCCAGGAGGATGATGAGACGCGCAGGCGCGCCATCCGCTGATTCGAAGGGTATCCCTTTCTCCGAGGTGCCCAGGGCGGCGATGAGATCCTTCACACAGTCCACGGAGCCGTGCGGAATGGCAAGCCCGTATTTCAACCCCGTGCTGAAGGAGCGCTCGCGTACGTTCACGGCCTCGATGACCGCGGGTCTGTCATTGAGGCGGATCTCGTGCGCGGCAACGAGGGTGTCCACGAGCTCCTCGATGGCCTCCCACTTGTCGCGGGCCTCCAGGCCGACCTTGATCACGTCCTCCTGGATCAATTCCGAAAGCTGCATCGCCAGCCCCTTTCCGCCGCCCCGTGGGGGCATTCACCGCCGGCCCCGTGGGGGCATTCACCGCCGCCCCGTGGGGGCATTCACCGCCGCCCCGTGGGGGCATTCATCGCCGCCCCGTGGGGGCATTCATAGGCGCCTCTTCTTCAGGTGCTTCAACCGAAGCACGTCTTCCCGTTCCCGTTGATCCAGAACGCCGCGGATGTAACGCACCTGCTCCTCGAGGGAGGGAAGCATGCGCTGCTCCAGTGCGTTCACCCGCCGGGAGGTCCGGCGGATCTCCTCAGCCAGCCTTCCCAGCTTGAGGTCAAGCGGCGCCACGCGCAGGATCAGTTCCAGCGTAGTCTCGAACCGGTCCGCCGTCTCCTCGATCCGTGCGCTGGCACCCATGGGGGAGAACCCTCGTGAATCCGGATCTCGCGGCATGAAGTCGGTCTCCGCTTCCACGATCCTCGTGCCCCAGATGTTGCGCTCCGTGGTCTCCAGGCGAATCGGCCTTCGGCTGGCAAACCCCGCCGAAGCCATGGCTTCGGGACCGTCGATGGCGAGGGCCAGCATGAGGGATTGCTTGGCATCCGCGAGCTGACGGCGAAGAGCTTCGCGAGTATCGACGAACTTCTGCAATTCGGAGAGGAACTCCCGCACCAGCGCCTCCCGCTTCCCGCGCAGGAGCTCCACCCCCTGACGGGCAAGGCGGATCTGCGCGCGGCGGGTGAGGAGCTCCGACCGTGTCGGGCTAATCTGCTCCACGGTGGCCCTGTCCGCCCGCGGAGGCAGCCGCGACGCCGGCGGACGCGCCCGTTGTCCGGTGATACCGCTCGATGAGATCCCTGCCGATCCGACGGTACTCGGTGTCGGGAAGCGCTTCCAATACACGCCACCCCCGGTCGAGTGTCTCCTCCATCGACCTCTCATCGCCGCCCTGGTGGATGAGGGTGCGCTCGAAATCTTCCGCGAACCGCAGGTATTTCCTGTCGAGATCTCCCAGGGCCTCCTCGCCGATGATGGCCACGAGCCTTCGCGTATCCTGACCTTTGGCGTAGCTTGCGTAGAGCTGGTTGGCAAGGTCCCGGTGGTCATCACGCGTGCGGTCCTTGCCGATGCCGTTATTCATCAGGCGCGACAGGGAGCGCAGGACGTCGATGGGGGGAAAGACCCCCCGTCGGTGCAACTGGCGGGAGAGCACGATCTGGCCCTCGGTGATGTAGCCGGTGAGGTCGGGAATGGGATGCGTGATGTCGTCATCCGGCATGGTGAGGATGGGGAGGAGCGTCACCGAGCCCTTGCGGTCCTTGATCCTGCCCGCCCGCTCGAAGAGGGAAGCGAGGTCGGTGTACATGTAGCCGGGGTAGCCCCGACGGCCGGGGATTTCCTCCCGCGCGGTGCCGATCTCCCGCAGTGCCTCGCAGTAGCTGGTCATATCCGTCATGAGCACGAGCACCTCGTAGCCCAGAGTGAAGGCCAGGTACTCGGCGGCAGTGAGCGCGCAGCGGGGCGTGAGGAGGCGTTCGATGGTGGGATCATCGGCGAGGTTGAGGAAGGTCACCGTCCTGCTGCGCGCCCCGGTGCGCTCGAACTCCGAGAGGAAATACGCGGCCTCCCGTTGCGTGATTCCGATGGCGGCAAAAACGATGACGAAGCTCTCATTCGAGCCCGTGACCCGGGACTGGCGCAGCACCTGGGCTGCGATCTCATTACCGGGCAATCCCGCCCCGGAAAAAATGGGCAGCTTCTGCCCCCGCACCAGGGTGTTGAACCCGTCGATCGCTGACACACCGGTGTGGATGTAGGACCGTGGCTTCTCACGGGAGATCGGGTTGATGGGAATCCCCGATACGGGCAGCAGCGCATCGGCCACAACGCGCGGCAGATCGTCACGCGGTCTCCCCGATCCGTCGAGGATCCTCCCGACGAGGTCCTCGGAGACGGCCAGACGCGCCTCGCGATCCACCAAGGTAATGGAGGTGCGCGTCACGTCGAGGCCCATTGTTTCCTCGAACACCTGTACGACGGTGACCTCGTCGGACACCTCGATGACCTGGCCCGATTTCGGCGCCATGCCGGGGGCCGTGATGGAGACCGTTCCGGCATAGGGGAGGTCGGTGGCGCTCCGCACGAACAGCAGGGGACCGGAGATGGTGCGCAGCCCCTGGTACTCGCGGGAGAGGGGAAGGGATTCACTCATGAGGCGCACCCTCCGCGTTGAGCGCCTTGAATGAGGCGCGCATATGCTCCGCGATCACCCCCGCACGGGCCGGGAAATCCGCGGCGGAGATTTCCCGCAGCCGGGCCAGCTCCTCCCGTTCGGGAACCGTGTAGACCCGGGCAAGGGGCACCTTCCGCGCCAAAGCGGCACACGCGAGATCATTGAACTCCAGGAGCAGGGCGAGCATGTCGTACTGCTTGGAGAGGGGGCAGGAGGCGTCCGTCTCCGATGTGGCGTTCTGCTGAAGGAACCCGTCGCGCAGCATCCTGCTCACTTCAAGCGTGAGTCGGTCGCTCTCCTGCAGGGAGTCGGGACCCACGAGCTGAACCACCTCCTGCAGCTCTGCCTCCTTCTCCAGCAGCTCCATCAGGCGCGTGCGCTGCCGCATCCAGGACTCACCGACGTGCTCACGGAACCACGGACCGAGCCTGTCCACGAAGAGGGAATAGCTCCGGTTCCAGTTGATCGCAGGGTAGTGGCGGCTGTGCGCCAGGGGATAGTCCAGCGCCCAGAGCGCTCCTGCCACGCGCATCGTGCTCTGCGTGACAGGCTCGGAGAAATCCCCGCCCGGGGGCGAAACGGCTCCCACGATCGTGACCGATCCCCGACGGCCGCCCAGGCATTCCGCGGCACCCGCCCGCTCGTAAAAGGAGGCAAGGCGCGAGGGGAGGTACGTGGGGTAGCCCTCTTCGCCCGGCATCTCTTCCAGGCGCGATGAGATCTCCCGCAGCGCCTCAGCCCAGCGGGAGGAGGAATCCACCATGACTGCCACGGCGCATCCCATGTCGCGAAAGTATTCCGCTATCGTCACTCCGACGAAGATGGAGGCTTCACGGGCGGCTACGGGCATGTTCGACGTGTTCACCACGAGCACGGTCCGGTTCATGAGCGGTCCGCCGGTGCGTGGATCGATGAGGAGGGGGAACTCGGTCAGAACGTCGGTCATCTCGTTTCCCCGCTCGCCGCAGCCCACGTAGACGATCACGTCAGCCGTCGAATACTTCGCCAGGGATTGCTCCAGTACGGTCTTGCCCGTCCCGAATCCGCCGGGCAGGCATGCCGCGCCGCCCGCTGCGATGGGAAAGAGGCAATCCAGTACGCGCTGCCCCGTCACGAATGGCTCGTTGGAGACGAGCTTTTTCCGTACGGGCCGCGGGACCTTTGCAGGCCACCGCTGGCAGAGGGTGATTTCAGCGCCCGTATCGAGGCGCGCGACGGGATCGTCGATGGTGAAGTCCCCCGGGTCGATGGAGACGATGACGCCTGCGATTTCCGGCGGGACCATGATCGTGTGGAGAAAGGAATCCGTCTCCCGCACCGTGCCGATGCTGTCCCCCGCCGCAACGCGCGCGCCCTGCGTCACCGACGGCTCGAACCTCCACCGCTTCTCAACGGAAAGCGCCGGAACGGACAATCCCCGGCGGATGAAGGCCCCGCTTTCCTTCTCCAGAAGTCTCAGGGGGCGTTGCACGCCGTCAAAAACGCTGCCCAGGAGGCCGGGGCCGAGGGTGACCAGCAGGGCCCCTCCCGAGCGTGTCACGGGCTCGCCGACGCAGATGCCGGATGTGTCCTCGTAGGCCTGGATGAAGGCCGTATCCCCGTCGAGGCGGATGATCTCCCCCATGAGGCCGGCGTGTCCCACGCGGACCACCTCCGCCATCCGCGCGCCGCTCATGGAACGCGCTATCACTGTCGGGCCCGAAACGCGACTGATGATACCCTGGATCTCCACCGGTAGCCCTCCGCTGCGTACGCTCGTCAGAGCTTGATGTTCAGCTGGTAGCCCACGGCACGCCGCACGAGGCGTGCCACGTAGTCGTCGAAGGGGAGCGCCTGCTCCTCCCGCCATCGAACCGTCCCCGGCACCTCGATGATGAGGGGAACGGTGACCGCCGCGTACCCTGTTCGTACTTCTACAGGGATCTCCTGCATCAGCTCCTCCTCCACGATCAGCATGCCGAACGATCGATCCGTCACTGCATCGTCGAGCGCTGCGCGCAGCCCCTCGCCATCGGCAACGGTGCGTATATCGATGCCCGCAAGCGCGAAGCCGCTCCCGAGATCCTCACGGAGCACTGCGAGGATCCTAGACAAGGACGAGCTCCTGCCGTATCGCATTCGGCGGCATGGCGTAGGCGACCCCGCGTGCGAGCAGCCGCAGGTTGGCCAGCTCGCAGTACTTCCTCCAGATGAAACCGAGGGGGACGCCAATGCCCAGCACGTCTTTGCGGAAGAGCCTGCATCCGCGCTCGAGCACCACCTCCTCGAGGAAGCGCTCCATGACGGCGAGACTTCGCGCCTGTCCGAAGGCGAGGATCCCTTTCTCCACGCCGGGGGCGAGATACGTCTCCATGAGGGTCTCGAACGCCGCTTCGAGAGAATCGGCCGCGGCGATCTCACGAAGCACCGCCGGGGGGATCAGGCCGCGAGCGATGGGCTCGATGCGGCCTTTCATGCCCCGGTCCGCCGAGGAGCCTTTGTCGCGGACCAGCGCAAAGGCGGCGCCGACGTTCGTGAGGTCGATCTGCATGCGGATGCAGTCCCGCACGATGCCTTGCGGCCGATCCGACGGCCGCAGCTGGGGCAAGGCCCACGAGAAGTACCCCGCGTACAGCACGTGCTCCACTGCGCGCGGATCCGCAGGGTTTTCACATTCCTGGAGGGCACGGCGGAGGGCGAAGGCGAAAGCGTGCCCCCACGTCGTGAGGCAGTCCGCGAGACCCCTGAGGTCCCTCTCCGCGGAAAGCTCGACAAGCTGCGCATTCGAGAGCTCCCCGATGGGAAGCAGCGCGCCGTATGCTTCCTGCGGACTGGCGCCCGCAAGGAGAGCGCGCGCCAGCGCCAGGACATTCGCCACGTCCCATCGATTGAGCAGGACGGCCAGCAGGCGCCGCGGCTCGGGTGGGGCGTCTGCGAGGACCTTGGCAAAAGTCGCGCGTGTATTGCGGACCGCCGCTGCTTCCACCACGCGAGTGACCGCCGTGGAGCCGCGCGTGGAGAGGGCTTCCCGCACGTCGGCGGCGTAGGGGGAAGCCAGGAGCGAATCCATGAGGAGCGTGTCGGTGAAGGAGGAGAGCACGTGCTCGTAGAACTCCGGCGCGAGCAGCTGTGTGCTCATTCCGCGCACGCGAGCATTGAGATAGTCGTAGTCTCCGGGGGATGTCCTCATTCGTGGCCGCGGGCACTGCCGGAAGCACTGGCCCCGTCGGCTGCGACGACCCCGCCGAACAGGCGTCGGGCCACCTCGTGCTCGGCGACAATCTCCGCCCTGCCCAGGCGCGCGGCAATCCCGTTTTCCACCCTGCGCCTGCCGTCGGAGGACAGGGCTGTCACGAGGCCATCCTCGACACCGGCGGTGACCTCGCAAGGTTCGCCGGCGACCGCCCGCGCTTCAGCGGCAAGCAACGCGAGCGCAGCCGGATACTCGGCGTCGGCCGTTCGGCGGTTGATCTTTTCCCCGGCGCGGCGGAAGACATCCGCCAGAAGTCGCCGTTTCATACGCAGGCGTTCCGCGCGGGCCTGCATGATCGCCTCCCCGACGATGCGCTGCCTTTCGACGGCCAGATCCTTGTCCAGTGCGTGAAGGGCTTCCGTTTTCAGGCGTTCGCATTCCGCGTCGGCAGAGGCAAGCACCCCACCCGCCCGCGCATCGGCCTCGGACCTGATACGCCGCCGTTCGTCCGCGGCCTGGTGTTCCATGGCGTCGATAAGGGCGCCGGTGGTTGGTTCCCGGTCCATGGCCTAAATCTCACATGGTGAAGACCATGATGATGGCCACCACGAACCCGAGGATCACCATCGTCTCCGGGATGGCCATGAGGAGGATGATCGATCCGCCGGCCTCGGGTTTTTCCGCGATGGTGCCGGCCCCGGCGGACCCGATCCGGCTCTGCGCGATCCCGGTGGCGATGGCGCACGCGCCCACGGCGAGCGCCGCCGCAACGGCGATGATCCCCAGGGTTATGTCCCTCTTTTTCGGCTCGGCTGCCTGTTGGGCCTCTTCCGACCATGCCACGCTGGCCGAGGCGAAGAGTGTGCCGAGAAGGACGACGAGGAGCAGGGCTTTCCTGTTCATGATGCGACGCCTCCCATCTTTCTGAAGGGAACGAAAGGTTTTCCGCCCCCCAGGTAGAACTTGGAAAAGAACTCCACGTACTGCAGCCGCATGCCCTGGATCGTCGGGTCGATGATCCCGAGGGCGAGGTTGAGGGCATTGACGAGGATGAAGATCAGCACGGCAACGACGGCGTTGCCGGCCATTCCACCGAGGATGCTCGCCAGAAGGGAGAGCACGACGGAGGACAGGCCGATTGCCATGATCCGCGCGTAGGAAAGGATATTGCCCATCGTGCTGAGGATCTCAAGGGGGATCATGATGCCGTGCAGGGGGTGACGGACGGTCTGCATGATCATGAGCACGAGAAAGACGATCAGGGCCACGACCCCGAGGGACGTGAGGGAGGAGGGCAGGACGTGGGCCAGCCGTCCGACGAAGAAAAAGAGGACCGCGAGCCCCGCGATCCGCGCGAGGTTGCCCAGGGCCATGTTCCTGTCCCTGACCCTTCGGGCGTTGATGACTCCCAGCACGAGGCCGAAGAGGATCTGGAGGACACCCACGGCCAACGCGACCATAAGGTAGCCCAGGAGTGTCGACGATGAACGGCCCGCGGCAAGAGAGAAGCGCTCCTGCCAGAGGGGATGCAGGCCGAGTGAGGCGCCCACTTCACCGAACAGCTCGCCGAAGACGAACCCGAAGATGATCGTGAAGAACCCGCAGGAACCGGCGATCAGGGCGAGCCGTCGCTGGAGCTTCCGTTCCTTCCCCGTGAAATAGAGAATGACGGCTGCGGCGGCGACGATGGCGCCATATCCGACGTCGGCGAGCATGAGCCCGAAGATCGGGGGAAAGAAGGTGGCGAGGTATTTCGTCGGGTCCAGAGTTCCATACTTCGGCAATGGCATGAAGGAGAGGAGAGGCTCGAAGGAGCTCACGGGCCGCGGGTTTTCCAGACGCACCGGCGGCATGCCCAGGGTCCGCTCGGGGACTTCACGCACCTGGATGGCGGCATCCGAGATGCGGCCAAGGGTGTCGCGCAGACCGCCCACGGTGTCGCCCGGCAGCCAGCCCTGGATGATGAAGGCGTGCCGGGTGCGCGCGAATTTCGGCAGGGCGTCATAGCGGGAGAGATTGTCGTTGCTGAGGTGGTGCAGCGCGATCATCTCCGCCGCATTTTCCACGAAGAACCCTTCCATCAGATCCCGCAGCGCCCGCCGCTCACGGGTGAGATCCGCGAGCTCGCACTGAAGCGCGGCGAGTGCTTCCTCGAATGGCTTGTCCCGCAGGTGGCGGGGGAACGCGAGGTCCCCGATGCCCGCGGCGGCGATGAAGGACCGCACCCGAACGGCGTGCGCGGGCGGGAAGCCGACCAGCACGGCGGTCCGTCCCCCGTCCAGGGGCTGTTCAAGGAACGCGAACCTGCCCGCGGTGAGGCGTCCCATCTCCCGCTTCAACATGTCCCGCGCCAGCCTGTTGCGTTTTTCGAAGACGACCCCGATCATTTCAAATCCCTTCGGGAGCTCGCGCGTCTCCACCAGAGGGGTGAAGATGGCGAGGATCTTCTCGTAGCCGGAAAGGGAGGTGATGTCGTCGGTGAGATTGCGCTCGCGGCGTCGGAAGGACCTGGCGCGCGAGTGCAGAACCCGTGCGCGCGCCGCAAGGAGGTCCAGCTCACTGGGACGCAACGTTTCGTACTGAAGGCTCATGGCAGGCGAGCGGTCCACCGTTCGCGCGAGGGACGCGGGGATCTCGGTGACCAGCTCATCCATGGTCTGCGCAGTCAGCGCGCACGTTTCCCTTGCCCGTGCCTGGTCTTCCGTGAGGTGGATCTTGCTGAGGAGGTCCACCTTGCCGAACTCCGCCAGCGGGGTCTCCACGATGTGCAGGACGCCGGCGGCCTGTATCGATTCCACCGCGGCCGAGAAGAGGTCTATGGGGCCGATGATCTCCACGGCGGACATCGCGCTGATCACGGCCGCTTCTCCGGCCAGACCAGCGACACGACGTATGCCACGGCATCGTCGATGGCCGCCGTTGCCGCAGTCTCCTGCACCCTTGTCCGTTCTTCTTCCGCCCGGGCCGCGGCTGCGGCCTCCCGGTGCATTCCCGCAGTGCGGGATTCCCGCTCGGCCGCAATGATGCGGGGGAGCGCCACGCGCGCGGCGCGGACGCGGGAATCCGCTTCCGCTTCCGCATCCTGAAATATGCGTTCGGCCTCCGCGCGCGCGCCGCTCAGCAGGTCATCAAGATGATGTTCCTCGGTTTTAATCTCGGGGATGAGTGACCCGAGCTCTTTCCTGGTTCGCTCCCGCCGTTTTGCCATCGTCAGTCCTTCATGCTTTCCGGGCCGGCCCATGCCGTGTCGTTGGCGAGCCGCGCTCCGTCATGGCAGGCCCGATCCACGGGCACGTACCGCTCGAGCCCCGCGCTCTGGTTCCATCCCCGCTGCGTGCCCTTGAGCTCGTCGGCGCGCTCATCGTAGTAGTACACGCAATCGGTTGCACCGCCGAACACGCGGTCGTCATACAGCGGGATGACGTACTTCCACTCCTCGCCGGGGTCGTAGATGCCATTGCCGTTCTCGTCGGCCCAGAGGATGAGGTAAATGTAATGACCCCGCACGGGGTCGAGGAAGTCGACGTTGAAACAGAGAGAGAACGCGGTGAGCTCGCCGTCCAACGGGACGACGTCGGTCACCAGCCGTGCCGGCTTGCAGGCGGGTCTCCCCCGCGAAGCGTAGTAGAAGTCATCGCAGTGTGTGTAGAAACCGGCGAGCATCGGAGAGGCGGGCGGTTCCCCAATGAGGATCACTTCTCCCGTGATCGACCACTGCGCCAGACAGCGTCGCGATGTCGCGCTGGAGGGTGACATGCGTCCCCCCAGGGTCAGAGCGCCAACGTCTTCACTATCGCCCCCCGAAAGAGCCTTCCCCTTCTACCGGTGATCTCTTGCGAAGTGGCACACTATGATGCTACATCGTTATCATAGCACAACTGTCAAGTGCTCTCGTTTTTCTTGACAGCGGGGCCGGGAGGACGTATCATGCGGTTCGTATTTCCAACACGATACTGATCTGAGAGAACGCGGGCGGGAGACGGACCTCCCCTGCCCATCGACGGGATATGTAGCTCTGGCAGGGAGGGTTTCTGTATGGTGATACAGACTCTCGTCCTTTCCGCGACGCTGCTGTGCGCCCTCGAGGCGATCCATGCCCAACGACTGCTCATCTCCGCCCTCTGGCTCGCCGGTTGCAGCGCAATGCTCGCACTCGCCATCGCCCTGCTCGGTGCACCGGAGGTCGGCGTCGTGGAGCTCTCCGTGGGCGCCGGACTCGTGACCATCATCTTCGTGTTCGCGATCAATGTTGCCGGCGAAGAGCTTGTCGGCGTGACGAGCATCGTGCCGCGGCCCGTCGCATGGGTGCTGATGGGCGTCTTTGTCCTTCTCCTATTATGGCTCACGGTGCCGAGCCTTCTGTCTGCCGCGCTGCCCCGTGAGGCGTTGCCGTTCTGGCGGGCGCTGTGGGACGAGCGCCGCCTGGACACCGTGCTCCAGGTGGTGCTGATCTTCAGCGGGGTGCTCGGATCGCTGGGTCTGCTCTCCGAACGCCGTGAACCGGGAAACCCCGCGCGCGCGCCCGGCAGCGAAGGAGGCTCTCCGTGATCGGAGGCGTCTGGACTCTCGCCATGGTGGCAGTTCTCGGCCTCGTGGCCGTCGGGATCTACGGGCTTCTGATCCAGCGCAACCTCATCAAGATCGTCGTGGCGCTGCAGATCTTCGCCAAGGGAACGATCCTCGTGATGGTTGCCGCGGGCGGTATCTCGGGGAAGCCCGCCATTGGCCAGAGCCTGGCCGTCACCGTTATCGTGGCCGATACCGTGGTCACCGTCATGGCTCTCGCTCTGGCCATCCAGGTCCGACGATGGTGCGGAACGCTGGATACCCGAGAAATCTCCCGTCTGAGGAGGTAGTCGAATGTTGCCAGGAATGACCGCCCTGCACGCGTCCTGGTTGCTTCCCTTGACGGTCTTCCTCCCCTGGGTGGGCGCGGTTGCTGTTCTGGCGGCGGGTCGGGACGGCCGGCTGCGCACCGCGCTCGCCATCGTTTTCGCAGCGGCGGACGCCGTGGCATCGATCCTGCTCATCCCCCTCGCCTCGGACAGGATCGGCTTCGCGCTGACCCTTGGCGGCGCCTTCGGCGAGCTCAGTCTCCTGCCGGACGCCTTCGGTGTGTTCCTGGCCGCGGTCGCGGCAGTGATCGGCGGGCTTGCCGTCGTGTTCTCCGTGGACTACATGCGCGGTGAGGAGGGCCAGGGCCGCTACTACGCGCTCATCCTCTTCTTCATCGGCGCCATGGTCGGGCTCGTCCTCTCGGCGAACCTCCTGATGGTCGTCGTCTTCTGGGAAATCACGGCGCTGTGCTCGTGGGCGCTCATCTCGTTTCACAACGACGATCCGAAGGCCGTCGCCGGCGGGATCAAGGCGCTCATCATCACCGGGCTGGGCGGCGTCGGCCTCCTGGCCGGCTCTCTCGTCATCTACGCGCAGGACGGAAGCTTCGACATCCCCACGTTCCTCTCCCGGGCTCACACTTTCCCGCCCCAGGTCCTGGCGTGGGTCGGCTTCGGATTTCTGGCCGCCGCGGCCGCCAAGTCGGCGCAGTTCCCCTTCCAGACGTGGCTCCCGGACGCCATGGAGGCTCCCACGCCGATTTCCGCGCTCATCCACGCGGCAACCATGGTCAACGCGGGAGTCTATCTCCTTGCGCGGTTCTCCCCCGTTTTCAGCCCGGTTCCCGGATGGAGCATCTCCGTCATCGCAGTGGGTGTCGTCTCGGCGTTCCTTGCCGCAACCATGGCGGCCGTCGCCAATGACCTGAAGCGGGTGCTCGCATGGTCCACCGTGAGCCAGCTCGGCTTCATGGTGTATGCCATAGGTACGGGCGCCCTGTTCCAGAGCCAGTTCCACCTGCTCAGCCACTCCGTGTTCAAGGCTCTGCTCTTCCTCGGCGCCGGCGCCGTGATCCACTCCGTAGGAACTCGGGACATGCGGAAGATGGGCGGG
>PLNO01000342.1 GCA_003141795.1 Spirochaetaceae bacterium | reverse complement strand
CTCGCCCGCTTCGTGAGAAGTCCCGCGAAAGGCGCGAGCATTTTGCTCTGGGGATTGCGCTGGGACGGAATGCGGCTGCCGATGCTCAGAAGCAGCGTGGTGGCGATGACTGAGAGGCCCGCGTAGGTGGCGAATACACCACGCCAGCTCACGAGGTATGCGATGGTGCCCCCTATCGCCATGCTCAGCCCCTGACCGAGGAACGACACTCCCATGAAGGTGCCGATCGCACTCTGTCTTTCTTCCATCGGAAAGAGATCCCCGATCAACGCAAGAGAGATTGGCATGACCGAGGCCGCGAAGACACCCGTCAAAGCCCTGTAGAGTGCAAGACCCGTCAGGGTCGCCCCTGTCGCGGACAATCCCGTTCCCACTGTGAACGCGATCATGGCGACGGTTATGACCTGCCTCTTGCCGAACCGGTCTGCCAACGGTCCAAAGACCAGCTGAAACAATCCGAAGGGGATCATATACGCGGTGATCAGCAGTCCAGCCCTGACAGGATCGATACCGATGCCTGCGGCAATAGAAGGCAGGATCGGTGAAACGACCCAGTTGTCCGCCATGACCACGAATCCTGAAAGGCCGAGAATGGCGAGGATGGAGCTCTTTTTCATGATCATCGTCACCGTGCTCCGATCAGCGCTTTGAGTTGTTCCACCGTGGGATTCTTCCCCTGGAGCACCACCGTGCCATCGATCACGAGAGCGGGGGTGGACATGACGCCCTTCTGGATGATCTGCTGAATGTCAGTCACCTTCTCGACCTCTGCTGTCACGGCGAGCTCCGAGAGAGCTTTCTTGACGTTCTGCTCCATGCTCATGCACTTCGGGCAGCCCGTTCCTAATACCTCGATTTTCATGTTTCATGCCTCCTGTGATTGCAGACTCGGGATCCGCGTATTACAAAACGATATTGAACAGGTATCCGACTATCAGGATGCCGACACCGACCACTCCAATGAAGGTGGCGATGAGCGGCATCTTGAGGACCTTGCGCAGGATGATCATTTCAGGCAGTGAAAGTCCGATCACGGACATCATGAAGGCCAGCACAGTCCCCAGTGCGGCACCCTTTTCCAGAAGAGCCTGAACGATGGGGATGATCCCCGCTGCGTTGGAGTACATGGGGATGCCAATGATTACAGCTAACGGAACGGACCACCATGCACCCTTTCCCATGATCGAGGCCATGAGATCCTGGGGCACGAAGCCGTGAATGCCGGCGCCGACTGCGATTCCCGCAAGCACGTACGGCCAAACTTTACCGACAATGTCTTTCACGGCGTCGCGGCCGAAGGTGAAACGCTCTGCCCAGCTTGTCTTTTGCTCCGGTCCGGCCGCAGAAGCCGCAGGCGTGGTGGCGTATACCCAACCTTCCACCCAGCGCTCCAGGCGCAGCTTCCCGATCACCCAGCCTGCGACCATGGCGATGACCAGGCCCGTTCCGAGGTAGAGCGCCGCTACTTTCCAGCCGAACAGGCCGAACAGAAGGACGAGAGCAACCTCGTTGATCATCGGGGCGGCAATGAGAAATGAGAATGTGACCCCGAGGGGGACCCCTGTCGTAACGAAGCCGATGAACAGCGGTACCGCCGAGCAAGAGCAGAAAGGAGTCACAACCCCCAGCAGCGAGCCGAGCACGTTGCCCAGTGCTTCCCGTCTGCCGGCAAGCAGCCGTCGGGTTCGTTCCGGGGTGAAGAAAGAACGTATGATCCCTACCCCGAAGACCACCACCAGCAGGAGCATCAGGACTTTGGGACCTTCGTAGACAAAAAACGCGACTGCGGAGGCGAGTCTGTTGCCAGTCGACATCCCCAGCACTCCGTACACAAGCCAGTCTGCGAATCTCTCGAGATTGCTGTACATTAGCCACCAGCCCGCCACTGCAACCAATGCGAGAATCAGCCACAGAATCCACGTGCGCGAAGATGGGCTCCGTCCGTTTTTTTCTCCGGGGTGTGGTTCCATTTCTCCTAGTCCTCCAGAGCACGTTGCTCTTTTTGAAGGGCGTCGATAACTGCATCAGCGCACTTGAAGAAGTTCAGGATGCAGGGGACGCGCAGCGAGTAGTAGATGGAAGCCCCGCGCTTTTCGTCCTGCACGACTCCCGCATTTTTCAGAACGCTCAAGTGCTTGGAAACCGTCGACATGTCGGTGCCAATCAACGTGGTGAGCTCATTGACGCAATACTCGTGCTCAGCCAGCTTGTCGACGATGTATAGGCGGCTGGGGTGCGCGAGAGCCTTGATGACGGCGGCACGCCGCTCATACTTTCTAGCAGTCTTTGTATCCATGGTTATTTGGCAGTTTAGCCAAATAACCAAGATATGTCAAGACGACCACGATAACCGTGGAGTGCAATCGCTACGGCTCGACTTTTCTGCTTGTGCGATCAAGAGGGTCGGATTATGCTGAAAGAGTGCCTGTGAACCTTCCTGGAAAAGGCCCTACCATGTCGGATGAGATCCAGACCATCATCCTCGATTCAATCACGGAAGGCGTATTTACTGTCGACAAAGACTTTCGGATAACCTCCTTCAACAGCGCAGCGGTGCCGGCAATGTTCACCTGCGCTCAAAGTGGTAACATCGTCCAAAGGAGTGGGCGCCCTTCAGTTTGAGAGTTTCCTCATCAGAAACGCCCGTGCTTTTGAAATCTTTCGCGTTCATGTCGATGCCCTTCCATCATGCCCGATCCTATTTCTGCTTTTGGGTCCCAGGCCAGAATCCGGTTAGCCGTCAGCTCTTCTCCCATGCGCCGCCCAATAATGAAAAGGGCTACGCGGAGCAGCAGGGGGATTCGCCGAGGAGGCCCGATGAAGCTCAAGTGCACGCCATCTGTTCCATATGGAGAAATCCATGTGGGACAGCTCGATATGGCCATTCCAGTATTGCAACTCTCCTTCTATTAGTGCGACGCGCTTCCCGGAGGGGAGCTACCGGGGCGTCAGTTTCATGGAGGACGTGACCGAATAAAACCAGATCGAGGGACGCATCCGCGAAGGCATTTTCTCCGCTGTCGCCTCCATAAACACGGCCTTGGCCGCGTAGGAGCGGGCAAGAGCCAGGAGCTCGATGTCGGGATCGATCCCCGTTGTCTTCAGTCCGGCCTCGAGGAATGCCTCGGCGAAAATCCCTGAGCCCGTGCCGACATCGAGAACGGAAGCGATGGCGCTTCCGTCCGTACACATCCCGACGGCACGCGCCGTTTCAAGCATCGCGATGCGGGCTGGTGTGCGCAGACGTTCGGCGCCGCCATGGAATCTTTTTTCGTGCACCGCCTCCTCCAATGGTTCCGCTGCTCTTATGCTGCCGGCTTCTTCTTCGTCGAGATACCGAACAGAAGATAGAGGGGGCAAACTCCGACGATCGAGGTGAGGAGAAAAATCACCGCGAGCACCCCCAAAATTATCGAAGCGACAAGCGAAAGCTGACCTGTGAAAAACAGTACGGCAACCGCCACGACCAGAGCAACCCTGATGATCCGATCGAGAATGCCCATGTTCCCTTTCATGTGTGACCTCCTGATGTTCAACTTCAAGGTAAACAATAAGGGTTCCCTGTCTCTGTTTCAGTGACTTTTATCACGCTTCGGCCGGCATGCCCGATCTTTTTTTCAATTCGGTGGCGTTCGTGAGCAGAAAAACCGAGATGCCCCTATCCCTCATGAGCTTCCGGCGTCAGCATGTGCCTTTGCGAACTGCACAAGGGAGCTCATGAACTCCCGGATGCCTTGGGAGATGAGCTTGTCCTTGTGATAGACGATGTCGAAGCTTCTTTCAAGGTTGAGATCGGTGACATCTACGGTTCTGACGCTCTTGTCCACCGCGAGAGCCGAAATGACGGCGAGGTTCTCGGTGTCCGAGTGCGCGAAGTTTCTCAGTGCTTCAGTGTTGTTGATCTCTCCCGCTATCCGGTAGGACACACCACGCCTCCGCATGCCCATTGTGAAGAGCTCACGCGAACCGCTGCCGGGTTCGCGGATGTAGAAGCCTCGGCCTTCGAGATCGCGGGCTTTGCGCGTGCGCGAAGCGAGGCTGTTGCCGGGGGCGCAAACGATGACAAGTCGATCCTTGTAAAACGGGCGTCTCGTGAGATAAGGGGAACTGGTCTCTCCTTCTACGAGCCCGAGGTCCAGCGCCCCATCGAGCAGAAGCCGCTCGATGCGCGCCGTGTTCTCCACGACCGGGTACAGGGTGCTCTTTGTAAGGGTTCGCAGCGCGGGGAGCAGATAGGTTCCGATCGTCACCGTTGCACCAATGCGAATGAGGCTCGAGCTGCTTCGCTCTTTCACCGAACTGGCGGCATCGTCCAGGGATTTCATGATCTGTTTCGCGTGGACCAGGCAGACCCTGCCCGCATCGGTGAGCACGAGCCGTCTCCCCAGGCGCTCGAACAGAGGGGTCTGGTAATGCTCCTCCAGTTCCCGCACCGCCTGGCTCACGGAGGGCTGGCTGATGGAGAGACGCTCAGCCGCACGGGTCACGCCCCCAGCGTCGCATACGGTGATAAAAATGGTCAAATGTCTGAACGTCATTGTTGACTCATAGGTAATTCAATATGAAAACCATTATAACATAGTATTTTACATTTGTGTAGCTTCTCCCTACTATCTGCTCGAGGTCAGACCGTGAAGAAGTTTTTTGCCAGCTCAATGGGTATTATTCTCGCCCTCGTCCTCGCAGTCCCTGCCTGGATGCTCGGGAAAATTGTGCCCATCGTCGGGGCCCCTGTTTTCGCGATCCTCATCGGGATGATCCTCTCCTTCATACGGCGTCCCCCGGTTCTGGAGGAAGGCATCCGGCTCACCGCCAAGAAAGTGCTCCAGTATTCGATCGTGTTTCTCGGTTTCAGCCTGGACCTCGGCGTCGTGCTACGCGTCGGCGAGCAGTCCCTTGCTGTCATGCTCTTCACGCTGTCGGCAGCCTTCGTTACCGCGTATTTCGTCGGCAAGGCATTGAGGCTCGACACGAACCTCAAGATCCTCATCGGTGTGGGAACCTCGGTGTGCGGCGGGTCGGCGATCGCCGCAACCGCACCCGTGATCGGGGCGAGCGACGAAGATGTCTCTTTTTCCATATCCACGATCTTCCTCTTCAATATCGTGGCGGTGTTCTTGTTCCCCGCGCTGGGGCACCTCATGAGGATGAGCCAGACAGGGTTCGGTCTGTGGGCGGGAACGGCGATCAACGACACATCCTCGGTCGTCGCGGCGGCGTTTTCCTACGGGGATGCGGCCGGGCGCTTTGCCACGGTCGTCAAGCTCACCCGCACGCTCATGATCATTCCGATCACGCTCGTGCTGGCGTTGGTCCGCGCCCGAGGAGCCAAGGGCACGGCCCGCAACGTCGACATGATGAAGATCGTTCCCTGGTTCGTCCTCGGATTCCTTGTCGCCTCGCTCGTGCGGACCCTCGGGCTCCTTCCCGATGCGCTGAGCTCGTTCCTTAACGAAGTAGGGAAGTTCGGAATCTGTACGGCAATGGTTGCGATCGGGCTCAATGCGAATCCGGTAAAGCTCCTCCGCAACGGTGTGCGCCCCATTCTTCTCGGCCTTGCCTCCTGGGCTGCGGTTGCCGTGGTATCGCTTGTCGTCCAGGGCGCGGGGATATAGGCGTACCCGAACGTAGCCTTCGAGCCTATATTGTCAGTAGGAGAAAAGTGGATGAAGGGTACTGCCGAATATGTGACGATGTCCGTCGAGGACACCCTGCGGGAACTGGAATCTGCCGCCGAGGGCCTTGGAGAGGCGGATGCCGTCAAGAGGCTCGGGAAATACGGAAGAAACGAGGTCACCCAGCGAAAGCGAAACCCTCTCCTGGAGTTCCTCTCTCGTTTCTGGGGACCGATGCCGTGGCTGCTGGAGCTTGCGATCGCTCTTTCGGTCGCACTCGGGCACGATCTGGAAGCTGTCATCATCGCCGTACTGACGGTAACGAACGCGATCATCGGCTACCTTCATTCGCGGGGCTCGCAGCGATCACTCGAGCTGCTCAAGGAGAAGCTCGCCGTGGAAGCTGTCGTGCGTCGCGACGGCGGATGGATGAAGAAAAATGCCGCCGAGGTGGTGCCGGGAGATGTCGCGATGCTGCGGATGGGCGACATCGTTCCGGCGGACGCCAAGGTCCTGAACGGTGCACTCTCCGTGGATCAGTCCGCGTTGACGGGCGAATCGCTTCCGGTGGAGGTCGGCGCATCGGCTATCCTCTATTCCAGCTCTATCGTGAAGCGTGGAGAGGCCCAATGCCTCATCGTCAACACTGGCAGCGGCACCTACTTCGGAAGGACTGCCGAGCTCGTGCAGATAGCGCGCCCGAAGTCCCACCAGGAACAGGTCATGCTCTCCATAGTGCGCTATATGATGTATCTCGGCGTGGCTGCGCTCGTTGCGGTCGGTGTCGGCGCCATTCTGGAGAAGAGCAGCATCGTGACGGTTGCTACTTTCGCGGTGATCTTTCTCATGGGCGCGGTGCCCGTGGCCCTACCCGCCGTTCTGACGATCGTACAGGCCGTCGGTGCCATGGACCTGGTGAAGAAAGGCGTTCTGGTCACACGTCTGGACTCCATGGAGGATGCGGCATCACTGGATGTGCTCTGCCTGGATAAGACCGGAACCCTCACCATGAACCAGCTCACCGTAACGGACGTCATCCCTCTCGGGGGGCACACGGAGAGCGATGTTCTTGCAACGGCGGCTCTCAGCGCGTCAGCGGAGAGCCAGGACGGCATCGACCTCGCAGTTCGAGCGCGCGCCGCGACTGCCGGGGTCACCATTGCGGACCACCGCCAGATCTCCGTCAGCCCTTTCGAGTCCGGCACCAAGCGCTCCGAAGCCGTCATTGAGGAGGACGGGGACCGATTCCGTGCGGTGAAGGGCGCGCCCCAGGTTGTTCTCTCTCTCTGTCATCACCAGGATGCCGGTGTCCTGGCGGATGCGGCCGCCAGGGTAGAATCTCTTTCACGCACCGGTGCAAGGGCTCTGGCGGTCGCCAGATCCCGCCCTTCGGACGAGAACGAGCTCGAGCTGGTCGGCTTGCTCGCCCTGGCAGACCCGCCACGCCCCGAAGCGGGCCAGATGATAGCGGATGCCAGGGCCCTCGGCGTGAAACCCATCATGGTCACCGGGGACAACATCGCCATCGCCCGGCAGATGGCCTCACAGCTGGGCATCGGAGACCGGGTCATGCGCATGGGCGAGCTCACGGCCCTGCCTGATGCCGAGCAGATCCTGAAGATCCGGGAATGCGACGGTCTGGCAGAGGTCTATCCTGAAGACAAGTACAAGATCGTGAAGCTCTTTCAGGAGCACGGGCATATAACCGGCATGACAGGCGACGGCGTCAACGACGCACCTGCCCNNCCACCGACGTGGCCAAGGCTGCGGCGAGCATGGTTCTCACCGAGCCGGGTATCAGAGTCATCATGGACGCGCTGCGTACAAGCAGGCAGATCTATCAGCGGATGCTCACGTGGGTGATCAACAAAGTCACCAAGACAATACAGCTGATCGGGCTCCTCACCTTGGGCTTCTTCTGGCTGCACGACCTCGTGGTGTCCCTCATGGGTATGGCGCTTCTGATACTGGCGAATGATTTCGTTACCATGACGCTTGCCACGGACAATGTGAAACACACGGGCAGCCCCAACATGTGGAACGTGAGAAACATTTCCATCGCTTCTGCGGGAATCGGCGTCTTCTACATTCTGGAGGGCTGGGTCACGCTGCTCGTCGGCCGGAACGTCTTTCATCTGNNTGCAGAGCTTCGTGCTGCTGATGCTTGTATTCGCCAGCCAGTTCAGGATCTACATCGTGCGTGAAAGAGGACACTTCTGGGACTCCCGGCCGGGGCGTGGCATCCTCATCGCTTCCGGTGTGACGATCGTCATATTTTCCCTTCTCGGCGTTTTCGGCGGCATCATCCAGCCGATAGGGATTGTCCCCGTGGCTTTTCTCGTCGCANNGACTCGGGCTTTGAACCAGGAGCAGTTGTTCCGCCCCGCTCATCCAGGAGTACACCATGGCATTCATCAGTGACAGGGACGCAAAAATCGTCCGCGAAAGGCTCGGAATGCTTGCGGGTCCGGTGATTCTGACCGTTTTCACTCAGGAGTTCGAATGCGAGTACTGCCGTCAGACCCGCGAGCTCGCTGAAGAGGTTGCAGCTTTATCCGGCGGCAAGGTGACGACGGCGGTCTATGACCTCGTTCGCGACAAGGTAAAGGCTGACGAGATGGGGATCGACAAGATTCCCGCTCTCGCGGTGCTCGGCGGTGGCGGGGAGGATCACGGGATCAGGTTCTTCGGCATTCCCGCGGGGTACGAGTTCGCCTCGCTCCTCGAATCGATGGAGATCGTGGCCACGGGGGATTCGGGTCTGTCACTCGCGACACGGGAAAAGCTCAGGTCGTTGCCGCATCCCATGGACCTGCAGGTATTCGTCACCCCCACCTGTCCCTACTGCCCACGCGCCGTGCTCACAGCGTTTCGCTTTGCCATGGAGTCCGGGAATGTACGTGCTTCGATGGTCGAAGCCTCGGAGTTTCCCCTGCTCTCGAACAAGTACGGCGTTTCAGGCGTTCCGCACACCGTCATCGGTGACGGTCCCCAGCCGATGATCGGTGCCTATCCCGAGGCAGCTGCCGTGGACATGCTGCTCGCGGCCGCCCGCGGCATGAAGGCGATGTAAGGACTGCCGGGGATGAATGGGAGAGCCGGGAGAATCGCGCGGGCATCCTGGATGGATTCATGAGTCCAGGGTGGTGAGCTTCTGAAATGGATCGGCCGGCATTGTCAAGATGATAAAAAGGGGCTGTCCAAAAA
>PLNO01000085.1 GCA_003141795.1 Spirochaetaceae bacterium | reverse complement strand
CGGCCTTCCAGCGCGTTCAGAAGCCCGCTTTCCTCACCGCACATGTACCTGCCGACGCTCATGTGCATCCGGAGGGTCACGTTCCAGCCCGTGCCCAGAACGTGCTGGCCGATATACCCGCGCGCGGTTGCTTCCTCGATGGCGCGCGTGAGGCTCTTCCCGCTCTGCGTGTATTCGCGGCGGAGGAATATGTAGAGGATGTCGGCCTGCACCGCCCACGCGGCGATGAGGGCCCCTTCCAGGAGCTGGTGGGGGTTGCCCTCCATCAGCCACCGGTCCTTCATCGTGCCCGGTTCCTTCTCGTCAGCGTTCACGACGAGGTAGCGGTGCCCGGGGGTGTCCCCCGCCGAGCCGCTTATTGGCACGAAGCTCCACTTCATGCCCGTGGGGAACCCTGCGCCGCCGCGGCCGCGGAGTCCTGCGGCTGTCACCGCCTGCTGCACCTGGACGGGCGTCATGGCCAGCGCCTTGCGCAGCCCCTGGTAGCCGCCGGCAGCCTCGTAGGCCGGGAGGGAGAGCGCGACACGGTCGGGGTGAATGTCAGCTGTGAGAGGTTTCAGCATCGGAGCCTTTCCCATACTCTGAGAGGATCTCATCCGCCCGTTGGGGGGTGAGGGATTCGTAGAGCTTTCCGTCAACCATCATTGCAGGTCCCTTGTCGCAGGCCCCCAGGCATCCCACGGGCAGGAGCGTGAAAGCCCCGTCCGTCGTGGTCTCACCGTAGCCGATGCCCAGCCGGGACTTCATGTGCGCGAGGATGTGCTGTTCGCCCGTGATCCAGCAGCTCACGCTGTCGCAGAGCATGATCACGTGCTTTCCCACCGGGCGGCGGAAGATGAGCTCGTAGAACGTTGCCACGCCCTCCACTTCGGAGGCGCTCATGCCGAGGATGTCCGCCACTTCGGCGAGCTCCTCGTCGGGGACCCATCCGCGGCCCTCCTGCACGATGAGGAGCGCCTCGGAGATCGCGCCCCGGGGATGCTCGTGCTGGCGCATCTCCTCCTCGATCCTCTTTTTTTCGTGGTCGGTCAGCATTCCCCCTCCGTTTCCCTACCGGTCGATGTCTGCCAGGACGTAGTCGATGCTGCCGAGGATGGCCACGAGATCGGCGATCGTGAGCCCGCGGCTGAGAAGGGGCACGATCTGCGTGTGGGCGAACGACGGGGTACGGATGCGCGTCCTGTAGCTCATCGTGCCGCCGTCGCTCACCAGGTAGTAGGCGTGGTTGCCCTTGGAGCCTTCCGCCACGTGGATAGCCTCTCCCGGAGGGATGACCGGACCCCAGCTCACCCCGAGGAAATGCGTGATGAGCGTTTCGATGTCGTGCATCGTGCGCTCTTTGCGCGGCGGGGTGGCAAGGGGGTGATCCGACTTGTAGTCCCCGGCGGGCATGTTGTTGAGGCACTGTTCCATGATCCGCAGGCTCTGGCGCATCTCTTCGAAGTGCACGAGCATCCTGTCGTAGGAGTCGCCGTGAACGCCGACGGGGACGTCGAACTCGAACTTGTCGTACCCGCCGTACGGTCTCTTCTTGCGCAGGTCCCAGTCGACACCCGAGCCGCGGAGGAAGGGGCCGGTCCCGCCCCACTCGATGGCCTCCCTGGCGCTGATCGTCCCGATTCCAATGGTGCGGGCCTTGACGATGCGGTTTTTCGCCACGGCGTTCACGTAATCGCGGATGTTCTTCCGCATACGTTTGATGAAGTCCCGCACGAGTGTGTCCCAGCCCTGGGGAAGGTCGGCAGCGACGCCCCCGATGCGGAACCACGCGGGGTGCATCCGCCCGCCCGTGACGGCCTCCACGATGTCGAAGCCCTTCTCCCTGTCGTTGAACATGTAGAACACGGGGGACATCATCCCGATGTCGCCGGTGAAGGTGCCGAGGAACACGAGATGACTGATCACGCGGAAGAGCTCCGCCATCATGATGCGAATGACCTGAGCGCGCTCGGGAACCGTGATGCCGGCGAGCTTTTCCACGGCAAGGACGTACGGGAAGTTGTTGAGCAAGCCTCCGAGGTAGTCGATGCGGTCCGTGTACGGTATGTACGTGTGCCAGGTCTGGCGCTCCCCCATTTTTTCTGCGCCGCGGTGGTGGAAGCCGATCTCCGGGATCACCTCCATGATCTCTTCCCCGTCGAGCTGGACGGTGAGACGCACCACCCCGTGCGTGGCGGGGTGTTGGGGACCCATGTTGAGGAACATGAACTGGCGGTCGCCGTCCTCCCGCTTCAGCCCCCATTCCTCAGGACTGAACTCGAGGGTGGCGAGCATCTTCTGCGCGTCTTCACTCGTCATTTTGTAGGGACCCATCTCTGTTGCCCGAGCGGGATACTCCTTGCGCAGAGGGTGGCCCTCCCACCAGGGCGGCAGCAGGATGCGCTTGAGGTGGGGGTGGCCGTCGAAAACGATGCCGAACATGTCCCAGACTTCGCGCTCGTACCAGTCGGCATTGGGCCAGATGTCACGGATTGTCCGAAGGCTCGGATATTCGCCCAGGAGCGCGACCTTCACGCGGAAATCGCTGTTCTTGTCGAGGGAGACGAGGTGGTAGACGACGGTGAAGTCAGCGGGCGGCTGACCCTCCCGATGCGTGCGCGAACGCTCGTCGATGGCGGTGAGATCGAGCAGCATCGCATGGGAGCCACCTTCGATGCTCTTCAGCCATTTCAAGGCGTCACGGACCTGTGCCGCGGGCACCCATGCCGTGGGGACCCCGTCCACCGTGGACTGGAGGACAACCGTGCCCGCGCCGAACCGTTCAACAAGACCACCGATGATTCCCTGGGCTGCGATCATCTCCCCCCTCTTTCAGTCGTCACGTTCTATAGTTCATATCCCGTCAGGTCATATCCCGTCAGGCGACTTGAGGTCTGTCGCCTTCTGACGCTCCGGACGCATCTCGTCCCGAAGGGACGGCTTCACCCTGCGCACGATCCCTTGCGGGCCGACCACCCACGACAGCGGCCTCTGTTCCGTGGACACAGCCTCCCCGAGGAGGACCAGGCCGCGCATGAAGGCGTCGGGGCTCGGCGGGCAGCCCTGGACGTACACGTCCACGGGGAGGAAGGAGT
>PLNO01000124.1 GCA_003141795.1 Spirochaetaceae bacterium | reverse complement strand
AGGTGGCAGAGCCCCTTGGCAGCACCCCCTGAGAGGACATAAACGACCTTGGGAGCAAAACGCTTCAGACCGCGGTCCGAACGGATTCTCTCGATCGGGTGGGACATCGCGACTGCCTCCTCGAACCTTTTCCATCGAAGTCTGCGCACCTGTACGCTCGAACTCGGGCGTTGCTCGTCGTAGGGCTTGAATCCGCGTGATAGGGTGTGGACTCAAATGTACGNNGACCCCTACGTGCCATGGTCCTTCGGGTTCACGAAGGAAGCCAAGGAGACGCTGAAAGCCCACTATTTCCAGGACAGCGCCGCGGGAGACGAGGACCTGTACGAGAAGGTGGGAAACCACATCCTCAAGCTCGGCAGCGATATCGGCTTCTTCGAGGAGTCGGGGCCCGATCGCGTGCGCGACGTGTTCGGGGTCGAGTGGGATCGGTCGGTCGACAAGGACATCGGCGTCGTGCTCGGCTGCGTTCTGCCGGAACCGACCCTGAGGGGATACAGCTTTCCCGATCCGCACGACGAGCGCTTCTTCCGGGATATTCCCGGAAAGCTCGTGCGCTATGGCGGACGGTTCAGGGTCTTCCAGATCGGTTTCTCCCTGTGGGAGCGGGCGTGGACGCTGCGGGGAACGGAAAACCTCATGATGGACTTCTACGATCGGCCGGATTTCGTGCGGGAGCTGCTGGACACGATCGCCGACTACAACGTCGCCCAGGTGAAGAAAGCGGTCAGCTTCGACATCGACGCGGTCTATTTCGGGGACGACTGGGGAGCACAGCAGGGGCTGCAGATGGGACCGTCGCTCTGGCGGGAGTTCATCCTCCCCGTGGTGAAGCGCATGTACGGCGCCGTCGTCGATGCGGGGAAGTACGTCATGATCCATTCGTGCGGAGACGTCGACGAGCTTTTCGAGGATCTCATTTCGATCGGGCTTTCCTGCTTCAACCCCTTCCAGCCGGAAGTGATGGACGTCCACAGCCTGCTGGGCCGCTACCGCACGCGACTGTCCTTCCTCGGGGGGCTCTCGACGCAGCGGCTGCTCCCGTACGGGACTCCCGAGGACGTGCGCCGGGAGTCCCGCCTGCTTCTCGCCGAAGGACGGGAGGGAGGATACATCTTCTCCCCCGCCCACGACGTGGAGGGCGACGTCCCCCTGGAGAATATGCTCGCCTTCATCGAAGCTGCCCGGGAGCAGCGGTGACCTCGGTATCCTTACCCCCCGAAGAGCATGAGGCTGCGGATCTTGCGGCTCACCCCGTAGGACTTCATGTGGAAAGTGAAGGTGGGCGTTGCCGGGTCATTCGTGTCGATCGTGATCGTCGCGACGTTCGGTCCCGTCTCGGTGGGAGAGAAACGCACGATGAAGGAGGCACTCTGTCCGGGAGGGATCGAACCGACGGGCAGCAGGTCGACGGAGAACGAGCCTGACGGAGCACTCGTGACGGTAACGGGGGTCGTTCCCGTGAAGGTGAGGTCTGCCGTGCCCGTATTCCTCACCACGACAGTGTCGGGAACGCGGTACTCACCGACGGGTGTATTGGGGTAAGGGTACGTTTCACCGGGAAGGATCCGGGCCTGCCAGATCGTCACGCGAATCGACGGGGTGGCTTGCGCGGAAGCAAGCTGCGCTGCGGCAAGGGCGATGATGCCCGCTGCAATGAGGGTGATCGTGAACCGTCGCACCATGGAGAGAATTTACGGAAACAGGGTGGTGTATGGCTACGGCTCGGCGCAGGAATCGGCATTGAACAGCGGGGAGATACGGCGTACCATTGCGGTTCGGACGGAGGCTATCGGGATGAAAACGGTGTCGTGGTTGCGCGCGATCCTGGCAGGGATCGCCGGGCTCGTGATCGCGGTGGTCATCGCCGCACTGGCGAATCTCCTGAAGCCGGCGCCGGATATCGTCTGGGCGCTCGTTCCGATCTGTCTCTCCTCGATCCTTGCCGCGATCGTCGGCTACCTTATCGGGGCTCGGAAGAAACCGGCCAAAACGCCCGCCGCATAGGAGCATCGCCCCTACAGGCCCAGGAACGTCCGCGGTACGCGTGAGGACATCTGCGCAAGGCGTTCAGCGCCGAACTCCTTCAGGAACCGGCGATAGTACCTTTCAAGCGTCATCCCGGGCTCCGTGAAGGAGAGGACATTGCAGTCGCTGCCGAACATCGTGCGCTCGCGCACGTTCGGAAGGTCCTGGTACCGCTCGACATACCGCTCAAGCGCGGCGTATTGGGTGAAGCAGGAAAGATCGGAATAGGCGCCCTTGAAATCGCGCATGAGGCCGGCGATGGAGAGGCCCCAGTCGTCGTCGGAAGTCTCGTCCGGGCGGTCTCCGAAATGCGCCATGTCGATGCGGATCTGCGGGTAACGTTCGAAGATCACCCTGAAATTGCGTGGGTTGCCGAATCCCGAGTACTCGTTCATCCAGTGCGGAAATCCTCGGTGGCTCGCGTGCGTCGTTATGGGGATGCCGTTCTTCGCGCAAAACGCGTACAGCGGTCGGAGCTCGCTCCGCCCGGGGTGACAGCCCAACCGTGGATACAGCTTCACGCCGTAGAAAGGACCGCCGGCTCCGACCTGCCCGCTCCCGATGACCCAGTCGACGACGCCTTCGCGCCGGGCGTCGACCGCGAAGAACGGATAGATTCCCGATCCTTTGGACCCCAGTGCGGAAACCGCCCTGAACTGACGGATGAACCCTGCCGTGGTCCTGAAGCTCGGCGCGTCGGTGGCAAGCGTTGAAGTTTCATCCCGTATCACTTTTTCCACGAGGGTCCCGATGAGGGCGTCGATCCTCCCGAAGGAGCCGAGCTTTCCCCCGCGCTCTCCTGCAAGGTGGTCGCGGGCCTTGCCCACGGCCTGGAGGACGAGCTTCCTGAACGCACGCGCGTACAGGTCGAGCTTTCCGGATTCAGCCGCAGGTCCCGCGGGCCGCCGCACGGAAAGCTGAGGATCCTCGGGTCCCAGGGGCGGGGCGAACATGAAATAGACGTCCATCATGAGAGGCACGAGCTGGAGCTGGCTCACGCCCCAGGCCCTTTGGGCGGTGCGCCGCATGTCCTCGACATCGGCCTCCTCCGATCGGAACGCGGCGAGCCCGATCTCGATGAGCCATGAGAGGAATCCCGCGGCCGCCTCCACGGGATAGCGAAGCTCGAAGCCGGCCCGGATCGCCACGGTCTTGTCGACCGCACCTTCCTGCGGCAATGGATAGGTGCCCCGCATCATGTCCCAGAGGATCTGGATGCTTTCCAGCATGAGGTACTCGAGGTTCAAGACGTGGCAATGGGCGTCGAACATCAATTCATCGGAAAGCGATCCAGAAGGGGCGGGAGTCCGGCTCATTCAGGCGCCGGCCCCCGTCGCTGCAAGAGCGCGGGATATCTCCTCCACTTCGGAGGGCAGGAGCTCCCAGCCGGCGGCGCCGGCGAGCTCGCGGACCTGGCCCTGCCTTCGGCCACCGACGATCGCGCACGTGACCTCGGGGCGGCGCAGCACCCATGCGAGGGCGAGCTCCCCGACGCTCCTCGAGTTGCGGGCCGCGATCTGACGCAGCCGATCGACGAGCGCGAGGTTGCGGGTGAGCGCGGGCTCGGCAAAGTAGGGGTTGCGCGTGCGCAGGTCATCCCCGGCCATGGTGCTCATCCTTTCGCGGCTGAAAGAGCCGGTGAGCAGCCCCATCTGCATGGGGCTGTAGCAGACCACACCTATCCCGTTCTCCGCGCAGAAGGGGAGGATCTCCGATTCGACATCCCGGCGGAGCATGCTGTACGGGGGCTGAAGCGACGTAACGGGATGGATGGGCATGATGCGCCGCAGCTGTGCCACGTTGAAGTTGGAGACCCCCGCGTAGCGGATCTTTCCCTCTTTCACAGCGTCGGCGATGACCGACCACGCCTCCTCGATCTCGGGCTCGGGGTCGGGCCAGTGGATCTGGTAGAGGTCGATCCGGTCCGTGCGCAGCCTGCGCAGGCTCGCCTCCAGCTCCGTGCGCACGCTGTCCGCGCTCAGCCGCGGCACGACGGAGTAGGAGTCGGGCCCGGGCACGCGGCCGCATTTTGTGGCGAGGAAGACGCGGTCCCGCCTGCCCTCCACGGCACGGGCGACGACCTCCTCGGAGTGCCCGAGGCCGTAGGCGGCGGCGGTATCGATCCAGTTGATGCCGAGATCGAGCGCCTCGTGGATGACGGAGATCGAATCCTTATCGTCCTGGCTTCCCCATCCGTATGCCCATTTCGCGCCGCCTATCGCCCATGTGCCCAGTCCCAAACGGGTCAGCTCGGGACCGTTCCTTCCCAACCGCGCAGTTTTCATCGATTGACTCCTCGGCGATGTGTAGAGCCTGTGCCCGTGGAGCCGATACCGGCGGGCCGGCAGCAAGCCATGGTAGCATTGGACCGGCGTGATGTCGATGCAAGAAGTGCTGCCGTCTGCTTGCCGTGCAGCGAAAGCCGTTCTATACTTGAACAAATGCGAAAAACAGCGCTCCTTTCCGCGTGTCTGCTTGCGCTCAGCGTGCTCGGTTTCGCGCAGTCCGCACGTCCGATTCCGCAGGCGCCCACGATCACCTACCTCGAGGGGACGGTCACGGTCGACGGGGCGGAGGCGGCAATCGGGGACCCCGTGCCGTTGGGCGCCGTGGTGGTGACGGCCGGCTCGTCCGTGGCGGAGATCGCGTTCAACCGGAGGAACGCGGTAAGGCTGGCGGAGAACACGACTTTTGTCTTCAACCCCGCCAACATGCAGACCGGAAGCGAGCTGCGCCAGGGGGCGCTGACCCTCGTCCTGAAGAGCCTTGTCGCCACGGCAACCGGGGACAGCTTCCTCGTGCGCACGCCGAGCGCCGTGGCCGGCGTGCGCGGAACGAGCTTCTTCCTCAAGGTGGAAAGCCCGACGAGCACGTACGTCTGCGCATGCAACGGGGACGTGCATGTGCTCGGAGTGGACGGGAGCTCGCTCAGGGACCTGGCTGCCAGCCATCACAAGGCTGTACGAATCGAGGGGACGGGCGGAACACCGCAGGTCACAGACTCCACATTGCTGTACCATTCAGATGCTGACCTCCAGAATGTCGCCACCGACGTCGGTGTTACTATAGATTGGAGCCAGATCGATCGTTAAAATAATTTCTCAATTATAACCATTTATGTCAATTTTGTGGTAAGTTAGGAGAAGCAATTCTCCACACTGCTCATTGAGTCACCGTCACTGGAGGTCGTACAAAAATGAGGCTTATCGCAAAACTGCTCGGTGCTTTCATAATCGAATCACTCATCATTGCCGGCATAAGCTTGGGAGCGCTCGTGGCAGGCGCCAGCCTCGCGGGTCAGATCGATGGCATTGCGGGAGTACAGATGCCCCGTTCGGTGGCCATGCTCACCATCAAACAGGCACTCAGCGAGGTACAGTCAGGCGAGAACGTGCTCCTGATCAAAGGGGCCACCGCCGACATGAAGAAGAACGCCTACTCCGGCTTCGATGCCTCGAAGCAGAAGATGGACGACGCCATGAAGACGTACCTGTCATCTTCGCTGAAGGGGAAGGAGGCTGACCTCTGGAAGCAGGTGCTCCTCGTCATGACCTCCTGGTGGAGCGACCATGAAGCCTTCGTCCGCATCGCCCACGCCTACGATGCCACTCCCTCGGACGGGCTCTACGCGCAGATGTTCGACCAGGCGGTGAGCAAGACCGGTGCGTCCATTGCGGAGGTGCAGTACCTCCTCGAGCAGGACAATCAGCTCCAGCTCGAAGGCTCCAAGGCCGCGATGGGACATGCCTCCAGCACCACGTCGCTTCTCCGCCTCATCGCCCTGCTCTGCATGACGGCCGGCCCCCTCCTTTCCCTGCTGCTGGGAACAGTGCTCGCGTTATCCATAACGCGGCCCCTTGCCCGCGGCGTAGCATTCGCGGAGAGCGTGGCGTCCGGGGATCTTGCGACGAAGCTCGACATCAAGCGCCGGGACGAAGTGGGCGATCTTGCCAAGGCGCTCAACGGCATGGTCCTGAAACTGAGGGAGACGGTCGCTACGGTCCAGGACAGCGCGCTGAAGGTCGCCTCATCGAGCGGTGAGATCACGACGAGCGCGCAGAAGCTCTCCGAGGGGGCCCAGATCCAGGCGTCGACACTGGAGGAGACGAGCGCCTCGGTGGAAGAGCTCACGGCGTCCGTCGATCAGGTCGCCCAGAATGCGCAGAGCCAGGTCACTGCGGTGAAGGAGGGGGCCGCATCGATGAGCCAGGTGCAGACGGCGATCGCCGAAGTATCGAAGAACCTCTCGGAGATCGCGACCCTTGCGGGAAGATCCGTGGAGAACGCACTGGAGGGAGCGAAGACCGTATCCGAGGTCATGGAGGGGATCAACCTGATCGCCGGCAGCTCGGAGAAGATCGGAGGAATCGTGACGGTCATCTCCGACATCGCCGATCAGACCAACCTGCTTGCACTGAACGCTTCCATCGAGGCGGCGCGCGCAGGGGAGCACGGCCGAGGTTTCGCCGTTGTCGCCTCCGAGGTGAGCAAGCTCGCCGACCGCAGCTCCTCTTCCACAAAGGAGATCGCCGGGTTGATCAAGGAGAGCGTGCGCAATGTCGCCAGAGGGGTCGAGAAGGCGAGGGGCTCGCAGGTCGTCATGGAGCAGATCCGCGCGGCCTCCCAGAAGGTCCAGGAGATGATCGCAGGACTTTCACAGTCGATGTCACAGCAGGTGGATGCCGTTGGCGGGCTGGCGAAGGCGCTGGAGAGCGTGACCGAAATGAGCCAGAACATATCGGCGGCCACCGGAGAGCAGACGACGAACGCCCGTCAGGTATCAAAGGCGGTGGAAAACGTGAACGAGGTGACGCAGAGCGCAGCCGCTTCCGCCGAACAGATGTCAGCGGCGACGTCCCAGCTTTCCGGCATGGCGCAGGAGCTGCAGACTCTCGTCGCCCAGTTCAGGATCGATGGCGCGGCCGACGGTGAGCCGGCCGCCCCGCCCGCGGCTCCCGTTGCGCTCCCGTCGCAACCCGGCGCGGCGGATACCTGAGAGAAGGGGACGCCATCCGCCGTCCCCCAATCGACATTTCCCGAGTGGAAATTTCCGTTGACTCCTGTCAGAAGGCTGTGCTATATTCTCACCGTTAACGTTAACGGTCTTGGAAAAATGCCTTTTGTACCAAGGAGGTGGGGAATGACCTGGAGGGGTTTAGGGATTTCGGTCTTCATGATCGCAGCGCTCGCCGCGGGCAGCGCATGGGCGGCAGGTGGCAATCCGATCAAGCTCACCATCTGGACGCATACCCACGCGCCAGCGAACGCGTATATCCAGAAGCTCGTGGCTCAGTACCAGTCTCTTCATCCCAACGTGACGATCTCCTACGAGCCGGCAGCGGACAATGACTCCTACGAGAACAAGCTCCTCGCAGCCCTCGCTTCGGGAGCCGGGCCCGATATCTTCAATACGGCGAGCTTCAGCGACATGTACACGTTCGCCGGGCTCGGGCAGCTTCAGGAGGTGACGGCGCCGATCCTCAAGGACATGGGGTATGCCTCCTCCGATGCGTTCAAGAAGGACTATGTCCCCGGCATCATCGACAAGTTGTATTTCAATGGAAAGCTCTACGGGCTGTACCGCGAGTTCAACATATTCGGGCTGATGCTCAACAAGCTCGCGTTCAAGCGCGCCGGCCTCGATGCGACAAGGGACTATCCCCGGACCTGGGACGACATGTTGACCCTGGCGAAGAAGCTCACGATCTACAGCGGGGACAAGCTCGTGCAGACCGGAATGTACGAGCCCCTGTGGAACGCGGACTGGACCCTCATTCCGATCCAGCCTCTCCTCATCCAGAACGGCGGGGCGATCCTCGACCCGTCGGGGACCCATTCCGCGATCGATCAGGCAGGTGCGGTGAAGACGTTCACCTATTTCCGCCAGCTCGCCCGGGCGCAGGGAAACGCTCCGGTGAAGGTTCCCGAAGACGTGTGGGCCCGTTTTGCGGTGGGCGACGTGGCCATGTACGTGGGCTCGACGTGGACGATGCCGCTCCTGAAGGACAGCGCGAAGGGGGACAGCCGATTCTCTCCGGACAACTTCGTGGTCGTCCCGTATCCGAAGCAGGCAGGCGCCGACAGGGTGCATGCCCCGATCCAGGCACTGGTGTGGTGCGTGAGCAAGCAGACCAAGACGCCGAGTGACGCCTGGCAGTTCGTCCAGTGGATGACCTCGGGCAAGCAGGCGATCGGCTGGTACAATGAAGTCGGGTACCTCTTGCCGACAAAGGCGATGATGGATCTGGGCAAGCAGAACGCCGACGTCGCAAAGTTCCTCACCCTTTCCAACGACGCAGACCTGCTCTTTGCCAATCCCAAGTACAATGAGATCGGGTCGGCGGTATTCAGCGCGTGGCAGGCGACCCTGACGACGGACAAGGACGTGCAGGGAATCCTTTCCAGCGCAGCACAACAGATCAACGACGCTCTTTCCCAGTGACGCGACGGGGCGGGGGAGATCCTCCGCCCCCTCTGGTCCCCCCATGGAGTGACGGTGGCAACAGTGAAGAAAAGCTTCTTTCAGCGCCCATGGGACAGGTGGGGATTGATTTTCCTCCTACCGGGCCTGGTGTATTTCGTAGGGCTATTCATCTATCCGACCGTCCGTACGATCCTCATCTCTTTTACTGACTACAATCTCTTCACGGCCCCCGTCTGGAGCGGCCTGCGCAACTACTCGACGCTGTTCCATCAGGGCGTCTTCCTCGGATCCATGAAGGTGACCTTCGTGTACGTCCTCGTGATAGGGGTTCTCAACTACGTCCTGCCCTTCGCCATTGCGCTCCTCCTCTACGCGTCAGGGCCCGCTCTGGGAGCGGGGAGGGCGGTGTACTTCCTGCCTGTCATCCTGCCGTGGGTCGTCGTCTCCGCCGTATGGAAGATCTTCTACCTCGCGCCCGGGCCCATCGGATCGCTGCTCGGCCTGGTCGGGCTGAAGTATCCGGTGAACGTCCTGACGCAGCCCTCCACCGCGATGATTGGGATCATGGTGATCGCCCTGTGGAAGTCGTTCGGGTTCTACGTCGTGCTTTTCCTGACCGGCCTCAACAGCATCCCACCGGCGTACTACGAGGTGGCGGATCTTGACGGTGCAAACCCCCTGCAGCGCTTCCGCTACGTCACCTTCCCCCTCATGCGTTCGACGAGCCTCTTCATCGCCACGGTTAACTTCATCGGTGCCATCAAGGAGTTCGACCCCTTCCAGGTCATCACGGCCGGAGGGCCTGCCCGGGCCACCTACGTGATGACGTATTTCACCTACGAAACGGCTTTCAAGTTCCTCCGCATGGGACGGGCCGCCGCGGCCTCGCTCATCATGTGCGCCGTCATCGTCATCGTCACGGTGGTGCAATTCCGTGTTTTCCGCCAGGAGAGGGATTGAGATGGAGGAACGACGCCGCTCTCCGGGCGGGAAAAAGCTTCTCCACGTGGTGACCGCATTCCTGCGCTACCTCGTCATCGTTGCGTTGGGTTGTGCCGTGCTCATTCCGATCCTCTGGATGATCTCCTCGTCCTTCATGATGCACACGGAGTTCTTCGCCATCCCCACGCATTGGCTGCCGCAGAAGCCGAACATCGATGCCTACCATAAGCTGCTGCTGGAGCAGCCGTTCGCGCGGTACTACCTCAACAGCATCGTGATCGCCGTGATCGTATCCCTCTCCAATGTCTTTCTTGCCGCGCTCACGGGTTTCGCGGTCTCCACGAAGTACTCCTACCGTGGCAAGAACGCGGCGTTCGCCTTCTTCCTGGGGACCATGCTCCTCCCCTTCGAGCTCATCATGATCCCCCTTTACATCATGATGCGCACCCTCGGTCTGCTGAATACCTTCGCGGCGGTGATCATCCCCGGACTGGTGGGTGCCTTCGGCGTCTTTCTCCTGCGGCAAACCATCAATGACATCCCGCAGGATTTCCTCGACGCCGGCCGCATGGACGGCGCGCACGAGATAACGCTTTTCCTGCGCATCATCGTCCCGCTGTCCATGCCCGTCATGGCAGCGCTCCTTGTCTTCACGTTCGTGGGTTCGTGGAACAGCTACTTCTGGCCGCTCGTCGTCATCAATTCCGAGCGTCTGCGCACGCTCACACTCGCAGTGGCCTACATGCAGGGCTACTACAGCACGGACTACGCCCTGGTCATGGCGTCGGCCGTGGCGAGCTCGCTTCCGATCATGCTTATCTTCGCCTTCTCCCAGAGGTTCTTCATACAGTCGATGACGCTCTCGGGGCTCAAGGGATAGGTACTGCCCCCTACAGGGAGTCGCCCCAGAGTATCCTCGGGGTGAGCTCGACAAAGGGCACGGACCCTTCAGGCTGCGGATCGGTGAGGAGGGAGAGGGCGATCTCCGCCATGCGCTTGATGGGGTACTCCACGGTGGAGAGACGCGGCACGACGTAGCGCAAAGCGTCGATCGAGTCGAAACCCATGAGCCCGACCCTTTCAGGGACGCCGATCCCCCGGGCGCGCAGGTCATTGAGTATCTCCAGGGCGAAGATGTCGCTCGCGCACACGATCGCCGTCCGCGTCTCCTCGAGCTTCACTTCGCGTATGCGCTGTACGTAGTCCGTGCCCGCGAGGAGGTGGCCTTCCACGCCGGGATGCTCGCGGACGATCTCCATGAACCCGGCGTACCGTTCGTCGATCTGGTAGAGGTTGATCCCGGTGCCGAAGGCGTCGAACGGCCCGACGAAGTAGAGCCGCCGGTAGCCCTTGTCGATGATGGCGCGCGTCACCTCCCTGAGGATCGAGCGGTCCGAGAGCCCGACGAACGGCCATGCGGCGGACACCCTGTTGGCGATCGTGACGAGCGGACGGTCGAGACCGCGGAGGAAAGCGTCGAAGCCGGGGTCCGTGCTCGTGGGGAACAGGATGATGCCGTCGACATTGCGGCCCGCCATATGCTCCAGGGCGAGGCGCTCCCGCCCGGCCTCCCGACGTGAGACGGCCACCTGGATGAAGAAGCCCTTCTTCCAAGCGATCTCATGCACGACGTTCAGCAGCTCCGAGAAGAACTCATTGTCCAGGTCGTGCACGATGAGGCCGATCTCCAGCGTCCGTCGGGTCTTCAGGTTGCGCGCAACGATGTTGGGCTTGTAGCCGTGCTCCTGCGCCGCGGCGAGCACCTTCTGCCGTGTTTCGACGCTGATCCCGTCCCGGTTGCGCAGCGCCCTGTCCACGGTGCCCACCGAAACCCCGCAGATGCGGGCGATGTCCTTGATGGTCACGGCCATTCTATCGACCTCCGCGCGCGATTCTTATTTTCACCACTTCCCACAGGCCCACCCGTGCAATGCGGATCTCGCAACCCTCAGGGGTCTCGTGAAACTCGACGCCGGATTTCTCACGGAGCGTCTGCACGTCCGTGACCCTGACAGAGCGCACGAGGATGCGCACGTCGTGCACGGGCGCCTCTTCCTCCATGTACTCGTAGGAGCGCTCGAATGCCCCGTCGTAGATCTCCATGGGCCCGCAGCAGAGGGAAGGCTCGACGTTCGGGTTGAGGAGATGGACGTACAGCGTATCATCGGCCTCCACGATAGCGAAGTCCATCTTCAGCGGGAGGGTAAGACCGACCGGACAGGGCTGTACATGACGGCCGATGAGGGCACCGACAGCCTCCCGCATTGGGGCCGAGGGTTCTTTTGCATAGTGACGGAAAACCGGCTGGGGGAAAAGGGCGAATGCGCCCCGGCCTACCTTCCTCTCGAGGAGGCCCGGGGTGCCCGTTGCACGGTAGGGAGCAGGCAGGTTGTTGTGAAAGAAGCGTTGCGGCGACGTTTCACACACCGGCGTCACAACCTCCCCCTGGTCGGGGGCGTTTCCCGAGTACTCCGTGTAATTGCCCCGAACGAGGAGATCACGGCTACCAGGCCCGATCCCCCGCAAGTAGGAGAGGGAGTAGGGGGACAGCGCGCCCCCTTCGATCCCCAATCCTCGAAGGGACGCCATCACTTCGGGATCGGACCCGAGGCTCCCCGATGCCACGATGAACCCCCCCGCGTTCATGTAGGCCCACAGTCGAAGCACTTCAGGACCGGTGAGCCCGTCCACCCCCGGGAGCACGATCAGCGGGTGCTCCTCAGGGGACAGCGGCGCCTCGGATTCGTCGAAGAGGAAATCCACCGGCAGGTGCAGGTCGTGGAGGAGACGGAAGGACCCGCTCATCTCCCGGATGAAGTTCCCCGGGTTCCGGCAGAGGTCCTTCGTGCGCTGCGAATGATAGACCGAGGCATACCGCACGTGCCTGCCCGCGGTGGTCTCCGCCATGGACGTGATCGCACCGAAGATGTCCCTCAGGTCTTCCCTGTAGAGAGCTTCATCGAAGCTGCCGTCGTGGAAGGGCAGATCGTCCACGGTGACCGTTGCACCGTGGGCGAAAAGGGAGAACGCCTCGTAGGAGAGGAAGGGCTTCGGCTTGCGCGTATAGTCCCACGTGTTGATCCCGGTGCCGATGAGCGATTCGAAAGGTCTTCCCGCCGCGGCGCTCCTCAGGAAGACGGGAAGGATCGCCGTGGACCGGATGCCCGTCCAGTCGGAGTACGCCTCCCCCGTCAGGAAATCGGCGTTCGTCGTCGAGCCGAGCGCCCGGCTGCCCATGCCGGTGGAGGACCAGGGATAGCCCCAGTAATTGTTCGTGAAGGCAACCTCAGGGGACGCCGAGCGTATGGTCTGGCGCACCCGGGAGTAGAAGCCCTCCACGATCCCGTAACGGAAGGCGAGCGCCTTCTCGTAGCCGGGCTCTTTCGGCGATGCGGGCATGTCGATGTGATGGTCCTGCCTGAAGCGTTCCCTGCATCGGGGACAGTAGCAGTTGCCCTCGCCGATGATCGTCATGTCGAGCCAGATCCCGTCGATCGGCTTGCGCGCGATGTCCGCGAGGTGTTTCTGAACGATCTGCTCGTAGGGGCCGTTGATGCAGAGCGTGCGCCACCGGCCCGGCGCATGAGCGCCAGCCGGGTTCAGCGCGTGCCATTCGGGGTGCGCTGCCGCGATGTGCTCGTCCCACGACACCGAATAGTAGGCGATCGTGCGGAGGCCCCTGCGGTGCAGCCTCTCGGAGAGCTGCTCCAGGAGATCGAGGTCACCGAGCCCCGGGTGGAGCTGCTCGCCGGGGAGCTTCGTGTAGAAATTGCCGTACTGGCACTTTGCGTAGAGGACCGCCGAGTCCGCCCCCGAATCAGCGATTGCAGCGGCAAGCCCCTCGGGATCGAAACGCGAGGCAATTCCCATGTCCGGCCATGCCGGCAGGTGCATGTCGAAGAAGATGCGTTTGGAGCTGCGCTCGATCCATGAGCCGGCCCGGGAATCGTTCATGGGGGTGTGACGCATAGACCTCATTCCTCGACGCATCGAAACCCGACGGTCGCAAGCCGGTCGATCCCGGCATCGAGAAGTGGCACCTTCTCGTGAACGTCGCAGGGCTGCGCGCCGCTCGCCGTGTACCAAATGCTCCCCGTGACGCGCAGGTGACTCCCGCCGCGCACCATTGCGTAGCGTATGTGCCCGTCGTCACGCTCGCTCTCCGTCCATTCCCATACGTTACCGCTCATGTCGAGGCAGCCCCACGCGCTGGCCCCGTCGGGATGGGCGAAGACGCTCTGCGTGCCGGAGGAATCGCCATTGCATCGCGTCGGCTCGAACGTCGTGCCCCAGGGCCACGGAAGCGCATCGGGGCCCTCCGCGGCGAGCTGCCATTCTGCCTCGGTGGGAAGCCGCAGGCCTGCCCACGATGCGTAGGCGCGCGCGTCATCAAGTGAAACCCAGACCACGGGGTGATCGGACGTGCCGCCGGGAGGCGTCCAGTGCGAAGGCTCGTCGGGCGCCTCGCCCGGCTTCTCCCAGTCGTCGAGGAAACGGTCCAGGCGCAACGGCCGATAGCGGGAGTCGCGGAGGAACTCGGCATACGCGCCTTTCGTGACGGGAGTGCGGTCGATGCGGTACGGTGCGAGCCAGTAGTACTGGTCGGGCACCGCCTTGGACGTCGGATGGGAAATGTCCGCGTAGGTGCCGCCCTCCATGTTCGG
>PLNO01000275.1 GCA_003141795.1 Spirochaetaceae bacterium | reverse complement strand
CATTGCGTCATGCCCCAATCTGTTCCTGTATCATCCTATGTTTTCTCCGGCCGGTAAATGGATATTTCCCCCCCGGTGATGGAAGAAATCACGTCCAAGGGACGAAACTTGCGGCGGAGAGCCAAATCTGGTATATGTAGGGTTGAATGACCGAACCAGGCGCCGAGCGAAGGAAAGGCTTCTTCCGCTATCTGACGTACAGCGAAGAAGACGAGAAGTGGCAGCTGGTCTGCACGGATGCCGGTCACAATGAGATAGGGCCCCGCACGGTGTACCCGCCGAATAAGGAAGGCCACCCGCCGCTGTTCAAATCCGTGGCTGTCGGCCGGACCCTGACCGAATACCAGATCATCTACATCACCAAGGGTCGCGGCATTTTCAAGGTGAATCGCCAGACCCACGTGGTCGATCCCGGCTCCATTATGATCATTTTTCCGGGGATTCCACATTTCTACAAGCCCGATTATGAGATCGGGTGGACCGAATACTGGGTCGGATTCAAGGGGCCGCATGCGAACGCGCTGTGCGAGCATGGGTTCCTCTCCTCATTGAAGCCCCTCTACGGGGTCGGCCTGCAGAACACATTCGTGGAACTCTTCAACCACATCTTCGAGCTCGTTCAGAACCAGCAGCCCCTCTATCAGATCCAGGCGAGCTCGTGCGTGCTTACCCTCATTGCGGAGATCCTCGCGCAGGAGCGACGGTCCGTCCAGCATTCCCACTCCGAGCAGCTCGTGGACAGGGCGAAGTTCTTCATGGAAGAGAACATCTACAGCGAGATCAACCTCAACAGGATCGGGGAGATGCTCGGCGTGAGCACGTCGCACCTGAACGAGGTGTTCAAGTCCTACACCGCAATGACCCCCTACCAGTACTTCATCACTATCAAAATCAGGAAGGCGAAGGAACTGCTCGAGCACGGGGCGCTCTCCGTGAAAGAGGTGGCCTTCCGCCTCGGCTTCACTGACCAGTACTACTTCTCCCGTCTGTTCAAGCATAAAACCGGGATCCCGCCATCACAGTGGAACGCTTTCGTCTACCAGTGAGCGGCGGGGTCGCCGCGGCTCAGATGTCCAGGTTTCGTTGAAGGTAGCCCGAATAGTCCCTCCGTGCGGGCGTGTACTCCTCGTCCATGAGAGGGGAGGAGATGACGAAATCCGCCGAGGATCTGTTGCAGGCCGCGGGGATGTTGTAGAGGACGGAAATCCTCAGCAACGCCTTCACGTCGACGTCGTGGGGCTGGGGCTGCATCGGGTCCCAGAAGAAGATGAGGATGTCGATCTTGCCGTCGGCGATCATCGCACCCAGCTGCTGGTCTCCGCCGAACGGCCCCGATTTCAGCTTGATCACCGTGTGCTTCAGCGGGTGGTCATTGTCGACCCGCTGCATCAGGGATTCCTCGACGAGCCGGCCTGTCGTGCCCGTGCAGATGAGCTGGTGGTCGAGCAGAACGCCCCAGTTCCAGTCCACCCACTCCACCATGTCTTTTTTGCAGTTGTCGTGAGCGACGAGCGCGATGTTTTTCGGGTTGGGCATGACCGCCTCAGTCCGGAACGTTGGTCCGGTTCACCTCGTAGTGGCTCCAGACCTTGTCCGCCTTTCCGTCCTTGATCAGGATGAGCTGGGGGGACTGGTGCTCGACCTTGTAGGCCTCCGCCACCCAGGTGGAAAGGTCGCGCTGTTCGCGGACATTGATCCAGTAGATCGGGAGGGTGGTCGTCATGGCGCGGACCTCCTTGGCTGCATTTGCGGAAATGCCGCAGGTGGTCGAATGCTTGTAGACGATGCAGTCCGGGGGAAGCGCCGTGTCGCTCATGGGTATGATCGTGCTCACATGCCATCCTTGATAAAAGGGTAGCCCCGGCCTCCCCCGTCGTCAAGCGCACGGCTCCGCGGACGCGCAGCACTTCATTGACTGTCGCGCGGCCATATCGTACAATCTCCCAGGCATGAATATGAACCAGGCAACCATTCGTCTCGAGCTCCGCGTCTCCGAAGAAATGAACGAGTTCCTCCAGACCGAGGCCCAGTCACGGAAGTTGAGCTTCGAGGGCCTCCTCCTCATGTACGTCGAGGAGCGGATGAAGAAGGTCCGCCAGGACAGGATGCATTCGAGCCCTCGCCGGACCTGATCGTCTTCCCGAAGCCCCGCGGCAGACGTTCGTTGTCCGCACGACAACCGTGCGCCGCTACGCTCCCCTGTCCTTCATCGTGAAATCCCTGTACGCCGACTGCACCCTCTGGAAACGCTCGGACAGCGCCGACAGGAGCTGATCCGCAGTGGCGCCGCTGCCCAGCATGCGCCGGGCAAGCGCGCGCAGCTGCGCCGGGTCCCGGGGCAGGCTGTGGGTCTGCCTGTCCTCGTAGATCTGGAGGAAATGCTCCACCCTCCGGAGAAACACGTAATCGGCCGAGAGGGCTTCCACCGCGTCGGTGGAAAGCAGCCCCGACTTGCCAAGGGCGGCGAGCGCCGCGAGCGTGCCGCCACAGAGAATCTCGGGATGCTCGTGCGCGTGGATCATCTGCAGGCCCTGCACGAGGAACTCGACGTCCCGCAGTCCGCCCAGCCCCGTCTTGACGTCAGTCGTCGTGAGGATGCTCTGGGAGAGATTCTTCAGCGCCTCCCGACGCAGCCGGCTGATCGTCGTCGTGACAGCGGCTGAGGAGTGCGGCGCGAGCAGCAATCCCTGCACTGAATCGAGGAACGCCTTCCCCAGCGAAAGGTCACCGGCAACGGGCCGTGCTTTCAGAAGCGCCTGCAGCTCCCAGAGCGCGGCCGGGCCGGCGTAGTAGTCCGTCAGGGTCCGCAGGGAGGGAACGAGCTGGCCCGAGCTCCCGTACGGCCGCAGCCGCAAGTCCACCCTGTACGCATATCCCTCCGTCGTGTGGTCGGACAGATCGGCGCGCAGCGCCTCCATGAGGAGCGCGGCCTGCTCCTCGCTCTGCCCACGCTCGGGGGAGCAGATGCCGAGCAGGTCGATGTCCGAGCTGTAGTTCAGCTCCCGGGCGCCGAGCTTGCCGAACGCGATGACGCAGAACCCCGTCGTGGAGCCCGATCCCCTGCGGCAGAGAGCGGCGCCGATCACGGCGTCGGCAAGATCGGAGATCTCCTCCGTTATCCGCTGCGTGGGCGTGCCGAGGCAGATATCGCGCGCGGCAATGCGAAGGATCTCCCTNNGGGCGTTGGCCGAGAGAGCGGCGAGCTCCGCCGCAATGGCGGCGGTCCTGCGCGGCGAGCGGATGATCTCGGGCCTGCCGATATGGTCGAACAGCGAGGGGTCGCGGACGAGCGTGTCGGCCAGGAACTGGCTCGCGGAGAAGATGCTGAGCAGGATCTCCAGCCGCATGGGCTGGGACAGCATCTGGCGAAGGTGCCCCTGGGGATCGGGGAGGACGTGGAGGAACCTCTCCCAGTTGTTGAGCGCCATGTCGGGATCCGGCCGCTGGGAGAGGATGTCGCATGCCAGGATGGCGAGCCGTGCGAAGAGCGTGCGTCGCTCCGCCTCTCCGCCGATGTGGCGGAGGTTGAGGAACGCGCGCGCCGTGTTTTTGAAGCCCTTTTCGGAGAGCGCCCGTGAGGCGAGCTGCTCCGTGATCGCGTCGGAGAGAATGAGGTCCGCAACCGTCACGACGTTCGTGCCCGGGAGCGAGTCCCTGCCGAAATGCCGCTCGACGAAGGCGCGAACCGCCGCCGTGTGCGTCTCGAAATCCAGGTGGAGCTTCTGGGCAGGGGTGAACCCCGGCTCAGCGGCGTATCCCACGCGGCGCGCCAGGTGCAGGTACTCGTCGGAGGCGAGCTCGGGCAGCACGAGGTCCTGCGCGGAGCCGCGCAGCATGCGAAGCCCGTTGATCAGCCTGCGGAAGAAGCGATAGCCGGCGACGATCTCCGACGCCTCCGACTGCTCGAGCACCCCGATGGACGCCAGCGCCTCCAGCGCCTCGTGGATGCGAGGCGTTCGAAGCCGCGGCTCCGCCGCCCCGTGCATGACCTGCAGGATCTGTACGGCATACTCCAGGTCGACAAGGGCCCCCGGGCTGAACTTCGCATTGAGCCGCACGGGGCCGGCGGGGAGTGACGCGCCCGGCGCACGCACGGGCCCCGTCTTTTCCTGCGCCTGGCGCGCGCGGATCTCCCGAAGCTCGGCGAGGTCGATGCTCTGTGCGGAGTACACCATCTCGTCGCGCAGCCGCTCGATCTGGCTGCCGAACGTCCTGTCGCCGCCGATGGCGCGTAGACGTACGAGGGCGAGCCTCTCGTAGGAGAGTGCCGTGCCTCCCCGCGCGTAATAGGTGCAGAAGCTCTCCAGGCTGCAGCCCAGAGGACCCGCCGCACCGTAGGGGCGCAGGCGCAGGTCGATATGGAATATCCCTTCCCGTTTCGCGTGCACAAGTTGGAGGATTTCCCGTACGAGGCGATCGAAGAACTCCGCGTTCTCGATCCCGTCAGGGCCCGCCGTGCCGCCTGAGTCGCTGTACACGAGAAGGATCTCGATGTCAGAAGCGTAGCCCAGCGCGATACCGCCCATCTTGCCCAGCCCGAGGAGGGCGTAGCGAACCGGAAGGCCCGCGACGGTGCGCGGCTCACCGAACCTTCGGGAGAGCGTCTCCCACGCGTGCGTGGCGGCTGCATCGACGACGAGCTCGGCGAGTGACGTGAGCCGGCGGCTCAGCAGAAGGAAATCGGTGGCGAAGGATTCCTCCTCTCCGGCCCGGCCCGCGCTGAGGATGTGGTCGAGGTCGTAGAGGTAGATCTCCCTGTCCTTGAAGTCGTTGAGCCTGCGGGCGAAATCGGCCGTGTCGGCGGCGCCTGACAGCGCCGCGTGCAGCCGCTCCCCGAGCGTGTCGGCGGGCTCCACGAGGCTCGTCCCTGCCATATGCGGGACGAGCATGGGGAGGAGCGCTTCGTACTGCAGCCGCACGAAGTCCTCCCAGAGGAACGTGCTCGTGCCCAGGAGCTGCGCTAGGTCGCGCATCACTCCTTCCGTGCCCAGGATCCCCAGCCATTTATCCTGACCGGGTACGGCTATGGCTTCCTTCACGAGCTGCTCGAAGCGCAGCAGGGCGGCAAGCGGGTCCGGCGCGCCTCCGAGGAACGAGGTGAACTGCTTGGTGAGGAGCACGGAGAGCTTGATCCCGTCGATGCGGTCCGCATCCGTGAGCGGCCGGCCCGCGGCGTCGACGATCTCGAACTCGTCCTCGATGCGGCCGCCTTTCGTGCGGATCGTGACGTGCTCGATGAGGACTTCCTGGAGGGTGAGGGCGGTGGCGAAGGTGTAGAGGAAGAAGGGTGTGTCCTGGGAGAGCACGCGCATGCGCGTGCGCCCCGACGGAGCGGGACCGATGTCGATTTGCACCGGGTACAGCACGGGATCCCTCTCGGGCCGCAGGCTCCCCAGGGACCGGGCGGCCATCTCGTTCACGGCGCGGCGCGCGGCGACCGCAGTCTCCCCTCCCTGTTCCAGTCCGACGAACACGTTCGTCAACCCGGCGGCGCAGGCGGCCTCCCATTCCGGGGCGTCCCGCTCACCACGGTCGACGACGCCGGTGAAGCAGTCGATGATGCGCCTGCGCCGCAGCCCCAGGGTCCGCGGGGTGTCGTCGCGTGCCGCGCTCCACGTGAAGATGTCCCCCGAGCCGATGTCGAAGCCCATGGAGGAAAGCACTCCGGCGATGAAGGAGAAAGCGCCGGGGTAGTCGAAGGCGAGGACCGTGCAGATCGTGCCCTCGGGGCCCTCCTCGACGTCGAGGGCGACAGGCTTCTCGGGCGTGAGGGAGGCGAGCAGGCGGACGTGGCGCGCCACGTGCGCCGCGTCGAATCGCTTGAAATATCCGGCATCGAGCCGCCTGAGGTGCTCCTCCACGAAGGGGCGGTCGACATCGGGCAGATCCAGCGCCGTGAGCTCGGGCATGAGGCAAGGATACGTGGGCGGCACCCACGTGCCAAGGCCCGTTGCGGAGGTCAGCGGGCGCCCGCATCGGGTTGCGGTGTTGCCCGGCCCGGGGTAGGATTGATCGGGGAGCTGCATGAGATCCGACATCACCATACTCGGCGACGAGCCGTTTGCCGTCGACACAGCCGGCAGGCTGAAGTCGCGCATCGCCACTGCCTTTCCGCGGCACGACACGCTCGTGACCCTGCCCGGCGTCCATATGACGCAGCGCCAGGCCTTCCTCGAGCTGCTCGCCGAAAAACGCAGGGCCGACGGGCGCCCCCCGCTTTCCCGCAAGGAGCGGGACGAGGAATGGGAGCACGCGGTCGACCTGATCATCGAGGGGCAGTCGCTCCAGATCCGGCCGGATCCCGCCGACATGCAGCTCGCCTTCCGCGCGGACGAGATGCTGCAGCGGCTCGTTCCGAAGTGGAGGATCCGGTTCCTCGGCGTTCTCAACCGACGCGTGCAGGGCGCGATCAAGAGGCGCGGCGAGCTGTGGCGGATCACGCCTCTGCCCAAGACCCCCGAGGAGATGCTCGCGATGATCGGCTCGGCGCGCATCGGCATCGGCGGGAAGGAGATCTACTATTACAGCCCCGCCACGGGCGTGCGCTACCTCACGTGCCAGGAGTTCGAGGCTCTCGGCTTGCTCGATGACGAGGGGCTGCGCCGCTCAATGGAGGAGATCCGCGTCTATCTGGGCCGCACCAACGCCGCGGGATACCCCGAGCTCGCCTTCTTCCCTCCCGGCGTGCGCATCCCGCGCCTGGCAATCGCGCGCAGGGACTTTCTCACCATGACCGCGGCGGAGGTCCGCTCGACGTGGGCGCTCTTCCGCGACCTCCTTCTCGCCCAGGTGAAGCCCGAGCTGCGGCACGACGACCCGCAGAACCCCGAGTGGAAGAACCGTCTTGTCGCGGCGCTCGTGGGCCGGGAGGACGAGCTCGCCGCGGAGGAGACGCTCCTCGGCCTCAGTCCCGAGTTTTTCATGCAGATCGAATGGCTCCCCGGCGGCAGGATCGAGGAGGGCGAGCTCGTCTTCGACCCGGCTCTGGACGAGGCCGCCGCAGAGACGGATCCGATCGTGCAACGGCTGCTGGACGAGAAGCCGAGGAAGTTCATGTTCAACTTCGTGCGGGAATACGGAGACCTCGAGCACGTCAACGTGGGGCGCGTCATCGGCTCCCTCTCACGCCGCCCCGCGATGCACGGACGGCGGGGGGTGTACGTCGCACTGGTCAAACAGCGGCAGAGCGCGGAGGAGATCGTCTCCATCATCCGCATGCAGAAGCAGGGCGTACGGGAATACCTCGACGAGGGCAGCAGCCTCATGGAGGCCATGGTCCGCGCGGAGGAATACACGGAGTACATCCTGGACCGCAGGCTGGGCTGCCGGCAGCTCGGGATGAACCTCCCCCTCCGGGTGACGGCGAAAAAGATCAGCGAGCGCTACATTCCGCCCCGGGGCGCGGCGTATTCCATCTGGACACCCTATTTCGAACT
>PLNO01000191.1 GCA_003141795.1 Spirochaetaceae bacterium | reverse complement strand
CGGTTTTTAGAGGTGCCCTTATATGTATAATACACATATATTACAAATACGGCGGAACGCTTAACTATTGCTCGTGCCGCCCATATTTGATGAAAAGGAGCACGCCGATGAAAGCCGCAGTCATAGTGGAAGCCGGGCAGATTCCGATATATGGTGACTTCAGAGAGCCGATCTCCACGAATGGGGCCAACCTGATTACCGTCACCGCGGCGGCGCTTAGCCCCGTGACCAAAACACTTGCAATAGGTACACACTACACCTCGCCTAAAGAGATTCCATTCGTCGTAGGTGTGGACGGTGTTGGACGGGATATAGATGGCCGTCGCGTCTATTTTCTGCTGCCATCAGCGCCATTTGGCAGTATGGCCGAACAGACGCTTGTACGAGCATCACAATGTATTCCGATCCCTGATGGACTAAGTGATGTGACCGTAGCGGCTATCGCTAATCCAGGCATGTCTTCCTGGGCAGCCTTAACCGAACGCGCCAAACTCGTTACAGGCGAAACGGTTTTGATCAATGGGGCGACCGGAACATCGGGACGTATGGCCGTGCAGATCGCCAAACATCTGGGTGCGAAAAAAGTCATCGCAACTGGCCGCAACGCCAAAGTCCTGCAATCGCTCACGGCGCTCGGTGCCGATGCCATCATTCCCCTGGTTCAGGATGGCGACGTACTTGAAGACGCCTTTAAAAAACACTTCGGCGATGGTGTCAATGTCGTGCTCGATTACCTTTGGGGCCAGAGTGCGGAACGACTGCTGAGTGCAGCAGCCAAGGCCGGTAAAGATGCAATTCCGATTCGCTTTGTCAATATCGGCTCGGTCAGTGCATCGACTATTACGCTGCCCAGCGCCGTGTTGCGTTCGTCGGCCCTGGAGCTCATGGGGAGCGGTATCGGCAGTATTCCCCTCAATCGCGTTGTGAAAGTCATTGAGGACCTGCTGCACGCAGCCGTATCCAGTGGATTTGAAATCGCAACCAAAACCATTCCACTCAGCGATGTTACCCGTGCCTGGGGAATGGAAGACACATTTGCACGTACTGTATTCCTACTTTGAGAAAGAGAGAACTCACCCGGTGCGTGACTCCCCGCCGGCCGGCCCCAACTTGACAAGATTCGAAGTAGAGGCTAAGGCTGCCCACGCTACCATCGTGATTGAAGCTATGAGCGTGGGCTACCCAAATGTGAGACCATTTATCTAGATCACTCGTAAGGCCTTTGAAGTAGTCGCGAAGGTACCCGCGGTCCTGGGCAAGCAGCCGGACAGCATGTATCTGTGCATGCGCGCCGATCATCATGCTCGGTCAGCCCCGCACGGCCGAGAGGACGTCCGTTGAATTGCACGGCGTTTGAGCGGCCGACCTCCGCGAGACGCCGCGTCAGCAGTGATGCGAATGTCCAACGATACGTGTGGTTGGTCTTCATGCGGCAAAATATGCCGATGATCGATCACGCAAGGATCCCCTGCGCCGCCCGGATCCCGCTGGCCCACGCCGCGGTGATGCCGCGGCTGGTGCCCGCGCCGTCGCCGATCAGCCAGATGCCGGGGCAGGCCTGGAAGCTCGCGTCCATGAAACGCGGACGGTTTCCGTAGAGCTTGATCTCGGGGTAGTACATGATCGTGGAGGGGTGAAGCACACCCGGGATGATGGTGTCCAGAAGCTTCATCGCGTTCCAGATCGCACGCAGGATCTTGGCCGGCATGGCCAGCGCAATGTCGCCGGGGGTGCAGCCGGCGAGGGTGGGCTCGAAGTCGTAGAGGTCGCCGGTAAAACTTTCCGCCTTGGAGCGCTTGCCGAGCCTGAAATCCCCGACGCGCTGCATGAGCGGCTGACCGCCACCCATGAGGTCGGCCTGCTGACCCAGCATCTCGGCGAACTCCTGGCCGCTTGCCAGGGGCTCGGTGAAGCGCACTGTCTTGAGCAAAGCGAAATTGACCAGGCCATTCGCCTCCCCGCGCTCCGCAAAAGCGTGGCCGTTGACGCTGAAGTAATCGCGGCCCGCCCTGCCCTCATATCTCTCTTTCACCACGTGCGCGCGGCCGCTGTTGGTGCAGAAGGTCCGCACCTTCTGGGGAAAAAGAAACTTTGGGTCGTAGTAGTCGCGCACGATAGGGTAGTTCCTCTCCCGGGTCTCCAGTCGCAGGCCTATGTCGACTACGTTGTCGACGTAGGGCACCGCGAGCCGGTCCATGAGCTGTTGGAGGAACGAAAAGCCCTTTCGCCCCGGGGCGACTACGAGGCTGCCGTACCCGATCTCCCTCCTGTCGGTGACCAGGACGCGGTCGGCGGCCCGAACGTCGCTCGCCGTCTCTCCCAGTGAGAACGATGCGCCGCGGCTGGCAAGCGCCCGGACGAGCTCCCGCGCCAGCTTCACGCCGCCGTCCGTTCCCAGGTGCGATTGACGCACCTCCAACAGCCGCACATCGAGCTTTTCCGCCCTGCGACCGTACACACCGAGGTTCTTTTTCGGCAGGATCTCGGGCTGCAGTTGCGCCAGCACCGCCGCGAGGCCTCGCTCCGCCGCCGGCTCGTCCCAGTATTCAAGGGGGAAGCCGATGGGGAAAGTGAAGTTCATCTTGCAGTCATTGCACAAGCCGCCGGTGCTGACCGAGGAACGATCGATCACGAGAACGGAGGCGCCCGGCCGCTGTTCCATGTATGTGAAGGCCGCGCCCAGGCCCGCGGGGCCCGAGCCCACGATCACAAGGTCATAGCGATCCGGCATCGGATCGATCCCTCATCCCTTTTCCGACGACACTCATGGCGGCACCCACGGCGTGCTCCTTTTCTGCCTGCCATGAAAAAGGCCGCCATTCCTGGCGGCCCTTCCCATGCTATTTCCCGTTCTTCAGTATCTTGGCGACCTTCGGTGCGCGTATGCGGTGCACGTTGGGGAAGCCCGAGCCGAGCAGAGGCCGGCCGTAATTGTAGAAGTCCCATGTCGTGTCGTTGCCCTTCGCGTTGAGGAACTCCTTGGGGATCGTCTTGGTCTTGGCCGCAACCTGGTCAAGGGAGACGATCTGATAGTCGACCGAGTAGTTGCCCGTGCGCTTGATGACGATGGAGCCGTCGACGTCGTGCCAGATGGCGAACTGGGCAGCTTTCTCACCGACCTCGCGCGCCTCGTGGGCGTCGACGTCGGAGACGACGCCGACGTACGAGCGCTGGGCGTAGCCCAGGGTGTCAGCGCGAACGCGCTTGATCTTGAGCTTCTCCTTGATGAGGTCCGCGAGCATGTCACCGAGCGCCCCTGTGCCGGAGAGCTGGAGGTTGCCGTGGGCGTCCGCCTCCTTGCTCCCGGTGAGCTTCGTCATGAACGGTTTGCCGTCGCTCGCGAGTATGCCTTCGCTTACCGCGATGAGGCAGCGCCCGTGCTTGTCCATGCACGCCTTCACGTCTCCGAGGAACTGCTCCTCGGAGAAGGTGCGCTCGGGAACGTAGACCAGGTGCGGTCCGTCATCGTCGTACTTGCGGCCCAGGGTGGCGGCGGCGGTGAGGAAGCCGGCGTTGCGGCCCATGACCACGCCGATAAAAACGCCGGGGAGCGCGCGGTTGTCGAGGTTGTAGCCCATGAAGGCCTGGGCGACGTAACGGGCAGCCGAGCCGAAGCCCGGGGTGTGGTCGTTCACCACGAGGTCATTGTCCACGGTCTTGGGGATGTGGATGCAGCGCATGTCGTAGCCAGCCGCCTCCGCGTTGATGTTCACGATCCGCACGGTATCGGCGCTGTCGTTGCCTCCGATATAGAAGAAGTAGCGCACGTCGTGCGCCTGGCAGACCTTGAACACCTGCCTGCAGTACTCGTCGTCCGGTTTGTCGCGTGTGGAGAGGAGTGCGCTGGAGGGGGTCATTGCCACCTGCTCCAGGTTGTGCGTGGTCTCCTGCGAGAGATCGAGGAACTCCTCTTCGATGATTCCCCGTACACCGTTGGTAGCCCCGTACACGCGGGTCACCTCGGGGAACTTCCGCGATTCGAGGACCGCGCCCACGAGGGATTGATTGATGACTGCGGTGGGCCCTCCGCCCTGCGCAATCAGGACTTTGCCTGTCAGTTTGGCCATATGACGCCCTTCTCCATAGGATAAGCGGTGGAATTCGAAGGGAGTCTAGCGGGATCACCCCCGTGCGTCAAGACAGCTGATGCTCGCGGTGAAGAGGCTCGATCGTTCCACGGGTGCTTCAATTGCGTTCAGCAGTTCCATTATCGTTCCAATGCGGAATGATCGGGTGGGCAGCGGCGATTCATGGAACACTGTTTATCTCCATTTTCATGATCACCTGAGGGGTGTTTGCCGCTGACCCTCTCCACCAAAGAATCTACTCCATCCAATACAAAATCCAGCGGACACAAAACTCTCCATTCGGGAACCGCCTCTCTGAAATGGCATGGATATTGCTGATTGGAAAGGGACGAACGGACCATCGATTCAATCGGGCGTGGAAGCCAGACCAACACAGGGAAGGAGCAAGAGAATGAGGATCCTCAACAACATCAGGATAGCGGCAAAAACACAAATCGCCACCGTGACGATACTCGTGCTCTTTGGAGCCGTCACAATCGCCGTATTCGTTCTCCGGGCTGTGCTGACGGGGCAAGTAGCAACAACAATCTCCTCAACGGAGGCAGCGCAACAGATCAATGGCCTGGGCGATTCCTTCAGGCAGTACCTTGCTGGCGCCCGTTCTTACGCGACCCTCCAGCAGGATTATAATGCCTACCAAAACACCATGAAGACCAGGTACGGTGGCGTCCTGTCGCAGAAACTCTCGATTCAAACCGGTGCTCAAGAATCGAACACAACTTCTGCGTCCGTAGACGAGCACGTTGCGCGGCTTTGGCAGGAAATCGGGCAGGCGGAGGCCTTCACGCAGCAGGACCTCACGATCGGCGCCGACGTGTTGGCGCTCAGCAGTGATTCCCTGAGCAAATCAAATGACTACCTCCGTACCATCTCCGAGCGATTGGCCGACCCGGTGCAGCAGAGAAAGGTGTCAGTACTGGAGCGCAGGGTGATACAGGGCGCCAGCGTGAACACGAACTCGAATTACACCGTCCAGCTGCTCTTCAAGGACATAAGGATCGACCTCGCGAACAAGGACAAGCTCTTTGAGTTCCTCGACAAGGCCGAGCAGAACGCCACCGTCGACGCCCAGCGTCTTGCGGGAACGGATTTTGCCCAGTTGCCCAAGGACTCGGTGGCGGCAATCGTCAAAACGCGCGATCTTGCCACACAGTACGTCAAAAACGAGGCCCTCCGTGAATCGCTCTCGGCGCAGATCTCCACAGAGCTCATAAGCCTTCTGAGCGCTCTGAATGGACGCCTGGCGCAAGACACGCGCGGCTCATTCTTCAGGATCGCCACCGTCATGAACACCGCCCTCGTCTTTTTTGCATTGTTCGTCGCCCTCGTGGTGGTCATCCAGATTCTCGTCTCCCGTTCGATCACGAGGCCGATCCTGCAGACGGTCGAGCTCCTGCGGCAGATTGAGAAGGGGAATTTCGCGGTACACGCCGAAGTGACGGGAACGGACGAAGCCGGACAAATGCTCGGCTCCTTGAACGCAATGGTGTCGAACGTCAGCTCGATGATCCAGGAGGTGCAGCGCGGATCGGAGCAGCTCGCCAGCTCCAGTGAGCAGATCACCGCGAGCGCTCAGAAGCTGGCCGAGGGGGCCCAGAGCCAGGCCTCCACACTGGAAGAGACGAGCGCTTCGGTGGAAGAGCTCAGCGCGTCCGTGAGCCAGGTGGCCGAACACGCGCAGAGCCAGGCGGCAACGGTGGAGCAGGGCTCCAACTCCATGGCCCAAGTCCATCGGTCGATCGAGGAAGTGTCGAAAAGTCTGTCAACAATCGCGGGACTGGCCGGCCGCTCGGTGGAAAATGCGCGGCAGGGCGCGAAAGCCGTGAGCGAGGTGGTGGAGGGCATCAACCTCATCGCCGGCAGCTCGGAGAAGATCGGGGGAATCGTGACGGTGATCTCGGAAATCGCCGATCAAACCAACCTGCTGGCGCTCAACGCCTCGATCGAAGCTGCCCGGGCGGGCGAACATGGCCGCGGGTTCGCGGTTGTCGCCGATGAGGTCAGCAAGCTCGCCGATCGCAGCTCCTCTTCCACGAAAGAGATCGAGGGGCTGATCAAGGAGAGCGTGCTCAATGTGACGAAGGGTGTGGAAACGGCCAAGGGATCTCAGACGGCAATGGAGCAGATCAGGGCCGCCTCTCAAAAGGTCCAGGAAATGATCACGGAGCTGTCCGATTTCATGGCGCAACAGGTGAACGCGATCAAGGAGCTGTCGGGAGCGCTCGCCAATGTGGCGGAGATGAGCCAGAGCATTCAAGCGGCCACCGAAGAACAAACGACGAACGCCAAGCAGGTTTCCAAAGCAGTGGAGAACGTGAATGACGTGACTCAGAGCGCGGCATCCGCTGCCGAGGAGTTGTCAGCGTCAACCGTACAGCTCACCAGCCTGGCTCAGGAGCTGCAAAGAATGATCGCGCAGTTCAAGGTGAAGGACGGCGATGAATCGACCCCGAGACAGCGCGTGCAACAGGCGGGCACGGGAAGGGCAAAGGCGCTCACGTGACATCGCTGCAGGACCAGATACTGGAAAACCTCGGGGACGCCGTCACGGTTCAGGATCGCGATTTCAACATCGTCTTTCAGAACCGGGCGATACAGCGCACCTTCGGAAGCCACATCGGCGAGAAGTGCTACGAAGCGTACGAGCACAGATGCACGGTGTGCGAGGGATGTGGTCCGAAGACCGTGTTCCGCACGGGCCAGCCGGTAACGGTGCTCCGAACCGCGTTCGAAGCGAACGGGACGACCTCGTTCTGGGAGAACTCGTGTTCGCCGGTCTTCGACGAATCAGGTCGCATTTTCGCCTGCGCGGAGGTCTGTCGGAACGTCTCCGACCGCGTATCCCTGGAGGAGGCCTTCAAAGNNGGTCAACTCACCTCGCACTTGGAGCTGCGCGTGACCGAGCGCACCGCGGAGCTCGCCCGCGCCAACCGCTACCTCGACGAAATCATCGACTCCATCGCCGACCCCCTTTTCGTCAAGGATCGACTGTGCCGTTGGGTGCTCGTGAACCGGGCGATGTGCGAGTTTCTCGGGCATGCGCGTGGGGAGATACTCGGCAGGNNGAAGCGCGCATCTTCCGGGCGTTCGACGAGCTCGTCCTCGAAACGGGCAGGGAGAACATCAACGAGGAGCAGGTCACGACCGCCGGTGCCGGCACACGGACCATCGTCACGAAGAAAGCCTGCTTCTCGGACCCCAACGGAGAGAAGCGCATCGTCGGAATCATCCGCGACATCACGGAGCGCAAGCGCTTGGAGGAGCAGGTGCGCCAATCCCAGAAGATGGAGAGCATCGGGATGCTCGCGGGCGGCATCGCGCACGACTTCAACAACCTGCTCACGCCCATTCTCGGCGGGTCCGATCTGCTCCTCCTCGACCCTGACGACGCGGCCCGGGTCTCTCTCCTGCACGACATGCGTCAGGCCGCTGATCGACTCAGGGAGCTGACTCAGCACCTGCTCGCGTTCGGCCGTAAACAGGTTCTGGAGCTGCGACAGACCGACCTCGGCGACGTCGTCCGACAGTTCGAGCACATGCTGAGGCGTACGCTTCGCGAGGACATCCGCATCCTGATCGATATTGCCTCGGAACCTCATCTCGTGCTCGCCGATGCGGGACAGATCGAGCAAGTGCTGCTTAACCTCGCCGTCAATGCGCAGGACGCGATGCCGGGAGGCGGCGCGCTGACCATCGAGGTCGGGTCCGTGCAGCTCGACGCGGAATACTCCGAGGGCCACCCCGAGGTGCGCCCGGGCGCGCACGTCCAGCTCGCCGTCAGTGACACCGGCAGCGGCATGAACAAACAGACGCAGGCACACCTGTTCGAGCCGTTTTTCACGACAAAGGGGAAGGGACGCGGCACCGGACTGGGTCTGTCGATGGTGTACGGAATCGTGAAACAGCACGGCGGGAGCGTCGGAGTCTATTCGGAGCCGGGACGCGGCACCACGTTCAAGATCTACCTGCCTGTCGTCAAGGCGGACTCTCCCGTCGACGGCGACGCCGTGGCCGCCCCGGCCCCGCCGGAAGCGCGGCCGAAGGAGACCATCCTGGTGCTCGAGGACAACGACATGGTCCGCAATACCGCCTGCGAGATGCTGCGTCGGCTCGGCTACCGCGTGCTCGCCGCCGACGGCCCTGACTCGTGCATGAGCCTCGCGCGAGCCCACGAAGGCCCCATCGATCTGCTTCTTTCCGACGTCATCCTGCGGGAATCCAACGGGTGCGAGGTCTACGATCGGCTACGGACCGAGCGGGCAGGCCTGAAGGTGCTCTACATGTCCGGGTATACGAGCAACGTCGTCGTCCATCACGGAGTCCTGAACGAGAGCGTACATTTCCTGCAAAAACCCCTGTCATTCCCGGCGTTGGCGAGCAAGGTGCGCCAGGTCATGGACACCGTTTGACGCACGACCCACGACGACTTCGACGCGGTGCGCCTCTCAGCCTGCGATCTGCTTCAAGAACGGTGTCAGGGCTTCCATGGCACGCGCGTTGAAGCCGCCCTCGGGAATGACGAGGTCCGCGTAGGCCTTCGTCGGCTCGACGAACTCGTAGTGGCCCGGCCGCACCTTCTCCTGGTACTGCTGGATCACGGAATCCACAGTGCGGCCGCGCTCGGTGATGTCGCGCCGCAGGCGTCGGATGAACCGGATGTCGTCCGGCGTGTCCACGTAGAGCTTCAGGTCAACGAGGTCCCTCACGCGCTTGTCGAAGAAGATCATGATCCCCTCGAGGATCACCAGGCGACGCGGCTCAACGAGCACCGTTTCATTGCGCCTGCGGTGATGGACGAAATCGTACTGCGGCATCCTGATGGGCGTGCCGGCCTTCAGCGCCTGGAGATGCTCGAAGAGAAGATCGCTGTCGAAGGCGTCGGGATGGTCGAAATTGAAATCAGTGATCGATTGGTTGGTGACGTATTCAGCGGACTTGTAGTAGTTGTCCTGGGGGATCAGCGCATAATCCCGCACGATCTCGGTGACCCGGGAAACGATTGTCGTTTTGCCTGACCCCGACCCGCCCGCTATGCCGACGATTCTGACCCCGTTCATACCGGGAAGAAAGTATAGCGGCAGCACGCCCGGGGGGGAAGCGTCATTCCGGCCCTATCGGATGAAATCGGCGGATTGATCGACGGCGCCGATGGGGATGCGGACGACCCCCCTGACCTTGTCAACGACGATGGCGGTCAGCATGCCCCCCTCTTCAACGACCATGACACGTGTCGCGCCTGACCGAGCTTTCCGTGTTTTGGACCCGAAGATCATCTCTTTCAGTGCACCCATTGTCCACCAATCCCTGTTCCATTGCATTCGAACCAACCCTTTCTTAGCAAATCCTGTGCCAGAATCGCACGTTGTTTTATGCCTCGAATTGCGGCAAGTGCGGCCGAAAACACCCTGTTTTTGCGGGAAATCACGGATGGGGGCTTTCCGACTGTTCCATCGCGCTGGCACAGGTGTTCCAAGCGGATCACCGGGGGAGCCTCCGTCGGCAGCTTTGCCGGCTTGTAAGGCATGAGCGCCCGGGGTAGGGTGGCGGCATGGCACGGGACCAGGAACCAAACAAGATCATCTATTCGATGATCGGCGTGAGCAAGAGTTACGACCAGAAGACGGTCATCAAGGATATCTCCCTCTCCTACTTCTACGGAGCCAAGATCGGCGTCATCGGGTTGAACGGCTCGGGCAAGAGCACCCTGTTGCGCATTATCGCGGGGGTGGACAGGGAGTTCAGGGGAGAGATCGTGGCGAATCCCGCCTATACGATCGGCTACCTCGAGCAGGAGCCCCAGCTCGATCCCGACGCGACGGTGCGCGAGGTGGTCGAGGAGAGCGTCAAGGAGGTGGTGGCGCTGCTGGCCGAGTTCGAGCAGATCAACGCGAAGTTCGCCGAACCGATGGACGACGACGCGATGAATGCGCTGCTCGAGCGGCAGGGCACCGTCCAGGAGAAGCTCGACCAGATGGGCGGGTGGGACCTCGACAGCAGGCTGGAGATGGCGATGGACGCGCTGCGCTGTCCGCCGCCGGACATGAAGACGGCGGTGCTCTCCGGCGGAGAGAAGAGGCGCGTCGCGCTCTGCCGTCTGCTTCTGAAAAAACCCGACATCCTCCTGCTGGACGAGCCGACCAACCACCTCGACGCGGAGACCGTCGCGTGGCTCGAGCACCACCTCGTGCAATACGAGGGTACGGTGATCGCCGTGACGCACGACCGCTACTTCCTGGACAATGTGGCGGGTTGGATCCTCGAGCTCGACCGTGGCGAAGGGATTCCCTGGAAGGGCAACTACTCCGGATGGCTCGAGCAGAAGAAGGAGCGCCTGCGCAAAGAGGAGAAGCAGGAGTCCGACCGTCAGAAGACCCTGCAGCGGGAGCTGGAGTGGATCCGCGAATCCCCCCGCGCCCGACAGGCAAAGAGCAAGGCGCGTATCGCCTCGTACGAGACGATGCTTGCGGAGGACGCTGGGCGGCGCGAGCAGGACCTGCAGATCTACATCCCTGCCGGGCCGCGGCTGGGGAATGTCGTCATCGAGTCTTCAGGCCTGCGCAAGTCGTTCGACGAGAAGATCCTGTTCGACAACGTCACATTCTCCATCCCCGCGGGAGCGACGGTAGGCATCATCGGTCCCAACGGCGCGGGTAAAACCACGCTGTTCAAGATGATCACGGGTCAGGAAAAGCCCGACGCGGGCACCCTGCGTGTGGGAGAAACGGTCAAACTCACGTACGTCGACCAGATGCGGGAAAAGCTCTCACCGGACAAGTCGGTCTGGGAGCTCATCTCCGACGGCCAGGACATCATCAAGCTGGGGCGCCAGGAGGTGAGCTCGCGGTCCTACATCGCGCGCTACGCCATCACGGGATCCGATCAGCAGAAAAAGGTCGGGACGCTTTCCGGCGGTGAGCGCAACAGGGTGCACCTCGCCCTCATGCTGAAGGAAGGTGCCAACGTGCTCCTCCTCGACGAGCCGACCAATGACCTGGACGTCAACACGCTGCGCGCGCTGGAAGAGGGGATCCTCAACTTCGCCGGCTGCGTCCTGGTGATCAGCCACGACCGCTGGTTCCTCGACCGCATCGCCACCCACATCCTCGCCTTCGAGGGGGAGAGCGCGGTCTACTGGCACGAGGGAAACTTCTCCGACTACGAGGAGAACAAGAGGAAGCGGCTGGGCGACGCCGCGGTGGAGCCCCACAGGATCAAGTACAGGCAACTCACGCGTTAGGAGCGCGGGCTGCCGCGGGAGCCGCCGCCCTGGCGCCGGCACGGCGGGCCATCAAGGGCTGAGTGAGATATAGTTCTCCAGCTGGTCGATCTTGTACGCCTGCTGGGAGATGACGTAGTCCTGCTCCGAGAGCAGGGACTTCACGACGTCACCGATGGACACCACGCCAACCAGCTTGCCGTCCTTCAGCACGGGGAGGTGACGGATGCGCTTCTCCGTCATGAGGCTCATGCAGTCCCGCAGGTGAGTGTCGGGATTCACGGAGACGATGAGGGTAGTCATGATCTCCCGCACGCGCGTGATGTGCGCGTCCCTGCCCTTGATCATCATCTTGCGCGCGTAGTCCCTCTCCGAAAAGATCCCGTGCAGCTTCCCCTCGGGGTCGGTCACGACGACCGCGCCGATGTTTTTTTCCGCCATCAGCTCGAGGGCCTCGTAGACCGTGGCCTCGGGACGAATGCTGAACACGGCGGAGCCCTTGGAGGCGAGAAACTCGCTGACCATTTCCATAGTGGACCTCCTCACTTCAAGGATGTTTCCTCCGCGCTGAATTGTCAAATGGCCTGATACACGAGGCGCTGCCATGCCCAAACGCCCGAGCTACCAGGCGTACGCTTTTGGTACTTCCCCCCAGGCCCGGAAAAGATGTCGTCCAGTCGCTTGAGGGCTTACAAACCAGGTGATATCTCAGTTGCACCCCTCTGGCGCTCCGCGGGTGATTTTTTTGACTGATGCGCTTGCTTACGATATGATGAGAATGGGGCTAATATGCCGAATGCGGCATACTCCTGCTTATGTCGAGTTCCGAATAATGCCGAGAGCCGATCGATTCGACGCGGAAAGATAGACTCGAGCCACACACTATAGTATGAATGACCGCGCACGAGTCGGGGCCCTGAATCGCACGGCGGAACTGCGGCAATAAATACTTGTTGTCGGTCGGGGCTTGTCGGGAGGGAGGGAGTTCGTTGCGCGTCTATCCATGGAGGGATCCTATCGCTTCGAGAATGATGTTTCCGGAGGGTCTTAATGTCTTCCGTGTGCTGCGCAGATTCGGCAGTTGCAGCTCCGTTTCCCGGTAAAATGACGAACGCCTACACTTTTACCTCCCGATCGATCTACGCGAGGTTCGACAATATCCCAGATCACAGTCTCGTTGTTTTCAATCTGGCGCCTTAGCCCGAAGGCGCAAAGGTCTGCCATCTGAATCATGCTTGTAAGCGAACTGTCGACAAACAGAGGCGTTTCCACAATATTGGGGATGGCACGGTAGAAGGTGCCGCTCCTAATCAAACCTGCGAGACAGTTTCGTGAGGCGCGGAGCAGCTTTCGAATTGTTATCACTGATCAAAATCCCGAGATCATTCTTGCCGACGAGACAAGCCTGACTCCGGGCAACAACCTGTTCAAATGCCATCTCGTACGGAGTGCTTGAGGGCCCAGGAGTGAAGTCCGCCTTGCTTATGGCTTCAGCGAAGATACGCACTTCCAGGTAACTTGCGAGTTTCCGCCCCAGTGCAAGCAAACATTCGCGTCTTTGCGAATGAGTGAGGTGAAGATAGGGCCGAATCGACTCCGTTTCACGCCGATAGGCCTTTATCTTATTCCTGTCTCCCGAAACCCCAATGACTCCCGCGCGTCTCCTGATTGCCTTTTCTGTTTCTATGCGTCTATCCGCAGGACCCAGGGTATCAAAGTTCGGCACTGAATCCTGTTCTGCGTAGCGACGAAACATCCAGCCCGTGTGGATTTCCGCATCTTGCAAATCATAGGCTGTCTTTATTTGATCGAGTTGATTCGTTATTTCCTTCCACCGCTCTGCCGGGATCATTACTCCAAGCAGCACAAAATGCGTGGTCCCCTGGCCAATTTCTTCGACGCCCGATTCGTCCATGTAGAGTAATTGCATTTTTGCTTTCGGAACTTTGCCCAAAAAAAGAGCGTCTAGAGTGGCACCAATGGTACCATAGGAGTCGCACCGCGTCTCCGTCTCTAGTCGCCTATAGAAGTATTATCGCCACGGACTAACGTTGTCAACAAAAATTGCAATTAATTGCATATTATCATTTTTGTGCGCAGACGGCGTTATTTACAGGCATGGATCCCCATTGATAGGGGTAGCTATCAGTTGCAATACGAAGATCTTTCATCCCACCAGTACACCCACCCCCTGCACATTATTGTTTCACGCTCCAGGACAGGCGCGCCGCGGCAGCACCGTCAAGGAGACTCTCGCGAACATGAGGGAAGCAATCGCGTTCCACCTCGAGGGCCTTGCCGAGGATCAGCGTCCCCTCCCTGAGGGTGACGCGTGGCAGCTGCATCGCAATCTTCTCTGCCGCGTCGAGAACTGTTCTACCCGCTCACTTTATATAACTTATTGCCTCCCCACAGAGCCCTCCCATAGCTCCCGCCCCGCATGCGAAGGGCTCACCGGCAGTCAGGCGGAATATTGACCTCATAGGACGCAGTGGTACATAGTCAAAACTGTGAGGGGGGTGCGAAGATGCCGCTAGGGGAGTCTCTGGTGAAGAGTGGCGTCATCACGCAGGAACAGCTCGACACCGCGCTCGCAGAGCAGAAGAAAAATCCAGACGAAAAGATCGGTGAGATACTCATACGCCTCGGTTACCTGCCAATGGAGGAGCTGAAGCCTTTCGAGTGATCCGACGGACAGGCGCGTCAGGCGCGGGGCCGCACCAGCGGCCCCGGCGGTGACCCTTCCTAATATCCCCCCTCGCCTTCAGCCACCTCTGCCCGCGTCGTCTTCGACCTGAAGAAGCGGTACACGAGGAACTGGTAGACCACGACGATCGGCACGAATACGAGCGCGACGATGGCCATCAAGCGCAGCGTGTACTGGCCCGATGACGAATTGTAGATCGTCAGGTTGGACGCGGGATCCATGGCCGACGGGATGAGGCTCGGGAAGAGCCCCACCAGCGCCGTGGCCATCACCAGGAGGATCGTCAGGCAGGAGCTGAGGAAAGCGGCAAGAGGCCTGCCTGCAAGCACTTTCACACCGACAAGCGTAGCGACGGCGAGAGCCGGCACGATGATCCAGCCCGGGTGTGAAAGGTAGTTGTCGTAGAGGCGCGTCGAAAACCCGGTGAGAACGAGGAATCCGGCCGCAACGATCAGCACGATGTACCATAGAACGCCGGAGGTCCTACGCGCCCCTTCGGAGAGCGCCCCTTCCGTCTTGTAGCCGAGCCACAACGCTCCGTGCTGGAGGAAAAGGAGCACGAACAGCACGGCGGTGAGAAGTCCGAAGGGATTGAAGAGCCCCCAGAAAGTCCCGTGGTAGCCGGTAGCGTCGAACCGCAGGCCCTGGAATATGTTGCCGAACCCGAGCCCCAGCACAAGCGGCGCGGTGAGGCTCGTTATGGCGAGTGCCCAGTCCCAGCCTGAGCGCCAGCGGGGGCTTTCGTCCTTGCCGCGGAACTCGATGGCCACCCCGCGGATGATGAGGGAGAGCAGGATGAGCAGCATCGGCAGATAGAGGAAGCTGAACATGGAGGCGTAGGCGCCGGGGAACGCGGCGAAAGTGGCCCCGCCCGCGGTTATGAGCCACACCTCGTTACCGTTCCATACGGGACCGATGGCGGTGAGGCTCACCACCTTGTCCGTCTCGTCGCGCGCGAGGAACATCCGCAGCATGCCAGCGCCGAAATCGAATCCGTCCAGCATGAAATACACCGCCCAGAGCAGGCCCCAGAGAACGAACCACAATGTCTGCAGCGCCATATCCGCCTCCTCCTCAGTCCTCGATCTTCTTCGCGTACTTGCTCAGAAGGAAGACGTCTATTACGGCAAGGCTCAGGTAGAGAACCACGAAAGCGATCAGGGACCCCAGGACGTCGCCCGGGGTGAGGTTCCGGGAGGCCGCGTCCTGGGTCCTGAGCAGACCATAGACGATCCAGGGCTGGCGCCCGATCTCCGCGAGGATCCAGCCCAGCTCGTTTGCGAGGTAGGGCAGCACGATAGCGAAGGACATGATCCAGAGGAACCACCTGTTCGAGTCGAGCTTCTTCCGCCAGGAGAGCCAGACGGCAATCAGGGCGAGGAGCACGAACAGGAAGCCGAGGCCCACCATGAGGCGGAAGCTCACGAAGGTGATGGCTACCGGTGGCCGGTCCGCCGCGGGAAAATCCTTGAGCCCCTTCACGGTGGCATCAGGATCGTGGTAGGCGAGAAGGCTCAAGCCCTTGGGAATGCCCAGCGCCTGCACCCAGTTGTCATCCTTGTCGGGACGGGGGAACTGCAGCAGGTAGAAGCTCGCCCCCTCTTCCGTCTCCCACTGCGACTCCATGGCCGCGAGCTTTGTGGGCTGGTTCCTGGCCACCTGGAGCCCTGAGAGGTCCCCCGCAAAGATGATGAGGATGGAAGTGACGATGCCGAACGTCGCCGCGATCCTGAACGACTTCTGGAACAGCTCCCCCTTGTGTCCCCGGATCATGTTGATGGCCGAGATGCCCATGATGAAAAACGCGGTGAGGGTGTATGCCGCCATGCAGGTATGGAAGAACTTGATCCACGCGTACGGGTTCCAGATCAGCGCTCCGAAGGAGACGAGGTGGGCATGGCCGCCGACGATCTCGTAGCCCCGCGGCTTCTGCATCCAGCCGTTTGCCAGCAGGATCCACAGCGCCGACATGGTGCTCGCAGCCGCAACGACCCACATGAACGCGGCGTGGACCCCTTTGGAGACGCGCTTCCAGCTGAACATCCACAGCCCGATGAACGTGGATTCCAGGAAGAACGCCACGACGGCCTCGATGGCGAGCGGTGCACCGAAAATGTCGCCGACGAACTTGGAGTATTCCGCCCAGTTCATTCCGAACTGGAACTCCTGCGTGATGCCGGTGACGACTCCGACGGCGAAGTTGATCAGCATGAGACGGCTCCAGTACTTGGCCATCTTGAGGAAGTTTTCGTCTCCCGTGCGTACGTAGCGGGTCTCCATATAGGCGACCATCACCGTGAGTCCGAGGGTGAGCGGGACGAACAGGAAGTGAAAGACTGCGACCGTGGCGAACTGGAGCCGCGAGAGTGCCTCTACGCCCATGGATTCTCCCCTTTGTCAGTGCTTGAAGACCCTAAAGTAACATCCCCTGCGCCGTCGTTCAACGGTTTCCGCAAAATTCTTGAAAAAAAAGGGCCGGACCATGTACATTCACATCCATCATGAGCACAACCACCGGCTGGCTCGGGGAGCGGGGTCGCTCGAGCCGCGGCTCACTCGCCCTTACCGTCGTTTTCGGCGAGCTTGCCGGCATCCTCCTGATCCTCCAGACCGGGCTGCTCGTGCGCGTGGCTGATGCGCTCATCTTCCACCACGCCCCAATCGACTCCCTGTATCCCCTGTTCATCGCCGCAGCCGGGGTCATCGGCCTGCGCGCCCTCCTCATCTGGGCGTCCAAGCGATCCGGCCAGGCCACGGCCTCCGCCGTCAAACGGACGCTGCGCGATGCGTGCGTGGAGCGGATCGCCGGGATCGGGCCCGTCGTCCTGACCGGCATGCGGGCCGGGGAGATCGCACACACGGCCGTGGACGCGGTAGAAGCCCTTGACGCCTACTACTCCAAGTATCTCCCCCAGCGGGCCATCGCCTCGCTCCTCCCCTTCACGATCCTCGCCGTCGTGTTCCCCCTGGACTGGATCTCCGGGCTCATCCTCGTGTTGACGGCGGTCTTTCTCCCCCTCAGCATGATCGTCATCGGCGAGGAGGCGCACGAGCGCAACACGCGGCTGTGGGCGCGGCTCTCCCTCATGAGCGGCAGGTTCCTCGACGTGCTGCAGGGGCTTTCGACGGTGAGGATGTTCGACGCAGCCCGTCGGGAGGCGCGGGAAATCGAGCGCGCCTCGGAAGAGTACCGTGTGCTCACCTTGTCGGTGCTGCGGGTCGCGTTTCTCTCCTCGTTCATGCTCGAGCTCATCGCGGCGGTGAGCATCGCCATCGTCGCCGTCGTCTCGGGGCTTCGCCTGCTTTCCGCGCACATGGGTTTCGCCCCCGCCTACTTCATCCTCCTCCTGGCACCGGAGTATTTCCTCACCCTGCGCACCCTGGGGACTTTCTACCATTCGCGCATGGAGGCGATGAGCGCCGCCGAGCAGGTCAGGGCGCTGCTGTCGACGCCGGTCACGGAGGCCGCGCTGCGCGGTCCGGGAGATCCCCGGACTCGGGCACGCCTCGGTTCGGCGCCGACCATCGCGTTCGACGGCGTGAGCTTTTCCTACGGCACGAAGCCGGTGCTCCGCTCGGCACGGTTCACCCTCCGCGCGGGGGAGCGCGTGGCGCTGACCGGCCAGAGCGGCGTGGGAAAATCGACGATACTGAGCCTCCTCATGCGATTCACCTCTGCTGAGAGCGGGACCATCACCGTTGACGGGGCACCGCTTGCAGGTCTGGATGCGGGGGAATGGAGGAAGCGTATCGCCTGGCTCCCCCAACGGCCCACGCTCTTCTTGGGAACGGTCCGCGAGAACATCCTCCTCGGACGGCCGGACGCGCACGACCGCGAGCTCGGGGAGGCGGTGCTGAGCTCAGGGGTGGAGGAGTTCCTCGCCCGGCTCCCCGACGGGATCGACACCCGCATCGGGGAAGGTGGACAGGGCTTGTCGGCGGGCCAGATCCAGCGCGTCGCGCTGGCGCGCCTTTTCCTCCGGGATCCCCTGGTCGTGCTTCTGGACGAGCCCACGGCGCATCTCGACGCAGAGAGCGCCGAGCTCGTTGCCAGGGGCATCAGGAAACTCTCTGAAGGAAAAACGACAGTGCTCGTCACGCACAAACCAGAAACGGCCGAGGTCATGGATCGGGTGCTCGTGCTGCGCGATTGCGCCGTGACGGAGGCCCCATGAGGCCGCGGGCACGGCTCCTCCGGCTCCTTCTCCCCTCGTGGCGCATGGCCCTGCTGGGCATCCTTCTGTCGCTTCTGGCGCTCACGGCCAACATGGCGCTCCTTGCCCTGTCCAGCTGGTTCATCACCTCGATGGCCGTTGCCGGCGCGCTCCGTTTGTCCATGGAGTACACGCTGCCCGGCACGGCTGTGCGCGCACTCGCCCTTGCCCGCGCAGGCGGCCGCTACGCGGAGCGCTACGTCAACCACGACACGACGCTGCGCATCCTCTCCTCGCTCCGCGTGTGGTTCTTCACGCGCATCGAGCCCCTCGCCCCTGCGCGCCTTACGCGACACCGCAGCGGGGACCTCCTCAGCCGGATCCGGGCGGACATCGACACCCTGGACGACTTCTACGTCAGGGGTGTGGTGCCCTCCATCGTGGCGGCGCTCGCCGTGGTGTGCATCACGCCCTTCCTCGCGCGCTACGACGCACGGCTCGTGGCGGTGGATCTTGCGGGGCTCGCGGTGGGCGGCGTGCTCCTCCCCCTGCTGTTGAAGGGGCGTGCGGCGGCACCGGGGGCCCGGCGCGTTGCGCGCTCCGCGGAGCTGCGCGCATCGATCGTGGAGGGCGTGCAGGGCATGGCAGAGCTCATCGCGCTGGGAGCAGTGGAGGAGCACGCCGCACGGGTGGAGGCCGCGGGGGCGGACCTGGACAGGCAGCAGCGCAGGCTCGCCTCCCTCTCCGGCGCGGGAGAAGCGGGGCTCATGGCGGCAAGCTCGGTCGCGGTCTGGGCAGCGGCATGGCTCCTTGCACCGCGCGTGGCATCGGGCGCGCTGCCGGGACCCGACCTTGCCATGCTCCTGGTGTTCGTGCTCTCCACATTCGAATCCATCATGCCGCTGCCCGTCGTGATCCAGCGCGCCGGTGAGATGGACGCGGCGGCCGCGCGCCTCTTCGAGCTCATCGACGAGCCGCCCGCGGTGCCCGACCCTGCTCCTGAGGCGCGCCGCACGGTGAGCCCGGAGGCGCCGGGCCTCGGGATGGCGATGCGGGATGTGCGCTTCCGTTACGCTCCGAGCGAGCGCTGGGTGATCGACGGCCTGTCCCTGGACATCCCCTGCGGGGCCAGAATCGGGATCGTCGGTCCGACCGGCATCGGCAAGAGCTCCCTCGTGAACCTCCTCCTGCGCTTCTGGGACTACGAAGGAGGAAGCGTCCGCTTCACGCGTCCGGGCGAACCCGAGGTCGAGCTACGCTCCCTGACAGGGGATGACGCGCGGCGCCTTTTCGCCGTCATGCCCCAGGCCCCGCACCTCTTCCACGCCTCACTGCGGGAAAACCTCCTCCTTGCCGCCCCCGAGGGCGGGCACCTGAGCGATGAGGAGCTGCTCCGTGCGCTGGTAGACGCCGGGCTCGGCGATTTCATCACTGCGCTCCCCGAAGGCCTGGACACGACGGTGGGGGAAACAGGCCGCGAGATTTCCACCGGCGAATCGCGCCGTGTCGCCCTTGCCCGCGCGCTCCTCAAGGAGTCGCCCTTCGTCATCCTCGACGAGCCCACCGAAGCGCTGGACGAGGCCACCGCCGATAGTATGCTCGCATCGGTCGACGCTCGTTTGGCGGGAAAGACGCTCATCGTTATCACGCATCGGCAGCGCGATCTTTCCATCGTGGACAGGGTCGTGAGCCTGGGCCGCCCGGAATAGCACGTCGGTAAATGCTGCGCGGCCCTATGGGCCGCCCGGAATAGCACGGCAGCACATGCTGCGCGGCCCTATGGCCGTTCCCTGTGCTGGGCCCCGCACCTCTGGCTTGACAACCAGCGCATCATACTTCACACATTGAGTGCCCAACCACGGTCATTCGCAGAGGGAGGTTTTGCCATGGATGCCCCGGCCATCAACTGGTACCGGACCCCTGTCGACAAGGAAACATTACGCCAGATGACGCAGAAGAACAGCCTGCGGGGCTGGCTGCAGGCGGGGAGCTTCCTCCTCATATACCTCTGCCTCACCGCACTCGCCTTCTATTTTTTCTGGATACGGCTGTGGGTGGCGATGGTCATTACCTGCTACGCGCACTCCCTCTTCGTGCAGATGATGGGAATGTCGGCCGGGGTCCACGAGCTCTCCCATGGGACGGCGTTCAAGAGCAAACGCGTCAACGATTTCTTCTATAGGCTCTTCTGCTTCCTCACGTGGAACAACCCCGTGCACTTCCGCGCCAGCCACATGTACCACCACCAGCTCACCGTGTATCGCGGCCGCGACAAGGAGGTGGTCCAACAGCCGGCAAAGGTCACGATGAACTGGGTGAACTACGTCGCCTGGTTCACGTTCGACTGGTCGTGGTTCTGGACTCTCGTCAGCATCACGGTCCGCCACGCTTTCGGCGACGCGGATGCCGATTTCTTCTCCTGGGACCCGCTCTTTCCGAAGGATGACCCGCGCAGGCGTCAGATGTGCCGGTGGGCCCGATTCATGCTCATCTCCGCCGTCGTTCTCATTGCGGTCTTCATCGTGTTCAAGCTCTGGGTCCTCATCTACCTCATCGTGTTCAGCGGCTTCTTCGCAACGGTCATCGGCCGGCTCACCGGCGCAGCCCAGCACACGGGACTTGCGTGGGACACGCCGGACTGGAGGGTCATCGCCCGGACCTTCGAGGCCGGACCCGTGCTGCGCTACCTCTACTGGAACATGAACTACCACATCGACCATCACATGTACGCGGCAGTGCCCTTCTATAATCTGCCCAAGTTCCACAAGGTGCTGGAGAAGGACCTGCCGGAATCGCCGCGGGGCCTCTTTGCCGCGCTGCGCGGAGTCATCGCCGTCAAGAAGAGGCAGAAGACGGAACCGGGCTACGTGTATGCGCCGGTGTTTCCCGCAACCGCTGCGCCGGTGCGCCGCACGTAGCCCGCGAAGAAGCTCAGGCCGTCCTTTTTCCCCGCGACCAGATCAGCGCGAGTATTCCGATCTGCGCCACCGCGGCAACTCCCTGGACCCAGAGGATCTCATAGTGCCCTCCAAAGATCGCGAAGAGGATGTTGGCCACGTGGAAGGAAACGAAGATCATCGGGACCGGCCAGTCCTCCCTCAGCTTAAGGGGCTTCTTCATCCGCCCGCGCCAGAGCGCGGCCAGAACTGCGATGCCCACAAGGGTATCGAAGGCGAACATGATCCATTCAGTGACACCACCCTTGGACCAGAAGGGGCCGAGCCAGAATAGGAAGGCGGTGATCGGGGAATACAGAGCGCCCAGCGATGCAATGATAGCGGCGAAGGGGTACACGATGCCCACCCAGGTCTTGTAGCCGGATCGCCGGTAGAGCAGGCGGCCGATCAAGAAGAACGCCGCGGCGAAACCGACCATCAGGATCCATCCGGTGAAATTGTAGACGGGTATCCCCAGGAGAGTCACATCCGTCGTCCCGGGAAACCAGGACCAGCGACCGATCGCCGCCTCGGCCACGCCCTTGTGGATTTGGCGGACAGCGAGCGGATCCAGCGAAAGATCGAACAACATGCCCATCATCCCCGTGACAATGGCCCTGGACCAGCCCGGCATATTCATCTTCGCGGTCAATCGGAGGCCTGCATACAAGACCAAATACTCGATCAGCGGCACGGTGAGAGGGACATTGAAGATCATGAGGAGGGAGCGGCCGTAGCCGTAGTATCCCACGATCGTCGCAAAATTCTCGAAGACGGCAGCGTACAGAAAAGTGAAACAGAACATCTCCATCAGGAAGGACTCCGGGTGCTCCTCCTTCCGCACGATGAAGATGATCGTCGCCACTGTGGCGATCAAGACCATCACGTCCTGCGCGATCCAAACCGGTACGATAGTGAAAGGGCCCATATCCACCTCCGCGCAGAGCATAAATCAGGTGGGCGCGGCGCTCATCGACAATATCATCATTTTCGTCGCATAGTAGACGTGGAGCATGTGAATGTCGAATAGAGTGCGGGATCCGCGTTTCGTTCGGACAGAGTCACTGCTTACGGCAGCGCTCATGGATGAAGTCGCGCGAAAGGGCTTCGACGCAGTAACGGTCGAGGTGGTGTGCAAAACCGCGGGGATCAACCGCGCCACCTTCTACCTGCACTACCGGGACAAGTTCGAGCTGCTGGAAGTGTGCATGATGAGCTTCTTCGAGATCGTCACGAATCCTCCTTCGGATGCTGTCATGGTGGATGTGACGGCACTCCTGCCGGGACTGTTCCGCACGGTCGCGGAGAACTGCTCGGCACGTCGGGAGTTCATCCTGAGGATTCTGGAGGACGGGAAGTTCCCCGCCTTCCATGCGCTCTTCACGAGTCGCATGTCATTCGAGGTAGGGCGATTGATAGAAAAGCTGGAGAGCGAAGGTCGCGCTTCTTCCTCATCGAGCAAGACATACCAGATCGTGTTCTTGAGCTCGGCGTTCTTCGGTTCCCTCCTCCACTGGATCAAGTTCGGCACACCGGATGAGATGGACGGCTTTTGCCGGGCCATGTCTGACTTCACGATGGCGATTCTTGTCGGGCGACCATAGACTTCTGCAGACAGCCCGAGCCGCTATACCGATAGCTCCTTGGCAAGCGGGGTGAGCTTCTTCCTATCGAGGACGCGGATCCTGCCCCTCCCCTTGTCGATGATGCCTTCGTCGCGAAACCTCCGCACGACGCGGCCGAGCTGCCGGTAGCTCGCGCCGAGGAAGTCCGCGATCTCCCCCAGGTCATCCGTGCCGATGACCTGACCCTTGCCGTCAATGGCTGCCAGGAGGAAGCTCGCGAACCGGTTCTCCACTGGGTAGCGCAGGTTGACAGAGGTCACGGCCATCCTGGTGGCGAGCTTCGTCCCCAGCCTTCCACAGATGTACATGAACAGACGCCCATTGCCTTCGGCCGCCTTCATGACCGCTGATACGGGCAGGTCGAGACAGATCGTTTCCGTGAGCGCCTCGACGGTGTGGGTATATCGCTTCAGGGAGAACAACTCGACGTCTCCCAGAACGTCGAACGGCTTGTAGAACGCGGCCAGCAGGTTCTGGCCGTTCTCCACGGCGGCATAGCACTTGGCCCTTCCCTCAACGAAAAAAAGGAGGTCCTTCACGGGGTCCCCGGCCCGCAGGAGGAGCTCCCCGGGCGCGTGGTGCAGGAGTCGAAGCGCTGCAATCAGCTCCGCAGAGAGGAGCTTGTCCAGGCTGTAACGGCGGACGTAGAAATCCACGGTGTGAGCGGATTCTGCCCGCATCGTCTCTGTCATGTCTTTGCCCCGCACCGCATACGGATTGAAGGATATGCAAGCGTACCGCGGGCGTCCAGACAGCGTGACGAGGGTATCCCCACGAACGGCAGGTACGTGCGACACTCGATGTGAAATGAAACGCATGGAGCCCGATCATGATACGGCAAGCGGCCTCTCCTCTTTGCGACGTTCCCTTGCATGGTTCTCTGAGCCTTCCGAATCCGATTGGAGCGCCATGGAGGCCATCCTCTCCCCCCTCACCCTGGCGGATGGCGAGTATTTCGCCCGCCAGGGTGACCCCCCCGAAAAACTCGGCTTCATCATTTCAGGAATCGTGCGCGTCTTCTACACGACACCCTCGGGAGAGGAGAGAATCGTGATCTTCCGGAATGAGGGACGGCCGGTCTCCGCGTACTTCGCCTACCTGGAAGGCGAGCTTTCCCCCTTCTCGATACAGGCCCTCGAGGAGAGCTTCCTCCTGGTTACGTCGCTTCGCGATCTCGATGCACTCGGCTCGCGCCACCCCTATTGGGAGGCGATCGGCGCGGCCTACACGCGCACCCTCTTCACCGAGAAGGAGCAACGTGAACGCGAGCTGCTCTCCATGAGCGCAGCCGAGCGCTACGCGAAGTTCAAGGAGCGCTTTCCCGGCATCGAGGCAAGGGTTCGGCAGCACCACGTGGCAGCCTATCTCGGCATCACGCCTGTGGCGCTGAGCAGAATTCGCGCAGCCGCCGCTCGCCAGGATGCCTCCCCCCGTTAACACAGGTTAATGCCCTCGGGTGTTCCTGCTGCTACCTTTCAGGCGCGCCGTTGCGCGAAAGGGGTGTCTCGAAATGACACGTTCGGTTGTCGTATTGATTCTGGCCACCGTGGTGTGGGTAGGTTTCGAGGTGTGGCTCGTCGTCAGGGACCGGATGCAGGGAAAAGGCGGCACGGGGACCGATCGTGGAACGCGATACATGAACTTCGCGGCCATCACCGTGGGAATAGCCGGGGCGGCACTCTGTAGCGGGATGTCGATGTTTCTCTTTCACGGCGGGAGAAGCGAGATCGTCTTCTGCGGGGGACTGGGCATCATGGCGATGGGGCTCGCCCTGCGAATCTGGGCCGTTGCCGCTCTCGGGGCGTCCTTTCGCACGACGGTCGGGACGCATGAGGGCCAGCGGGTCGTCCAGACCGGTCCCTACCGGTTGATACGGCATCCGTCGTACAGCGGACTGCTGGTCATGTGCTGCGGGTATGGCGTGGCCGTCCAGAATTGGCTTTCCCTTCTTATCGCAGTCGTCCTGCCGTTCATGGCTCTCGCGTACAGAATGCGCATTGAAGAAAGGGCCCTGACCGCTTCGATGGGCACCGCATACGAAGAATATATGCGAAAAACCAGAAGGCTTGTTCCCTTTGTCTGGTAGCCGATCTGCGGTTTCGATAGGACATATGTCCTATCGNNTGCTCGCCGCGGTTTCGCTGATCCTCATTATAAAAAGGGAGAAGGCGCTCCCCGGACGGCTTCCCTTCTACGCCTACCTCGGGGGCTTCGTCGGCGTGGGGACCGTGTTCGCGGGCACCTATGCGTTCGCCGCGCTGGGCGCCTCCCTTGCCGTCGCCCTTGCCCTCATCGGCCAGACCCTTTTCGCAGTCACCGCCGATGCCACCGGGTTCATGGGGCGCACGATCCATCCCCTGACCGTCCGCCGTCTGCCGGGCATGGCGCTGGCGGCCGCAGGCGCTGTAATCATGGTGGAGAGATGGAGCGGGAACGCGTTGCCCATCCTCGTCGCCCTGCTCTCCGGAGTCCTCCCGGGCGTCTCCTTCATCCTCAACTCGGAGCTCGGGAGGAAGAAGGGGCTCGTGCGCAGCACACGCGTCAACTACATCGTGGGCCTCGCAACGACTCTCGTCCTCATCGCTCTGATCCGTCCCCCCGCTGAAGCCGCAGCCCACACTGTCGCTGCGGCGGGTCCGGTGCTCATCCTCGGCGGCGGGCTCATGGGCGTCGTCGTGGTGACGGGCATGTCCGTGGTGTTTCCGAGGGTTTCAGCTTTCAGCGCAACGCTCCTTCTCTACTGCGGACAGGCCGTAGCAGGGGTCCTCATGGACGCCATCACGCAAGGGTTCTTCGACGCGCGGAAGCTGGTCGGCACGCTCGTCCTCCTTGTCGGGCTCACCCTCGACACCGTTCTCTCCCGACGAGCCGCGCGCGGCGTGAGGCCGTCTGTGGAGGGCTGACCGGGCGTCTCCCGCGCTGCGGAAACCGAGTATTCCCACGGTGTCGCGCGCCCCCTATACTTCGCCCGATGGACCTGTTCTCCTCCACACCCGGGGCGCCTGAGCCCCTCGCCTACCGCATGCGGCCCCGCACACTCGACCAGTTCGTGGGCCAGGAGCACATCGTCGGCAAGGGAAGGCTTCTGCGCCGCGTCATCCAGGCCGACCAGATCTCCTCCCTCATCTTCTACGGTCCGCCGGGCACGGGGAAGACGACACTCGCCCAGGTGATCGCCAATTCGACGAAGAGCCACTTCATCACGATGAACGCCGTGCTCGCCGGCGTGAAGGAGCTGCGGGAAGCGCTGGAAGTGGCGAAGAAGAACCGGGACCTCTACGGCAGGCGCACCACGCTGTTCGTCGACGAGGTGCACCGCTGGAACAAGGCGCAGCAGGACGCGCTGTTGCCCTCCGTGGAGAACGGCACGGTCATCCTCATCGGCGCGACGACGGAAAACCCCTACTTCGAGGTGAACAGGGCGCTGGTGAGCAGGAGCAGGATCTTCCAGCTCACGCCGCTGACGGAAGACGATCTGCGCGCGGTGGCGCGGGCCACGATCGCCGACGCGGAGCGAGGCTACGGAAAATTCAAAGTCTCCGTGGACGACGATGCCCTAGATCACATCGTGAAGATCGCCAATGGCGACGCGCGGAGCCTCCTCAATGCGCTGGAGCTCGCCGTGGAGACGACCCCCGATCATTTCCCGCCCCCTCCCGGTGAGGAGATCAGGGTCACGCGGGAGATCGCTGAGGAGAGCATCCAGGCAAAGGTCGTGCTTTACGACAAGGAGGGGGACTACCATTTCGACACGATCAGCGCGTTCATCAAGTCGGTGAGGGGATCGGATCCCGACGCGGCGCTGTACTGGCTGGCCCGGATGGTACGCGCCGGAGAGGATCCGCACTTCATCTTCCGCCGCATGCTCATCCTGGCGAGTGAGGACGTGGGCATGGCGGATCCGCACGCGCTCGCCTTCGTGCTGTCCGCCGCGTCCACCTTCGACAGGATCGGGATGCCGGAGGGCCGGTTCCCGCTCGCGCACGCGGTGATCTACCTCGCCACGGCGCCCAAGTCCAACTCCGCCATGGGATTCTTCGACGCGTTGTCCCTCCTTGAGTCCGATCAGCGCGCGGGAGAGATCCCCAACCATCTGCGCGACGCCAGCCGTGACGCGGAGAGCTTCGGCCACGGGGAAGGCTACCTGTACCCTCACGCGTTCCAGGACCACTGGGTCGCCCAGCAGTACCTTCCCGCCGGTTTACAGGGGAAAATTTTCTACACACCTTCCAGTGTGGGATACGAAGCCTCGATACGCTCCGACGTGCTCCGCCGCAGGGAGATCCAGATCGCCACAGCCCTGGAGCCGCCCAGTATCGAGGTTCTCACCTTCTCTCCGGCAATGAGCTCGAGCGGACGCTGGATGGAGAGGCTCGCAGCTGGCAGACAGACGGCTCTGACCGCGCAGAGGGACAGGATCTTTGCCGCAATCCCCGTGCAGAGGCACAGCCGGATCCTCGACGCCGACGCGCACAGCGGTCTCCTCCTCTGGGAGGCTCTGCGTCGCGCTCCCGAGGGCGGCGTGTGGGGCATGGTGCGGTCCGCGGAAGACGCCGCGGTGCTCGAGCACAGGATGCATGACCTGGAAACGACTGTCCGGCCGACGGTCGTGATGGTGGAGAAGTCGCTTGCGGAGACGGCCGGCAGCCTGCCCCCGGGCGCGGATGCCGCCGAGGCCTTTGCCGCGCTGGGAATCGATCGGGACATCAGGTTCGAGTTCGTCGTAGGCAGGAACCTGTTCACGCGCCTCGGCGCGGAAGGGCGTACGTCCACGCTCCGGCTCCTCCTGTCGGTGCTCGCGCCCGGGGGCAGGCTGTCCGTTGCCGAGGTGGTCCCCGCAATGGCCCAGCGGCTGTCCGCGCTGATCGATCCGGCGGCCGCGGCGGGGCAGTCACGGGCGCTCGTCGAGAAGCTCCAGGCGGCGGAAGAACGCGCCTACCACGACCCCTCCAATCCCCTGGTGAGCTGGGGCCCGGACGACCTTGCGCTCGCAGCACGGGATGCGGGGGCAGTGGAGGCTCACGTGGAGCTTGAAAGCTACAACGAGGTCCGCCGCATCACGGCACGGGATCTGGACGCGTGGCTCTCCCCGGACTCTGCTTACGGGAGGGCTGTTGCCGAGGCAGTGCCTGCGGAGGACCGCGTCGAGCTCTCTCACCTCCTCCGCGGCCAGCTCGAAGGCAAAGAGGTGGGCTGGTCGAGCTTCATGGCGTTCCTCGTCGCATCGGGAGTATAATGCCCGCCGGAGGAAGGTAGCAGGGTGCGCATCCTATGGAAGAACGGGCCTTCCCTCGGCGCTCGGTTCGTCATCCTGTCGATCTGCCTTGTCGCGGCCTGCGTCGCGATCCTCATTGCGACCGTGTTCTCAATCGCCAGGGGCCGGCTTCGCGAGGAAGTGCAGGGAGAGACGGAGCTTCTCGTCTCCTCGATGAATTGGGCGGTCGCGCCGCTCCTCTCCGCACATGACATGGCCTCGATTCAACGGCTCGTGGAGAACACCGGATCGCACCCCTCGGTGAAGAACATCCGCCTCTACGACGCCAGCGGCACGGTGCTCGCCTCCAATCTCCCCGGCGAAGTCGGGAAAGCGATCCCCGAGCGCGTGCTCGACGACGTTCTTTCCCTCCATAAATCGGAGGCAATGTTCGAGGACTTCCCCAGGAACGAGTTCATGCTCGCCGTCCCTGTGCGGAGTGAACCCCCGGGAGGAGGGGACACGGGCTTCGCGCTCTTCCTCCGTCCGAACATTGCCCTCGAAAAACAGGATTTCATCCCCTTCGCACGCACGATCGTGCTCTCCACTGTGGGCGTCGCGACGCTGCTCATCCTGCTTTTCAGCCTGATGCTCTACCGCTGGATCATCCTGCCGCTGAACAGCCTCTCCCGCGCCACCTCCGCCGTGGCGGACGGGGCCCCGGACGTGCGCGCTCCCATCGGACTCCCCGGGCAGATCGGCAGCTTAGCTGGCCTGTTCAATGCGATGCTGGAAGAGATCGCGGAGAAGAACCGGGCCCTGAGAACCTACACTGAATCCCTGGAGAGCAAGGTGCAGGAGAGGACCCGGTCGTTGAGCGGTGCGTACGAGGACCTGAAAAGAGCGCAGGGAAGGCTCGTGCAGGCAGCGCGCATGGCGTCGGTCGGACAGCTCGCCGCCGGTGTGGCTCATGAGATCAACAACCCCATGGGATACATCAAGAGCAACCTCACCGCCATGCGCCGCTACGCGGCGACGCTCAAGGATTTCACCTCCTGCGTGCTCGCCGGCGGCACCCCGCAGCAGCCGAACTGGCGCTCTGAGATGGAGCTCGTGATGAACGATCTGCTCCCCCTGGTGGACGAATCACTCGAGGGGGCCGCCCGGGTGGAGTCCATCGTCAGAAGCCTCAAGGGCTTCTCCCACGTGGACACGGGGGAGATCTCCTACCTGGACATCAACGGTCTGCTGGACGACACGGTGCGCGTGAGCTGGAACCAGATCAAGGACAAGGCCACCGTCGAGAAGAGCTACGGCGACCTCCCGCTCGTGCGCTGCTACCCTCAGCGGCTGAACCAGGTCTTTCTCAACCTGCTCCTCAACGCAGCGGAGTCCATCACGCGGGACGGCCTGATCAGCATGGCCACGCGGCGAGAGGAGGACACGGTGATCGTCACCATCGGGGATAATGGGTGCGGAATACCGGCGGAGGCGCTGCCCCGCATCTTCGAGCCGTTCTTCACGACGAANNGGGCTCGGGCTCTCGATCAGCTACGACATCGTGAAGAACCACGGAGGGGAGATCAGCGTGGAAAGCGACCTGGGCAAAGGGACGCGGTTCGTGGTTGCGCTGCCGGTGAACGGCTCTTCGGAGTGGAAGCGATGAGCGACCCCGCAGGCGCGGCGCAGGCGGTCCTCTTCGTCGACGACGACCAGAGCATCCTGCGCGC
>PLNO01000305.1 GCA_003141795.1 Spirochaetaceae bacterium | reverse complement strand
GGTACTTGGCACCTTCCTGGACGGACAGGCGGCCGGCGATCTCGCTCATGGGTGTGAGGCACGGGAGGTAGCCGTCGGGGAGCTGGATCGTCTCGTAGGCGACGCCGGTCACTTTGCGCTTCAGCAGCTCGTTCGCCAGTTCCTTGCCCGCGGCGAGGTGCAGGTAGGTGAAGANNTCACCATGACCTTGTGCCCGCTCTTCACGTAGGCCTTGACCGAATGGGGCGTCATGCCGACGCGATACTCGTGCGTTTTGATTTCCTTGGGAACTCCGATCGTCATTCCAACCTCCTGTGGGTGTACCAACTGAGTGATTCCCCACTCTACTCCAAGCCTTGACGTGAATCCATAGGAATGGTGATCTTCGTTGTGAGCAGGGGTATGCGCGGCAAAACGGTTCTCGCTACATTTTTATTCATCCAGCTCATCTGTATCCATGCGCTCTCGGCACAGACGCGCGGTCTCATCGTGCCCGTGCCCGAGCTCTCCCCCCTGCCCCTGAGCCAGCAACTGGCGGCACTCCGGGAGCCGCTACCCGTGGAGACGATCGTCGATGCTTCGCTTGAGTTTTCCGGAGCCCAGGACGAGGCTTCCGCCGCCGCGAAGGAGAAGCTCTCCGATCTGCTCGTGCGGTTTCGTGCCGAGGTCGCTGACGTCACCGCCCAGGGGGACCTTGCGGAGCGCGCCCTCACGTTCCTCCACAAGAACCTCCTCACGAGCTATTCGGTCCTCCAGACGCGGGTCGATACGGCCCTGGAGACGGGCGTCTACAACTGCGTCTCATCAGCTGTGCTCTACATGATCGTTGCGCGCTCCGTCGGGCTTTCCGTCAGCGGCGTGCGCACGACCGACCACGCTTTCTGCTCGGTCCTGGTGAACGGTCAGCAGATCGACGTTGAAACGACGAATCCCGCCGGGTTCAACCCCGGGTCGAAGAAGGAGTTCACCGACTCCTTCGGCAAGCTCACCGGCTACAGCTACGTGCCGCCGGGCAATTACCGCGACAGACGCAGCATCGGGGAAAAGGAGCTTCTCAGCCTCATCCTCTACAACCGCGTCTCCGAGTACGGCGACAGCCGCGCCTTCCGTGACGCGCTGCAGCCGGCGGTCAGCTCGTTCACCCTCATGGGGACCGACGAGACGCGACAGGTGATGAAAATAGCGTTTTCCAACTACGTGACGTGGATGGGGATGCACCAGGATTTTGCAGGAGCGATCCATTTCACCGACACGGTGAAGGCATCCTTCGGCGGCATCGTGGACCTGGACCAGCAGCGCCGCGACGTCTACCACAACTGGGCGGTTGCGCTCCTCGCCGGAGGCTCACTCGCCGATGCCGATACCCTGCTCGCCCAGACGGCGGTGCGCACAACCCTTGAGAATGCGGACTGGACCGCCCTTTCCATTGCGCTCGTCCAGCGCAAGGCGCAGGCCACTGCGGACGCAGACGGGCTGGTGGCGGCGTCGGGAATCGTCGCCGACGCTCTGAAGCGCCTGGGCAGGCAGCAGGGGCTCCTCACGACCTACGAGGCGTACATCCACAACGCGTTCGCGATGAGCTTCAACGCGCGCAAATACACCGAAGCGCGGACCGTCATCGACCAGGGTCTCAGCACCTATCCCGACAGCGCATTGTTCCTCCAGGACCTTGACCTCGTGAAAAAAGCGCAGAGGTAATCCCGCGGAATCGCCCTTGGGGGCCGCTGCGGGCGCGAAAACCCGCACGAGTGCCCAAAACGAGCCGCTCTGACGTCCTTGACAGGGCTTCCGGGGAGTTGTATGCCACATCCCATGTCGGAAGACTCGCAGTTGAAGGTCGGCATCATCGGGGCCGGGGCGTGGGGCACTGCCATCGGCAAAGTGCTCGCAACGAAGGGCTACCCCGTGTCGATGTGGTGTTTCGAACGGGATCTCGCGGAGGAAATCACCACCTCCCACACCAATTCGCGCTATCTGCCGGGGATCCAGCTCCCGCCGCAGCTCCGCGCCTCCTCGGACATCATGGAAGTGGCGGAGGGCAAGGACCACCTTTTCCTCGCGATCCCGTCGCTGTACCTCCTGTCCAACGTGAAGCAGATCCTCACCTGCTCGAGCATCCGTGAAGGCCGCACGGTGATCTCCATCCTCACCAAGGGGTTCGTGGAGACGCAGGGAGGGATCCGCCTCATCACCGAGGCGCTGGAGGATTACCTCCCCGGCATGTACCGGGGCAAGCTCGTCTACGTCTCGGGGCCGAGCCACGCCATCGAGGTATCACAGGGCAAGATCACCGGCCTCATCAGCGCCTCGCGCAGCGGCCGCAACTCCATACGGGTCAGGGAGCTCCTGGCGGGCGGCAGCCTCATGGCATTCTCCTCCCTGGACGTGCGGGGCGTGCAGATCAGCGCTGCGCTGAAGAACGTGGTGGCAATCGCGTTCGGCATGCTCGATGCGTTGAAGGAGTCGTCGGACTTTTTCGGGGACAACACGGAGTCGCTGCTCCTTGCAGCCGGACTCAACGAGATCCAGGTGCTCGGCCGCGCGATGGGCGCCACGCATGCGGAGACCTTCACCTCGATTGCCGGGGTCGGAGACCTGGACGTCACCTGCCGCAGCGTGCACGGGAGGAACCGGCGGTTCGGCAGGGAGATCGTGCTGAAAAACCTCATTGCTGAATGCGCCTCGATCGACGACGTGATCTCAAGCCTTCCGAAGTTCGGCTACATTGCGGAAGGCGTGGTGACGGCCAAATGGGTGCACACCATCGCCACGCAGAGGAAACTGTTCCTCCCCATCATCGGCGGCGTGTACCGCATCCTCAACAGGGAGGCGGATCCCTTGAGCGAAGTACGCGAAATGCTCGAGAGGATCATCAGCCGTTCGAGGGGCGCGAAAGGCGACCGTGGCGGCGCTGGACTTCGGCGTGGTACTGCTGAATGGGCGTCACGCCTAACTCGCCGCGGATGAGCGCCTTGATGCCCTGGGCGTAGGCATCGGCCCCGGGCATCGTCGTGACAACGGGGATGCCGCGGCTGTTCGCCGTTGCGCGGATCAGCACGCTGTCCGCGTGCGGCTCCTTGCCCGTCGGCGTGTTGATGATGAGCTGGATCCTTCCCTCCCGGATACGGTGGATCAGGTCAGGGTCCCCTTCGCTCACGCGACGCACCACTTCAGCGGTGATGCGGTTCTCACGGAGGAAGGCCGCCGTGCCCGACGTGGAGATGATCGAAAAGCCGAGGTTGTGCAGCTGATAGGCAATAGAGACGGCCTGCTGCGTCTTGTCGGCGTCTTTCACGCTCATGAACACCGTGCCGCTCACGGGCACCGCCTGCAGCGCGCCGAGCTGGCTCTTGCAGTAGGCGCGGCCGAAATCATGGTCGATCCCCATCACCTCGCCCGTTGATTTCATCTCGGGTCCCAGGATGATGTCCACGCCGGGGAACCGGGCGAAGGGCAGGACCGACTCCTTCACGCAGATGTAGCGCGGGGTCACTTCCTCCGTGAAGCCGATCTCCTTCAGCGTCATCCCCGCCATGACCTTCGCCGCGATCTTGGCAAGAGGCACTCCGGTGGCCTTGGAGATGAACGGCACCGTGCGCGATGCCCGGGGGTTCACCTCGATGATGTACAGCTCCTTGCCCTTCACCGCGTATTGGGCGTT
>PLNO01000153.1 GCA_003141795.1 Spirochaetaceae bacterium | reverse complement strand
CGAAGGTATAGATCGCCTCGTCCAGATGATGGCCCACGTTGCCATGGAAGATCATGGACTTGCTCGACTCGGTGCCGAACCCATAGTCGATGTTCATCCCGAAAGGGATACCGCCCACCATTCCGGAGACGGTGCACCAGCGCCACTCGGAGTGGTACGGGAATGCGGCTCGGCTCCAGTCCAGGCAGCCATAGCTGTGATTGTCCTGTGAGAAAGTGTAGACGTCGCTGCCCATCCTGACCCTGCCGTCGGGCACCATGCAGTTGATCTTCTGGGCATAGACGAACCGACTCGACCGACTGAAGGGGATGGCGTTGACCATGGAGTCGCCGCGTGGCGGGGCCAGCTCGATCTCCCCGGAGATGCCCGTGCCGGCGCGGAAGCTCGGGAAGGAAAACTCGAAGGCGCGGGCCCCGTCAGGACGCCGGCGGCACGCCCACCGAACGCCGCCACGATCAAAGACGACGTCGCCCGTCTCCGAGCTGGGGGGCAGGCCCATTCCGCCGCGGGTGAGCCAGAATGTCGGTCCGTTTTCCTCGAAGGTTCCGGCTTTGAAGTCCATCCACTTCACCACCACCCTGCCCTGATAACCGATGTCGTAGGCCAGCAGGACGATCCCGAAGTCGGGATTGATGATCTCGTAGTAGTCCCACTCCTTGATCCGGAGCGCCGACGCTGCAACGCGTCCGCGGTCGTACTTCAGCAGCGGCTTCCGAGCCCAGCCGCCCGCGGCCAGCCTGCCACGAGCATCCAGGAGATCGCCGGATGATGTGATTTCCCGCTGCATGTTTTCCCCCTTGCGCCGCACCAATGTTTGTTTGCGTTCGAGCCTATCGGATGATAGCATGCACCACAAAAGGAGACAGTGTCGATGAAGCAACGGTACGAGAACTCCCGGCTGATCCACGCCAGCTTCGGCTCCCGCGAGATGTTCTCCCAGTGGTTCACCTCCGCCTTCGGCCTGTACACGTTCTTCTATTATGAGAGCGTCATCGGCCTCCCTTCAGGGCTCGCGCTGGTGGCGTTTCTGGTCTTCTCAACCTGGAACGTGATCAACGCACCTCTCACGGGCTACCTGATGGAGAAACTCAGGATGCCCTGGCAGAAACGCCGGCAGATGCACCACTTCCCGTGGATCCTGATCGGCGCCATTCCCTGGATATGCTCCTACTTGCTCATCTTCCTCGTGCCGCTCGCCTGGCACCCACCGCACGACACGTGGAAGATCTTCGCGTGGTACATAGGGTCGCTCCTGTTGTTCGACACTTTTTTCACCATCTACGACATCAACTCGATATCTCTTTTCCCGGTCAAGTTCCGCACACCCGAGGAACGCCGCGCCGTCCAGGGCTGGGGCACGCTTCTGGGGATCCTCGGCCTCGTCCTCGCCTTCGTCATCACGGGGATGATCGTGAACCAGAACCACCCGGAGAGCTATCGACAAGGCGCCTTCGTGACGTTCGGGGGCGGATTCCTTCTGTTCGCGCTCATCCTCCCGGGCGTGTATGAAAACAAGCGCATGCGTGCCGAATACGCGCGCAACCAGGCCCGCGCGGGCGAAGCCAACCAGCCCTTCTTCACCGTCGCCCGCAAGGTCCTGGCAAACCGCACCGTGCGGGTGAAGTACCTCTTCTTTTTCGGCTACCAGGCCGCCGTAGCCCTGGTCAACGCTTCGGCGCTCTACGTCATCACCTACATCCTGAACGACCCGAGCAACAAGAGCCTTCCCCTCATCATGGGCTCGATGCTCATCGGCGCGCTGGTATCGACGCCATTGTGGGTCAGGATCTCGCAAAGGGTGAACGACAACAAGAAGATGAGCATCACCGCGGGTCTCCTGATGGTCGCCTCCTTCGTGCCCATGGCGTTTGCCGTCACGCGGTGGCAGTGGGTGGCGACGCTGGCGCTTTTCGGTATAAGCCTCGGCGGACAGTGGTTCATGGATCCGCCCACCATGGGGGACGTCCTGGACGACGCGGCGGTGAGGACCGGCAAGCGCGAGCCGTCGATCTACTACGGCTTCCAGACATTTATTGCGAGGTTCAGCGAGGCGCTCAAGGCGCTCGTGATAGCGCTTGCGCATATCGCCACGGGGTTCGTGGCAGGATACCCCACGCTGGCCGGTCAGCAGGCACAGAATCCAGGGGGGTGGCGTTTCATGATCGTCGGGATCCGGATCCACACCGCAGTCGTGCCCGCGCTCCTGGTGCTGGTCATGACGATCATCTTCTGGCGCCGGTACGACCTCACCCCCCAGAAGGCGGCCGAAAACCGGAAGAAGCTCGAAGAGATGGGGATATAGCCCATGGAAGCCGATCAGAAGCGGGTCGCGGTGATCGGATCGGGGATGGCGGGCCTGATAGCGGGCGCCTACCTGGCCCGGGATGGCCACAAGGTCACCGTCAACGAGCAATATCCCGAACCGGGCGGCGTCACGGCCACGATCACTCGGGACGGGTTCTCGTGGGACCTCGGACCACTGCTCCTGGAGGGCTTCGGCCCTGGGGAGATCGGGACGCGCATCCTCGAAGAGATCGGCGTGCCCGCCCCGCGCGCACATGACCTGGCCACCGAGCCGAGCGACAGAGGCATCGTCTTTCCCGACTTCGCACTCTGGCGGCCGCACGACTACCAGGGAGCCATGTGGCGGAAAGATCATCTGCGGCGCCTCTTCCCAGAAGACGCGCGCGGTCTCGATCTGTATTACCGTTTCTACCGGAGGATGTACCGGCTGGTGACCCTCAGTCGCCGCGCGGAGCTTCGCGACGGGCAGGCCGCCGCATTGGATCAACTCCGGATGGCCTTGAACTTCCTACTCGTGAAACGATTCGCCTCACAGTCCGCGGCCGATCTCATGGAGCATTTCTTCGACTCCCCGAAGCTGCGGGCCGTATATACCGGAATTCTGGCCGACATGCTGGTCACACCGGCCGAGTTCCCGGCGCTCGGGGTGCCGCTGCTCAACCTGGAGTCGGCGTTCGACGCCCGCAACCCCGAACGCGGCGAGCGGCCCGGGCCGCGATCCGTCTACCGATACATCAAAGGCGGATGCGGTTCCCTCGTGAAAGCAGCGATGGATGCCCTGGCGGCCGCAGGCGGCGTAGTGCGCACCTCCGCTGCGGTCACGCGGATCACAACCGAAGGGGGCAAGGCCACTGGTGTCGTGGTGAACGGAAAGAGCGAGGCCGCCGACCTCGTTGTCTCCACCGCCGGCGCGCGCGAGACGTTCTACGACCTGCTGGGTGCCGACCAGCTTCCAGGCGACTACAGGTCAGTCGTTGACGGGCAGATCCAGATGGAATCCGTCTTCATGGTGCATCTCGGGCTCGACCATGAGCCGGCCCAGCAGGCGGCACTTTGCTATTACTACGGACGCTACGACGTTGAGCAGGGTGTTCTCGACATACGCGAAGGCCGCTACCACGACGGCGCGGACGGTTTTGTCCTCTACATCCCGTCCCGCCACTCCCCAAAGATGGCGCCGCCGGGATGCGCCGCGGTCACGATCTATACCGTCGCGCCCAACGTCATCCAGGGCGCGGACTGGGAGGAAGGCAAGGAGCGATACGCGGACCACCTCGTGGCCTGTGCGGAGAAGCACATGCCCGGCATCACCGCCGCCACGCGGACCCGGCTCATCGTTACGCCGGCCGACTTCCGGCTACGGGTCCGGCAGAAGCACCACTCCTTTGGCGGCATCGCCCCGGTGAAGGATCGGCCGAATCCGAGCTACAGAACCCCGATCACGAACCTGTGGTTCGCTGGATCGCAAAGCCAGAGCAGCGGCGGCGTACTGGGGGTGATGAAAGGCGCCCGCGCACTTGTGAGGGCAATGCGGGGATCGTTGGACACTCGCTGACTGTCCGGTCCTTACCCTGCCCGTCAGCTCAGAGCAGCTTCGCTCCGATGGGGACGCTCTTGTCGGGAACGCAGAGCGAGACCTCTCCGCGCTCGTTGTGGAAGCCGGTCACGAGGCACTCCGACCTGAAGGGTCCGATCTGTTTCGGGGGAAAGTTCACCACGGCGACGACCATCTTCCCGACGAGCTCCTCAGGAGTGTAGAGCTGGGTGATCTGGGCGCTGGATTTCTTCACGCCCAGCTCCTCTCCGAAATCCACCTCGAGCTGATAGGCGGGTTTTCTCGCTTCGGGGAAGGCGCGCGCGGCGACGATCTTTCCGACGCGAAGCTCGACCTTGAGAAACTCCTCCCAGGAGATGGTCTCCATGCTATCGTCCCTCGGCCCACGTCTCTTCACGGGGATCGGAGCCTGCAACGAGCCCGTTCGCGTTCTTGATCACCGCCCCGACGGCTCCGAACGTGTTGTCCCAGTCGGGGAGGCTCTTGACGGTGTAGCCGAGGGCCGTGAGACCGGCGGCGTCACTGTCGTAGAGCTTCTTTTCCAGCTGCAGCGTGCCCGGGGAGCTCGCGTGCGGCGCGAAAGAATCCGGGGCGCTCCGGGATCGAAAGCGCGGCGCCTCGATCGCCTCCTGGATGCCCATGCCGAAGACGGTCATGTTCAAAATGACCTGCACGAGTGCCTGTGCCTGCATGTCGTCCCCCGGCGTCCCGATGGTCATGAAGAACTTGTTGTCCTTGAAGATGATGGCCGCGTGCGGCGTGATGCGCGGACGCTTGCCCGGCGCAAGGGCGTCGACGTTCGACGGATCCAGGCGGAACTGGGTCATCCGGTTGCCCAGGGTCAGACCGGTTCCGGGAACCATGGGGGACTTGGGGAAGTCGCTCGGCGTGAGGGAAACGGCGTTCCCCAATTTGTCCACGATGGCGATCTGGCTCGTGTCCTTCCCGATGCGCAATTCCCTCAGGAAACCCGCCATGTGGAGGCGATCAGGCTCGGGGCTGGAGAGAGGCGGCGCGCTGGAAAGCCCGGCAACGACACCCGGGGCAGGCAGGGGTCCGAACGCGCGATCAGTCATCTTCTGCCTCCGCTGTGCGGCGTACCCCTTGCTCATGATCTCCTTCAGGGGGACTTTCACGAAGGCCGGATCCGCCATGTACGCTTCACGATCTGCCATGGCGAGCTCGATGGCCTGCGCGACTGTGTGCACGTACCGAGGGCTGTTGTGCCCCATGGATTTAAGATCGATCCCTTCCAGTATCTGAAGTGCCAGAGGCCCGATGGCGCCCTGCGACCAGGTGCCATTGGTATAGTAGGTATACGCTCCATAGCTGCCCTGCACGGGGGTCTCCCACCCGCCGGTGTAGCCCGCAAGGTCCTCGGCGGTGATGAGCCCGTGCTGCGCTTTCTCCATCTTCACGATGGCATCGGCCATGGGGCCTTTGTAGAAGTAGTCCCGTACGGCCTGCAGCCCCTGCGCGCGGCTCGCCCCGCCGGAAAGCGCCGACTGCTCCGCCCTTGCCATGGCCTCAAGCGTGTTGGCGAGGTCAGGGAGCTTCAAGCGGTCTTTCGGGTACATCGGCCTCCACCACTGGCCGCCCAGGTAGACCTTCGTGTTGTACGGAAAGATCACGGCAAAGCCGATGCGCTCGACGAGGGACAGGTCCATGTTGTGCATCATGACGTGATGGACGGGGAATCCCTCGCGCGCAAGGGCGATGGCGGGCTGAACGATCTGCTGGAAGCTCATCGTCCCGTGATCCCGCAGGAGACTGACGATGACATCGGGAGATGCCGGAAGGAGCTGCGCCCAGATGTTGAGCGCCGGGATCGTCTTGTATCCCTTTGCCTTGAAGCGGGCGATTGTTGCAGCCGCCGGTGCCGTGCCGGCACCGATGTAGGAGGACACGACGCCGGTCTTCGCGTCATAGATCATGAGCGGGGCGACTCCGGGGAAGCTCGAGGCTTCGTCGTGCGTCACGTTCAGTGCCAGAAGCGCGGCAGCCGCCGCATCGAACGCATTGCCGCCCTGGTCGAGCACCTCCATAGCGACGTCCGTGGCCCATGGGGTTCCCGTGACGGCGGCGTACTTCTGCGCCGTGACTTCGGGCCGCGGTGTGTTCCAGGGATCGTCGAATGCCATGGGGTCGCGCGGCCCCTTCGGCAAGGCAAGGTACCCGATCCCCAGGACGACGATGACGGCCAGGATCACGATCCCGGTGGTGCGTGCGCGATGCTTGGCTTTTCCCATCACACTTGCATACCACCCCTGCCATGCTTTGTCAGCACCTTAGCGAGAGGAGATCGCATGACAGGAACAAAGGGAGAGGGCGCCGTTGTCGTCACCGGCGATGAGGCGATTTCGGGCGGTGCGCGCGGCCGCCCGCTCCCTGGCCTTGACATTTCGTTCTTCCCGTCTTTATAGTCCTGTTCGGTATTGCGGAAAGAGTTCCCTCCCCTTCTGTACTCTGCCTGAGCCTCGTGAGACTCTCGGCAAAGCATGGCGGTCATTCCCGAAGGCTCATCCTCACATCTCGGACAACGGTCTCGAGACTTTGCTCAAAAAACAGATCACCTCTCTCATCGCCACGCCAGAAGTGTTTCCATTTTCACGTCAGTTCCGAATGGAGGGGGCTTATGAACTCAAACATGTCGAAATCTCCGGCAGCCAGGCGGGTCGCCGTCGTAACGGGCGGAACAAAGGGAATCGGGCTCGGTATCTGCAAAGCACTGCTGTCGAGGCGGATCGCGGTCGCCGCCGTCTATCACAGTGATGCCGAGGCGGCGCGCGCCGCTGAGACCGAAACCGCCCCGCTGGGTGGGGAGTTTTTCACCTGCAAGGCCGATGTCACCAAAAAATCGGAGTCAACGAGGGTCGTTGAAGAGGTCGTGAAGAAGTGGGGAGGAATCGACATCCTCGTCAACAATGCCGGCATCTTTCGCTTCGCCTTTCTCGAATCCATGGACGAGAGCTTCTTCGATTCCCTCTACAGCGCGAATCTCAAGAGCATGTTCCACATGATACAGGCCTCGCTGCCCTGGCTCAAGAAAAGCGGCGAAGGTCGGATCGTCAATGCGAGCTCCATTTCAGGTCGACTCGCGGACGTCGGCCTGATCGCTTATGGATGCTCGAAGGCGGGTGTCGACATGCTGACCCGCATCGCTTCCGCGGAGCTCGCCCCCTTCGGAATAACTGTCAACGCATACGCGCCAGGCATCATCGCCACGGAAATGACCAGGGAAATGATCGAAACACGGGGTACCGAGCAGAGGAAGCAGATCCCCCACGGCCAATTCGGGGCGCCTGAGGACGTCGCGGAGCTCGTCGCCTTCCTGTGCTCGCGCGAGGCCGGCTACATAACGGGAGAGGTGATCGGCGTCGACGGCGGCATGCTCAAGGTGCAGAACCCGGCACGTGCATGGGAGTCTGCGCAGGGATCACGGGCCTCCCAAAACAGCGGAAAGGAAGAATAAATCATGGCAGATCACGTAGTGGGCGCGAAACCGATTCTTGAACGTTTTTCCCTCAAGGGTCGGACGGCACTCGTCACGGGGGCCGGACAGGGCATCGGTCGGGCATACGCTCATGCCCTCGGCGAGGCGGGTGCATCCGTCGCGGTGGTGGACATCCAGGCGGAGTTCGCCGAGAAAACCGCCGCGGAATTGAAGGCGAAGCGCATCGACTCGATGGCGATCGTGGCGGACGTCACCAAGCGGGCGGATGTCGCGCGCATGATCACGCGCATCGTCGACACATGGGGTACTCTGACGATTGCAGTGAACAATGCCGGGAAGAGCACGTGGGTCGACTCCGAGGCCATGACGGAGGAGGCCTGGCGCTCCCTCATGGCGCTCAACCTCGACGGGGTGTTCTTCTGCGCGCAGGAGGAGGCGAAGGCGATGTTCAAAAGCGGGTACGGAAAGATCATCAACACCGCCTCGATGTCCGCGCACATCATCAACACGCCGCAAAAACAGAGCGCCTACAACGTCTCCAAGGCCGGAGTCCTGCATCTGACGCGGAGCCTGGCGGCCGAATGGGCACCCCGGGGCGTACGCGTCAACAGCATCAGCCCGGGGTACACCAGCACTCCCCTCGTGGAGAACCTGCTCGCGACCCCTGAGGGCCAGGCCATCGTGCCCGAGTGGCTGAAGCGCGTCCCGGCGGGTCGTATGGCGGAGGTCACTGACCTGCAAGGCGCCGTCGTATTCCTCGCCAGCGAGGTATCCGACTACATGACCGGAGGCGACGTCATCATCGACGGGGGATACTGTGCCTGGTAGGGACGCCCACGCACCGCATTGCTCGCCGGTCCACCCGTGGCCGTGAAAAATCGAGACCAAGTGACGAGGAGGAATACAATGAATCTGGGTACCGCACGACGAGGTCCTGTCAGGGTTTTTCTTGCGCGATCGGAAGTCAGCGTCCTTATCGCCCTGCTGGTGCTGTGCGCTGCAATGTCCTTTGCCAGCCCCTATTTCCTGACCTTCAGGAACATCGTGAACGTGTTGAGGCAGTTCTCCCTGATCGCCATCCTGGCGGTCGGCGAAGGTCTCATCATCATCACGGCGGGCATCGACCTTTCCGTCGGGTCGCTGGTGGGATTGACGGCGTGTTTCGGAGCGCTGGCCGCCAGGTCGGGCGCATCCCCCCTCGTCACCCTGATCGCCATCCTCGGGCTCGGCGCCATCGTCGGCATGGCCAACGGCCTGCTGGTGACGAAGGTCCGCATCGCCCCGTTCATCGCCACGCTGGGCATGATGAGCATTGCACGTGGGTTCTCGCTGCTGATGACCCATGGCGTGCCCATTCACTATGACAACACGTGGGTCTCCGTCGTAGGCGGCGGGCACGTCGGCATCGTGCCGGTCTCGGTGATCGTGATGGTCCTGATCGTGGCGGGTGGGTTCATATTCGCCAACAACACGACCCTCGGGAGGAACGTGTATGCCGTCGGGAACAACGAGAAGGCGGCCACCCTCTCCGGCATCCGGGTGGACAGGACGAAGTTGATGGTGTTCACGCTCACGGGGATCCTGGCGGGCGTCTGCGGGTTGATCCTCATGGGCCAATTGGAGGGCTCTGATCCTTTCTACGGCAACGGCTACGAGCTGGACGTCATCGCTGCGGCGGTCATCGGCGGGATCAGCCTCGCCGGCGGCGAGGGGAGCCTCCTCGGGGTCATCGTCGGTGCGGGCCTGATGGGCGTCCTGAAGAACGCCTTTGTCCTGCTGGCGGTGCCGGGGTACTGGCAGACGGTGAGCGTCGGCGTCGTCATCATCGGCGCGGTGTCCATCGACAGCCTGCGGTCCCGTCGGAAGTCCTGAGCGGGCGGAAGGAGGAAACGACATGGCCTCGGACATCATCTGCAGATTCGAAAACATCACCAAGTCTTTCGTCGGCGCCGTGGCGCTGAAGGGCGTGAACTTCGACGTGAGAAAGGGCGAGATTCACGCGATCGTCGGGGAAAACGGCGCTGGCAAATCGACGCTCATGAACATACTCTCCGGCGTCTATCACCCCGACGAGGGTCAGATCCATTTTGACGGGGCGCCGGTGAGACTCAGGGACCCGCGGCACGCACAGCATATCGGCATCGCGATGATTCACCAGGAGCTTTCGCTTTGTCGATCCATGAGCGTCGCGGAAAACGTCTATCAGGGACGAATGCTGAAGAACGCGCTGGGATTCATCGATCGCAAACGAATGGCGGTGGAGTGCAGGAAGTACCTGAGCGCGTTGGGGGTCGAATACATCGATCCGTATACCCTCGTAAAACACTTGAGCGTCTCGCAGATGCAGCTCGTGGAAATCGCGAAGGCGGTCTCACTCAAAGCGCGGCTCTTGATGATGGACGAGCCCACCTCCTCCC
>PLNO01000288.1 GCA_003141795.1 Spirochaetaceae bacterium | reverse complement strand
TCCGAGATGCGCCGCCTTGGCGGCGTCCTCCATTTCGAAACCCTTCGGCGCGATGATCAGGAAGATCAGCTCCTCCCGGGGCTTCTTCTCTCTGGCGAGCTTGAGCAAGGGTTTCCAGTGCCGCGGAAAATCTCCGGCATGGAAGAGGATGGCCTGGGGGTCGATCTCCTCGAGGTGCTCGATGACGTGCACGGGATCCTTCTCGTGCTGGAGGCTGAACCCCAGGGGCTTGAGATGGTAGCCCAGGGCGGAGGCGTACTGATCACCGGCCGCCACGAGGATCATCTTCATTTATTCGGTACCCTGATTTTTGATCTCGTAGTCGTAGATTATCCAGAACCGGTCGCTCTTCTTCAAGTGGTAGGTATATGCCTTCAGCTCCGTGTAGTCGGCGTATTTGAAACGCTCCAGCGCGGAGACCGTCGCTTCCGCCGCGTCGTAGCTCGTTTTCTGGATCACGAAGGAGCTGGGGATCACGCTGATGTCGTCCCTGATCGTCGTCTGCTGGAGCTGCAGGCGGAACTGATCGATCATCTGCCGTCGGGCTGCCTCGGTGGCGTTGCGGAAGCTCCTGTCCTTCTCGGGGTTCTTCCTCAGCAGGGACTCGAGGTCGAGGTAGAGGAAGAACCTCTCCCACTGGCTCTTCTGTCGCGCGGAGATCGTGGAGCCCACGACTTCGTCGGGGGGCAGCGCCTGCCGGGCAAGAAGGGCGCCCGTTTCCGCCTCGATCACGGCCTTTTCCCCCGCGGTTGCAACGGGAGGCTTCACATTGAGGGAGAGCCTGTTGGACTTCATGGCCGTCGAGTCGGGTCCGCGGAACAGCTCGGGAAAGAACGTGGCCTGCAGCACGTACTGGCCGGGGCTCGCCAGGGCGGCGAACCGCTCGAGGTCCACGACGATGCCGTACTTCTCCCCGGGCTCGAGGCTCACCTCGCGGAAGAACACGGGTTGATCGGAGTTTCTCTCTATGGTAAATTCCTTCGCGTGCTCCAGGCCGACGTTCGTCGTCGATCGGACGTCGAAATCGAGGTTGAAGAAGCGATTATCCGCGACCTTGAACCGCAGCGTGTCGGTGCCGGTATTGGTGATGACCGCCTCGACCTGGATCGGGTCGCCGAGGAAGTAGACCTTCTGGTCGAAATAGCGGATGCTGAACTGCTGGAGGTCCTGCCCCGGCACGGCGGTCTGACCCGATGCCCAGAAGGGGCGTGAGGCGGCAAAGAGCACGAGGACAATGGTGATGATCTTTCTCACGAAACTTACTCCCCCCCATTATATTCGGTAGAATCGATGACAAACTTGTTCCGAAAACAGATCGAGCGGCATTTTGCCACTTCACGGGCTTTTCTCGGCCTGAGCGGCACCCTTGAGAAGGGGACGAGCCCCGTCGAGGTGACCGGTCCCAAAGGCGCCTATCTCTCCCTCGTCCTTGACGAGCTTCACCGCAAGAGCGGCCGCGCAGCGCTCGTGGTCACGCCCACGGAGAGGGAGGCTGAGAGCATCGCGCAGGACGTCGAGGCGCTCGGGACGGCCGATGCCCGCCAGTTCCCGTGGTGGGGGACCGCTCCCTACGAGGGGGCGAGCCCGCTCGCCTCGATCTTCGGTGAGCGCGTGCAGATCCTGAGCCGTCTCCTTGCCGGGGAGCCGCTGCTCGTTGTGGCGCCGCTCCGCGCCCTGCTCACCCCGGTTCCCGACCCCAGGGCGCTCGCGGCGCAGGCCATCAGGATCGCGAAGGCGCAGACGATCGATCCGCAGGAGATCGCCGACAGGCTCGCCCGCGCGGGCTATCTGCGCGTACCCACGGTGACCGTCCACGGGGAGTTCGCCGTGCGCGGAGAGGTCATCGACGTGTACGTCCCCGGCCAGGACCAGGCCGTCAGGATCACGCTGGACTTCGACACGGTGGCCGCCATCAAGAGCTTCGACCCTCTCAATCAGGGATCGATCGCCGTGCTGGACAGCGTGACGATCATGCCCTGCCGGGAGGTGAGCATCGGGGAGGCGGAGCGCGCGCCGATCCAGGCCGCGTTGCTCGCACAGGGTTTCGAGCAGGAGGAGGTGGAGGAGAAGGTCGCGACGCTGCTCGATGACCCCGACACCGGGGGGATCGAGCTGTTCTATCCGCTGTGCTTCCCCCGGCAGTTCTCCCTCCTCGATTTCCTGGGCGAGCAGTCACCGGTATTCCTCGTGGACGTCGACCGCCTCGAATCCAATGCCGCGGCGCTGCGCAAGGAGCACCTCGAGCTTTTCCGCAGGGCACGCTCCAAGAAACAGATCGTCCCCGGTCCGCAGAAGATCCTGCTGGATTTCCCGGAGCTCTGCACACGCATGACGCGCAGGGTGGATTTCCCCACGCTGCCCGCGGAGCCGTCGCAGGAGAAGGGGGCTGCGCCGGAGAGGGGGGCATCCTATTCGCTGCCCTGCGACGCCGCGCGCTCCTTCTTCGGCAACTTCACCTTCTTCCGTGAAGAGGTGGAGGCGTCGCTGCGCAACGGCTACCAGGTCTTCATCTTCGCCGTGTACGACGTACAGGCGGAAAGGCTTCGTCACATCCTCAAGGACCTGCCCGTCACCATCCTCCCGCAGAGCATGTCGGCCGGCTTCGCGTTGCCCGCGGACAAGGTGCTCGCCGTCCAGGAGGGGGAGATCTTCGGCCGCAAACGGCACATCCCCCGGTCGGTGGGCGCGGCAAAGAGCGCGGCCATTGAAAGCTTCGTGGAGCTCACCCCCGGGGATTTCATCGTCCACGTGAACTACGGCATCGGCGTGTTCCTCGGGATCGAGCGCATCGCTGCCGCGGGAGCAAATCCGCGGGGTACCGTGGTGCGCAACGAGCGGGACTACATCACCCTGGAGTACTCCGACGGGGAGAAGTTGTTCATCCCCATCGAGCAGGTCAACCTCATCCAGCGCTACATCGGCCAGGAGGGCAAGAAGCCGAAGCTCGACAGCCTGGGAGGCAAGGGCTGGCAGCACCGCAAGGAGAAGGCGAAGAAGGCGGTTGAGGAGCTCGCGCACGGGCTCCTGGAGCTGTACTCGCGCCGCAAGGCGGAGCCCGGGTTCGCCTTCAATCCGGACACGGACTGGCAGAGCGAGTTCGAGGCCGCGTTCCCCTACCAGGAGACCGAGGACCAGCTGAAGTGCATCGAGGAGGTGAAGAAGGACATGGAGTCGCCGACCCCGATGGACCGGCTGGTCTGCGGGGACGTCGGGTACGGGAAGACGGAGATCGCCCTGCGCGGCGCGTTCAAGGCGGTGATGAGCGGCAAGCAGGTGGCGCTCCTGGCCCCCACGACGATCCTCGTGGAGCAGCACTACGAGACGTTCAAGGAGAGGTTCGCACGCTTCCCCGTGAAGATCGCAATGCTGTCGCGCTTCCGTTCACCCAAGGAGATGAAGACCGCGATCGCCGCGATCGCCGAGGGCGGTGTCGACATCGCCATCGGCACCCATCGCCTGATCCAGAAGGACGTGAAGTTCCGCAACCTCGGGCTTCTGGTCGTGGACGAGGAGCAGCGGTTCGGCGTGAAGCACAAGGAGCGGTTGAAGCAGATCAAGAGCTCCGTGGACTGCCTTACGCTCACCGCAACCCCCATCCCGCGTACGCTCAACATGTCCCTCATGAAGGTCCGCGACATGTCCATTCTCAATACCGCGCCCCAGAACAGGCTGCCCATCGAGACGTACGTGATGGAGTTCAACGAGGAGATGGTGGCCCGCGCGGTGCGCCAGGAGATCGAGCGCGGCGGGCAGGTCTACTACCTGCACAACAGGGTGGAGACGATCGACGAGATCCATCTCTTCCTCCAGCGCCTCGTCCCCGAGGTGTCCATTGCCGTCGGGCACGGGCAGATGGATGACGACGAGCTGGAGGAGGTGATGCGCAGCTTCGTGCACGGCGAACGGCAGCTCCTGCTCTCCACGACGATCATCGAGAACGGCCTGGACATCCCGAACGTCAACACGATCATCATCGACCGCGCGGACATGCTCGGTGTGTCGCAGCTCTACCAGCTCCGCGGTCGGGTGGGCCGGGCGGGCATCCCCGCTTTTGCCTACCTCTTCTATCCCGACCGCCGTGCCCTCAGCGAGATCGCCATGAAACGCTTGAGGATCATCTCCGACCATACGGAGCTGGGGTCGGGATTCAAGATCGCACTGAAGGACCTGGAGATCCGTGGAGCGGGCAACATCCTTGGCCGTGAGCAGCACGGCTACATCCTCTCCGTCGGCTACGATCTGTACCTGAAGATGCTCGACGAGGCGGTCGCGGCGCTCTCCCGGGAGGGCCGCGACGAGCCGCCCGAGGTCTACATGGACCTCGAGTACTCGGGCTTCATCCCGGACGCGTACATCCCCGACGCCATGGAGAAGATGGACGTCTACAAGAAGATCGCGGGCATCACCACGGAGGAGGAGTTCGACAGGGTCTACCGGGAGATCGAGGACAGGTTCGGGCCCATCCCCGACGAGGTGCAGAGCGTGCTCGCGCTGGCGCAGATCCGCATCATCTGCCGCAAGCTCTTCATCACTTCCATCAAGGAGGAGAAGGGCACGCTGCGGGTGGAGTTCAGCCGCCTGTCCAAGGTGTCGGTGGACAAGATCGTGCGCATGGTGAAGGAGGGGAGGGGACGGGTGAGCCTGGACCCGAAAACCCCCAACCACCTCCTCCTGCAGACCGGGGCCATCGGCCTGAGGGAGAAATCCGAGTTCCTCAAGGACAGGCTCGCCGTCCTCGTGAGCTAGGGCCTACCGCAGGGGGACCTGCGGGGGCGGGACGGGTGATGCATCGTCGGGTGGGTGTTTGACGGGGAGCTCGATCTTGAAGCACGCCCCCGCCCCCGGGGCGGAGTCCACGGTGAGCGCGCCCCTGTGCTTGTGCACGATGATGTCCGACGAGATGCTCAGTCCCAGTCCCGTTCCCTGCCCCACGGGCTTCGTCGTATAGAACGGATCGAAGATCCGCATCTGCAGCCCCTTGGGAATGCCGGGTCCGTCGTCCTTGATCTCCACCGTCACGGAGTCCTCAGCGCCGCGCGTGGCGATCGTGATGACGCCCAGGGCCTTGCGCTCCTGGGATTTGATGGCCTGCGCCGCGTTCACGATGAGGTTGAGGAAGACCTGGTTGATCTCCCCGCCCACGCATTCCACCATCGGCAGGGTCCCGAGGTCGAGCTTCACCTCGGCGACGTATTTCACTTCATTGCGGGCGACGGAGAGCGTGTTTTCAATGCCCTTGTTGATGTCGAACTGCGCGAACCTCTCCGCCGAGTCGATGCGGGAGAAGTTCTTCAGGTTCTGCACGATGTCGGTGATCCTGCGAAACCCGTCCTCCGATTCCTCCATGATGGCGTCGAAGTCCCCGACGATGTAGTCGATGTCGTACTTCTTTCTCCCGTCCTCGATCTCCGCGCAGGCCGAGCCCGTGAGGGAGAGGATGAACTGCTTGATGGCCGCGAGGTTGCGGCGCACCGCCGAGTTGTTGCTCTTCAGGAAGGCGAGGGGGTTGTTGATCTCGTGTGCGACCCCCGCGGCGAGCTGGCCGATGGAGGCGAGCTTTTCCTGCTGCACCGCCCGGGTCTGGGATTCGCGCAGCTTCTGGTTGGCCTCCGCGAGCTCGATGTTCATCTTCCACAACGACTGTTCGTCGCGGATGCGCTCGGTGATGTCCTTCACCATGGCGTGGATCTCCTGCACGCTGCCGTCGCGGTTGCGGAACATCGTGGCGCTCTCCAGGCCGAAAACGGTGGCGCCGTCACGGCGCCTGAGGATGGTCTCGAAATCCTTCACGAAGCCATGCTCCGTTATCTGGCCCATGAAGATGATGTAGTCCTTTTCATTGGACCAGAACTCGGACTCTCTCCGTCCGATGGCCGACTCGTCGGAGTCGAAGCCGAGGAGCCGCGCCCCCGCCCTGTTGATGTCGATGATCCTCCCCTCTCCGTCGATGGTGAGGATCATGTCCTGCGATTCGTCGAAGATGGCGCGCAGCTTCGCCTCGCTGAGACGGTAGGCATCCTCGATGATCTTCAGCTTGCGGTACTCCTGCTCCTGCTTCTGGATCTGGCTCTGGAATGCGGCGCCCAGGAGGGGCTGCAGGGACTCGAAGAAGGGGAGGTCCTCCGCCGTGAAGCCTGCCGCGCGCGTTCGCAGCACAAGCACGCCAAGAGGCTTGCTGCCCGCGAGCAGGGGAAGGACCACCGATTCTCCGGGGGCGATCCTCACCCGCCCGCTTCGCATCGGCTCCACGCATTCCCGAGGCCACCCGTCGGCGGGCAGCGTCCTCTCCGAACGCGCTTCCGTGTCCACTGCGAGAAGGGAGCCGTTGGCACCGAGCCGGCCGAGGAACACGGATGCGCATCCCAGCTGCGACTTGAGGAAGTCGAGCACCGTCTGGTCGGCCACCCCGCCGGAGCGCGTGGTGAAGATCGCGGTGACCTCGCGGTGGATCGCCGCGAGGCGCGCCTGATCGGTGAGCTTCTTCTCCAGTAGCGACCCCTCCCGCCGGGCCTGCGCCGCGGCACCGGCCAGAGCACGCGCGGAACGCCACGCCGCCGCGCCGAGTGCGGCAAGGACGATGAGGGCCGCGGCAGCGGCCAGGACGCCGGAAGCGGGGGAGGAGAGCACGCTGAGGAGCGCAATGACGAGCGCGAGAGCGGCAAGGGCCAGCAACAGGACCAGCAGATGCTCCCGAAGGAGCCCTGCGACAGCCCTTTTCATGAGCCGGCCTTCGGATCGTATCCGAGGATCGGGATGAACTGCGGGATCCCCAGGAGCTCCAGGACGTGGAGGACCGAGGGCTGCGGGCTCTGGAGGTTCATCGTTATGCCCCTTGTGTGCGATGTCACCACCATCGTGCTGAGCATTCCTATTCCCAGCGAGGAGATGTATTCGAGCTTCGAGAGATCGATGACGACACGGTTCCCCCCCGCCCACGTCTGGATGAGGCTCACCATCGAGCTCATCATCATATTGGCGGCATCGCCGTCCAGATACCCTCCGCAGTACACGGTAAGGCTGCCCTTGGCGAGATTCTCCTCGGCCCGCGCCGTGAAGTGCGAAAGCCCCTTTGCCGCCTGCTCGAGGAACTCGAAAGGCTTCCCTTCCGGCATTCTGCCCTCCTACCTTTCACCGTGGATGACCCGTCCGTCCGCCCGTGCGGCAAGGCCGAGGAGGTCCTGCAGGCGCCTCCGCTACTTCAGGAAATCCAGTATTTTTGTGATCTCGAAGGGCTTTTTCAGCATGCCGACCGCCCCCGCGCGCATTGCGCGTTCCGCGAGCGGGTCATTGGGGTAGCCGGTGATGACCAGCACGCGCGTCGCGGGCTTCTTCGCGAGTATTGCCTCGACGATCTCCGCCCCATTGCGCTGCGGCATGCGGATGTCGGTCAGCACCAGATCGAACTCCTCGTCGAGCGCTCTCTGCGTGCCCTCGACGGGGTCGGATTCGGTCTGCACCTCGAAACCCATGTCTTCGAAAATGATCTTTATGGCGTCGAGGATCATGGTTTCGTCGTCGATGACGAGGATGGACTTGCCCACGGTCATAGTGAACAACAATTCCCTTCGATTATCAAGGAAGACCGCCTTTCGCGGGGGTGCACGGGGCTATCCCGCGGTGCCATCTGCGTACTCCCGTCCGATAGTCAGAAGCTCTTCGGCGCCGATCTCCAGGAAGCCGTCGACGACGTCGGGGTCGAAGTGCGTGCCGCGCTCCTTGAGGATCATGGCGAGCGCGGCCTCCTGGGGCACGCCGGGCTTGTACACGCGTTTGCTCGTGAGCGCGTCGTAGACGTCCACGACGGCCATGAGCCTCCCCACGAGGTCGATATCCTCCCCGGCGAGCCCCCGCGGGTACCCCGCACCGTCCCAGCGTTCGTGGTGCGTCCAGGCGATCTGACGAGCGACGCTGAGGAACGAGTTGGGCGAACCGAGCATCTTCTCCGCCGCCATGATGGTCCGCCGCCCCAGCGTGGTGTGCGTCTTCATGATGGCGAACTCTTCCTCCGTGAGCTTGCCCGGCTTCAGCAGGATGCTGTCGGGGATCCCCACCTTGCCGATGTCGTGCAGAGGCGCGNNGGTAGTACTGCGTGCGGCGGATGTGGTTGCCCGTTTCGTTGTCGCGGGTTTCCGCGAGCGAGCCCATGGCGACCATGGTGGCGTTCTGCATCGCGGCGATCTCCTGGACGCGACGGAGCACCTCCTGCTCCAGATACGCGCTCTTGTCCTGCAGGAAATCGCGCGCCGCCTTGAGCTGCAGGTGCGTGTGCACGCGCGTCCTGACGATGGCGGGGCTGATCGGCCGCGCGATGTAGTCCACCGCACCGAGGCCCAGTCCGTGGGTTTCATCTTCCACGTCGGAGCGCGCCGTGAGGAATATCAGCGGTATGTCGGCAGTGGCGGGGTTCG
>PLNO01000355.1 GCA_003141795.1 Spirochaetaceae bacterium | reverse complement strand
TGACCTCGGCTTCACGAGCCCGAGTATGGCCTTCATCAATGTCGACTTGCCGCTCGCGTTTCCGCCCAGGAGGCAGACGATCCACCCTGCCCGGACCTCCAGGCTCACATCGACATGGACGTGAAGCATTCCATAGAAGGTGTTGATCCCCTCCACGACGAGTGACGCCCTTTCACCCATTGGCCCCTCCCACGCTGTGGTGCCCCAGATAGGCCGTCAGCACGGCGGGATCCGAGCGCACCTGGGCGGGGGTGCCCACGCTGATGACCCGACCATCGTCCAGCACGTAGACGCGGTCGGAAAGCTCCATCACGAGGGAGAGCTTGTGCTCGATGAGGAGGATCGAGAGGCCCGATCCCCGCAGGGACCGGATCACCCCGAGCATTTCGGCCGTCTCCGTGGGATTCATGCCCGCCGTGGGCTCGTCGAGAAGCAGCAGGCGCGGCCGAAGGGCGAGGGCCCGGGCGATCTCCAGCCTCCTGCGGTTCGCGTAGGAAAGAGACAGCGCGGGGGCTGACTTTCTCGGGAGGAGCCTGTCTCCGAAAAGACCGAGAAGCTCCTCAGCCTCACGAGTCAGGGCGGCATTCTCCCTGCGGGCGGCGCGGGGCGGGGCGACGGCGAAGAGAAGCTCGAGCAGGGGACCGAGGATCGGCACGCCGGGCCGGGCCGCGCGGATGCGCGTGTGGGCACCGACCCGGACATTGTCGAGCACGCTGAGATTCGCGAACACCCTGCCGTTCTGGAACGTCCGTCCTACGCCGTGGCGGGCGATCCTCTCGGGGGCCAGACCCAGGATCTCGGACCCCGAGAAGCGGACCGACCCGGCGTCCGCGCTCTCGTGGCCGCTCACGATGTCGAACAGGGTCGTCTTGCCCGCGCCGTTGGGGCCGATGACGCTCACCAGCTCCCCCTGCTGTACTGAAAGATCGACCCCTGACAGGGCAGCGATGCCGCCGAACCTGCGCGAAACCCCTCGAACGTCGAGAAGCGCCATGGCCGTCCTCCTCAATCGATTCCGAAAAGACCGCTGGGTCGGAAACGCACGAGCAGGACGAGAGCGAGCCCGTACACGAGATAGCGGAAGTCGGCGAGCCCGCGAAAGAGCTCGGGGAGCCCGATGAGGAGCACCGATCCAGCGACTGCCCCCCAGACGCTGCCCAGGCCACCAAGGATCGCCATGGTCAGGCCGAGGATCGACGTCGTGTTCGTGAAGGTCTCCGAGTTGATGTACGAGTACATGTGCGCGGTAAAAGCGCCGGCTATCCCCGCGACAAAGGCGCTCGCCGTGAAGGCAAGAGCCTTGTAGCGGTCGGGTCCGATGCCGTGGCTCGCGGCGGCCTTTTCGTCGTCGCGGATCGCCTTGAACGCCCTTCCCACCGACGATCGCACGAGCACCCCCTGCAGAGCAGCGACGAGCACGAGAAGCCCGAACGACGCCCAGTACAGCGATCGCGGATCCACGATTAACCGGCCGGCGAAGGAGAGCGGGGGGATATTGGGAAGGCCCATGGCGCCCCGGGTCAGGCCGTCCCAGTTCAGGATCACCAGGCGCACGATCTCTCCGATGCCAAGCGTCGCGATTGCCAGGTAGTGGCTGCGCAGACGGAAGGTCGGCGCGACGAGCAGGGTGCCGAGGGATGCGGTAATGAGCCCGGCCAGCGGGATGGAGACGACGACGGGCACTCCGAGGCGGAGGGCGCAGAGCGCCGAGGCGTATCCGCCGATGGCCATCAGCCCCGCATGCCCCATGGAGATCTGCCCGAGTGTCCCCGACACGAGGGTAAGGCTGAGGGAAAGCAGCCCGAAGAGCCACGCGTTCACCAGGATTTGCAGGATGTACGGATCCTTCAGTACCAGCGGGAGCAGCGCTCCCGCGGCGATCAGGGCGATGCTCAGGGGAAGGGGGAAACGCACGGGGTGAGATTGGTTCACGAGGGTTCCCGTCATCGGCTCGGGCGGCCTCTCCCTCTTCCCTCCCAGGAGGCCCTGCGGCCGCAGGAGGAGCACGATGATGAGGATCGCGTACGCGAAGAGGTCCCGAAAGCTGCTGCCCAGGAGCGCAACGCCCCAGCTTTCGATCACCCCGAGTGCAAGCCCTCCGACGATCGCGCCCGGCATGCTCGCCATCCCCCCGAGGAGCTGGGCAACCAAACCCTTGAGCAGAGCCGCGAAACCCATGGTCGGCGTAATGTTGTTGAAGTAGATGCCCACGAGCAGCCCGGCCAGCCCCCCGAGTGCCGACGCCACGGCAAAGGTGGCACGGCTCACCGCCTCGACTTTCACCCCCATCTGCCGCGCTGCGTCGCGGTCCTGAGCAACCGCCCGGATCGCCCAGCCCACCTTTGCGTAGCGAAGGAGCGCCCACAGACCGGCGGCGCACGCCACGGTGATGGCGAGAATCACGCAGTCCAGGAGGCTCACCGTCGCGCCGCCGAGGGTGAAATGGGCACTGGGCAATGGTGAAGCGAACGCCTGCGGATACGGCCCGAACACGAGCTGCGCGGTCTGGTCGAGGATGAAGCTCAGCCCCAGCGTTGCCAGCAGCGGAGCGAGCTCCGAGGAGCCCAGCACCTTGCGCACAACGATGCGCTCCATGAGCATGCCCAGAAGCGCGCAGGCCGCCGCGGTGCCGATCACCGAGAGCACGAACGGGAGGTGCAGACGGGTGATGAGGAGCCAGCCGACGTAGGCCCCGGTCATGAAGACCGAGCCGTGGGCGAAGTTCACCACGCCCGCGGCCCCGAAAATGAGGGCGAGCCCCACGGCCGTCAGGGCGTAGATGTTCCCCGTGACGATTCCGTTGATTGTCTGCTCGAGGAAGAGAGGGAGCATGCCGGTTGATTTCAGGAGGCCGGGAGCGAATCCACCGACGCGCGCAAGACGGCGAGACTGGCACTCGGTGCGTGAGGATCGACAGCGCACCCCGGGGACAGGAGGAAACGCCCCGATGAGGCGGCGCGGATGACCTCCGCCGCCTGGCGGCTGATCTGTTCCCGCGTATCGGCTGTCGAAAAGAGCCCCTCGTCCACGCCGCCCATGACCGCCTTGTCCAGGAACAGTAGGGCCTGCGCGACGGTCGGATTGCCGCCTGAACCTGCCGCCCAGTTCACTGCATGCACGGGGTAGTCCTCGGCCGCATCGAAGAACACCGCGGGGCCGCAGGTGTGCAGCACATTGAAGCTCGCCTCGCGCACCCCGCCGAGCACCTCGAGGTCGAAGGGCTTTTCGAACCGCTCGTACTCCTCGTGGCTGAGGACGCCGTCCCGGGCGAGCCGCACGATCGCGAAGAAAATCCCGTCAGCGCCCGCCGAGAGAAGTCGGGTGGCGTAGGCGCGCAATGTCTCGGTAATGGCCGACAACGCATCGCGCGCCGCTTCCGCGTGATCGCGGAGGAACCCCTGAAGGGTGGCGAAATCCGTACCGGGGTCTCCTCTCGCGGAAAGAAAGTTGAGAACGGACAGGGGGGAGAAGACGGTCTGAATGAGGGGCACCTCCGGCAGTGCCTTCCGGAGGGAGGCAACGACGCGAAGCTGCTCCTCGATGACCGGGTGCGAAGCGGGAGCCGGCGTAAGCCGGGAGAGATCGGCCGCCTTTTCGAGCGGCCCCGAGACCCGGCGCGGCACCACTCCTGAGTAGGAGTCATAATCATAGGCGTTGCCGAAAATCTCCGCGTAGTACGTGGCACGGGGATTGATCTTGAGCCAGTCCCAGTCGTTGACGCGGGTGAATGCCACGCCCGCCTCGACGAAGTCCCGCTCGTTACGCTCCTGCGGCAGGAAATGCCTCCACGCCGACACCGGCGGGCGATCGACCTTCCCTCCGCTCAAAGCCGCGGCCACGCGATCACGTTTCGACAACGCCATACGACCCTCCCGTCCTACTGCTTCGCCACGAACTGCCCGCCCTTGACGATGATGCGCGTCTGCTGGGGATGGGCGACGCGCCGGTCGGCGTCGAAGGTGAGCTTCCCGTAGATCACGCTGGAAATATCGTGAATCTTTGCCAGGCCGTCATGCACGCCCTGGCGCGTGGCACCCCCCTCGTCGATCGCCGCAGCGAGGATGTTGATGGCGTCGTAGGCGATGGCGGCGAAGAGGTCGGGGGCTTCGTTGTACTTGGCGCGGAACGCCTTCACGAAGCTCTGCACCTCGGGACGCGGATCGCCAGGGAAGAACTCTGACGACGTGTACACGCCCTCCACCGCGTCGCCTCCGAGCTTCAGAAACTCGGGGGAATAGACCGCGACGTCGGCCACGATGGGGAGACGGATCCCCTGCGCCTTGAGCTGCTGCGCGATGAGCGCACCGTCGGAGTCGTACGAGATGAGGACGATCCCGTCGGGATTCGCGGAGCTGATCTTGGTGATCGCCGACCTGAAGTCCTTGTCCGCGGGGAGGTACGCCTCACTGTCGACGATGCTGCCGCCGAGCCCTGCCACGCTCTGCGCGAAGAGGTCGCTCGTGGCCTTGCCCCAGTCGGTATTGAGGAAGAAGACGCCGAGCTTCTTGAGGCCGATCTCATTGACGGCGTACTGAGCGAGATTCGGCGCGTCATCCTTCTGCGTCGTGGAGTTGCTCCACATGTAGTCTCCACCCGTGGTGAAGGCGGGGTTGGAGTTCGTGAATCCGAGTTGCACGAGACCCGCCCGCTGGTAGATGGACGAGGCGGCCATGGACGCTGTGCTGCTGAAGTCTCCCAGCTCCGCGATGATCCTTGAGTCAGCCACAAACTTCTGCGCGACCACGACGGACTGCTTCGGATCGCTCTGGCTGTCCTCGAAGACGTAGGCGAGTTGCCGCCCCTTGACGCCGCCCGCCGCGTTGATCGTGCCGAGCGCCAGATCGAAGCCCTTCTTCCACTGGGCTCCGTATTGGGCCCAGCTTCCCGTGAGTGGGCCGCTCACCCCGAAGTACAGGGGGGCGGAGGCGGCCGGCTTCTCCGAGCCCCCTGCCGCAAATGCGTTGGAAACGACCGTCAGAAACAGCGCGGCTATCACCACCGTGACGGACCGTGAAAATGACCTGGACATACGAACCTCCTCTCCAGTGTTCAGCTATTCTCAAAGACGTTTTAAATCACTACCAAATCGATCTTATTGGTTGTATAAACTAATGAGCGGGATACCGATTGTCAAGACCCTATGTTTACCAAGCTACTGGAATTGGTAGTATTTTTGCCTTGACAGCTTTCATGGCTCAGGGTAGTGTCGCCTTGTTAAAAGCCCCGTACGGGGCAGACAGCGTTTCTTTCTTATCAAGAGCGACCGAGGGACGGGCCCTGCGACGTCGCGGCAACCTCCGTAAAGGAAGGTGCCAATTCCCGCGAAGCGGATTCATCCGCTTCGAAAGATAAGGAAGAGTGACTCCTGGAAAGGAATCCTCTTCCAGGAGGGCATCATGCATTTCTCCACGCACGCCGCGCAGATCGGTGTCGGCCGTGACCCGGCCACCGGCGCGATTTCAGTCCCCATCTATCAGACGGCAACGTTCCGCCACCCCGGCCCCCGGCAGAGCACAGGATACGACTACAGCAGGTCGGAGAACCCGACGCGCGCGGCGCTGGAGGAGGCGATAACGCGGCTCGACGGAGGGGCCGCCGGGTTCGCCTACGCCTCCGGCATGGCGGCCATCGCGAGCCTGCTCCTCCTCTTCAAGGCGGGTGACCACATCGTCGTCACCGAGGACCTGTACGGCGGCACCTACCGGCTCTTCGAGCAGTGTTTCACCGGCTACGGCCTCAGCTTCAGCTACGTCGACACAACCGACCTCATGGCGGTCGCCGCTGCGATCCGGCCGGCAACACGCGCGCTGTTCGTGGAGTCCCTCACGAATCCGCTCCTCAAGGTGGCGGACATCGAGGCCCTTGCCAGACTGGCGCGCGAGCGCGGGGTCCTCACCATCGTCGACAACACGTTCCTCACCCCGTACCTCCTCAGGCCGCTCGCACTCGGCGCAGACATCACGATGTACAGCGGCACGAAGTACCTCGCCGGGCACAACGACACCGTCTGCGGCCTTGCCGTGGTCAGGGACCCCGCGCTCGCCGAACGCGTCGCGTNNAGGACTCGTGGCTCACTATGCGGGGGATGAAGACCCTCGCCCTGCGCCTGGACCGGCAGCAGGAGAGCGCCCGCCTCATTGCCGCGTGGCTGGGCAGGCACCCGCGGGTCCGTCGCGTGTACTACCCCGGTCTCCCCGATCATCCCGGTCACGAAGTCCTCGTGCGACAAGGCAGGGGATTCGGTGCCATGATCGCCTTCGAGGTTGCCGATCCCGCGCTCGTCGAGACGGTGCTGACCCACTTACGGCTCGTCTCTTTCGCCGAAAGCCTCGGCGGCGTAGAGACTCTCATCACGTTCCCCGCCGAACAGACCCACGCGGACATCGAGCAGGAGAAGCGGGACCGCATGGGGATCACCTCCACACTCCTCCGTCTGTCTGTCGGGATCGAGGATGCACAGGATCTCATCGACGACCTCGACCAGGCCCTGAGCGCCGGGAGGACAGCATGAAGTTCGCCACACGGCTCATCCACGCGGGCACCGACGTCACACCCGCCCATGGCGCGCTCAGCGTGCCGCTCTATCACGCGTCGACCTATGCACAACAATCGGTGGACGCTTTCGGAACGTGGGATTATGCGCGCTCGGGCAATCCGACCCGACGGGCAGTGGAAGAGGCCATCGCAGCGCTGGAGGGGGGAACCCGGGGATTTGCCTTCGCCTCCGGCATGGCAGCCATCTCGTCGGTGCTCCTCCTCTTTGCCCCCGGCGATCACCTCGTCGTCGGTGAGGACGTGTACGGCGGCGCGTTCCGCGTCATGACGAAAGTCTTCGACAGGTGGGGCCTCTCCTTCAGCTTCATCGATGCCTGCGATACCGCAGAAGTGGAAAAAGCGTTGCGGCCGAACACGAAGGCGATCTATCTCGAGTCCCCGTCCAACCCGCTCATGAGGATCGCGGATCTCCGCGTCATTGCGACGATTGCCCGCGAGCGGGGTATCCTCACCATCGTTGACAACACGTTCATGACCCCCTACCTCCAGCGGCCGCTGGAGCTGGGCTGCGACATCGTCGTGCACAGCGGCACGAAGTTCCTCAACGGCCACACCGACGTCGTGTGCGGGTTCGCCGTGACGGCCGAGCCGGGGCTGGGGGAGAGGCTGGGTTTCCTGCAGAACGCGTTCGGCGCGGTTCTGGGGCCCAATGACTCATGGCTCGCGCTGCGCGGCATGCGCACACTCGGCGTGCGCATGGAGGAAAGCCAAAAGGCTGCGATGAGGATCGCCGACCGGCTCAGAGGCCAGCGCCACGTCACGAAGCTCCTCTACCCCGGGTACGCCTCCCATCCCGGATTCGACATCCACCGCAGCCAGGCGAGCGGCCCGGGTGCCGTTCTCTCTTTCGAGCTCGATTCCGTGGAACGGACGCGCCGCCTGTTGGAGGGTGTGAAAATCGCCGCGTTTGCCGTAAGCCTCGGCGGGGTGGAGAGCATCCTCTCCTACCCGGCGAAGATGTCGCACGCCTCCATGCCCGCTGAGGAGCGGCAGCGGCGGGGGATCAGCGATTCCCTCGTCCGTCTTTCCGTGGGGCTGGAGGACACGGAGGACCTGATCGAGGAGCTGGACGGCCTGCTCAACGGGTGAGCGGACCCGCCGGCCGCGCCCGTCCACGCCCCCGCGCGGCCCTCCCACACACTTTTCCTTGCCGTTCGAATCAGCGCATGGTACATTGGCTGCCGAGGTACTCAAACATGATCCGATACATTTTCGATCCTGAAGTGATCGACGAATGCGCGATGACCGGCCTCGGTCACCCGAAGCCGGAAATGTTCGACGTCATCGCCCGAGAGATCGAGAAGCGCTACCCGGGACACATCAGCCACGATCAGCCGTGGATCTACAGCATCGCCGGCGGCGCCATGATCCAGATGAAGCTGTACTTCGCGTCGCTGTTCGAGTACGTCATGATCTGGGGTACGCCGATCGGCTCGGAAGGTCACTCGGGACGTCACAGGGTGGCGTTCTGGGACACGGTGATCGACGGGGAAGCCCACTATTTCGCGGAAGGCCAGTTCGAGAAACGCATCTACCGGCCGGGGGATCGCATCTTCGTGGGAAAGGGCCAGGCCGCGGGGATGAACTTCACCGACGGGGTCTGGGCGGTCGAATACGCGCGCGGCCCGCTCATGTTGAGCCTCCCCTTCGGCCTTGCCGACGAGCTCCTCAGCACGCTCGACTACACGGCGGCGCTGCAGACCATTGCCATCTACACGTCGCTCATCGGGCGGCACTGGGCGGCGCGCTACAACCACGACTATCCGCTCTTCGTCCCCTACAAGAAGCTCGCCGCGCTCTTCATGAATCTCATCGGCCCGGCCATGACCCGGGCGCTCACACCGCCCCCGCCGATCGAGATCAACGTCCCGCGCGGGAAGACGCCGCCGCACAACGGCAATGGACGCGCGCTTCCGGCCCCCGCACGCCGGACGGTCTCCAGCAGCACGAAACGCGCTACCGCCTTGCGACGCTCACGATAGCCGGTCCCTCTCCCGCGCTCTGTACAGCGCCCTCGTCCCCATGCTCGTCAGGGCGATCCTCGCGCGCCGGGGCAGCAACCACTGGGTGAACCATGCCGTGATCGCGTTCGCGAGCCCCGGCACGACGACCGGTTTCCTCCCGAGCGCCCGCAAGGTCTGCGTGACCACGGGCCCGCACTCCATGAGCGGGGATGCAAGCCAGCCCGGGCGCACAGGCTTTTCGCTCAGGTAAGTCGGCGTGTTCACCATCCCGGGGCAGCAGGCGAGCGCGTCCACCCCCGTGCGGTGAAGCTCGTTCCACAGCCCTTCGGCAAGGACGCGCGTGTAGGCTTTGGATGCCGCATAGTGGACAACGGCCCCTGTGCCCTGGAAGCCTGCCAGTGAGGACAGGAGGATGATCCCGCCCCGGCCCCGCTGCGCCATGCGCCGTCCCAGCTCCCAGGCCAGCAGGGCGGGCACGCGGCAGTTCACGGAAAGCAGCCGGTCATGATCAGCGCGTGAAAGCTCGAGAAACTCTCCGATGGGCGCAACGCCGGCGCTGCAGACCAGCAGCCCCACCTCGAGGTCGGACGTCTGCGCGGTGATCGCCTCGACCGCTCCGGGATCGGACATGTCCTGGCTGACTGCAATGACCTGTACGCCGTGGCGGCGCCTGAGCTCGTCGGCGAGCCGGTCCAGGAGGTCGGGACGACGCGCAACCAGCACGAGATTCAGGCCGGCAGCGGCGAGCTGCCGGGCGAACTCGGCGCCGAGGCCTTCGCTTCCCCCGACGACGAGGGCCCAGGGGCCGTAGGCGGCTCGAAATCCGGATGTGTTCCTCATCATAGGCCTTTCATTCTACTATAGAAACGGCCGATGCGCCTCGCTATGCTTCCCGCGATGGATTTCAAGACAATGCTCAAAGCCCTGCTGCCAGGGCTGATCCCGGTCCTCGTCTTCGTCGTCGCCGATGCCCTGTTCGGTGAGGTCGTGGGGCTCGTCGTGGGGCTGGCCACTGGCATCGGAGAGTTCGCGTTCACGCTGATCAAGAACCGCAAGGCGGATCCCTTCGTCGCCGCCGACACGATCCTCCTGGCAGTGGCCGGAGGGCTTTCCCTCGTGCTGCGGAACGAGATCTTTTTCAAGCTGAAGCCCGCGGTGATCGAGGCGGTCCTGGCCGTTTCGCTTGCCGTGCTCCTCGTGCTCCCCCCCTCGGTACTCAAGGGGTGGCTGTCCAGCCAGCTGCGGGGCATTGCCCTCCCCGATTCCGCGCTTCCCATGATGAAGAGGAGCCTCCTCTTCATGCTCGGAGTGCTCGCCGTGCACATCGCGCTCACCGTGTGGGCCGCCCTGTCCCTCTCCAACGCCGCGTGGGGCTTCATCTCCGGCGGTCTTCTCTACATCCTCTTCGGGGTGGTGGTGCTGGCCCAGTTCATCTCCGTGCGCCTTGCGGCGCGGGCCGCCCGCCAGGTCGATATGCTCCCCCTCGTCGACGACACGGGCCGGATCCTCCAGTCCCTGCCGGCGGTGAACTTTCATGCGGGTCCGGGCAAGCTCCACCCCGCCGTTCACCTCATCATCACCGACGGCGCCGGCAGGCTGTACTTCCGCCGGCCCGTTGCCGCGGCGGGGCGGGGAACTTCCGCATGGGACTCCGCGCTCGCCACCCACGTACACTCGGGAGAGACCATCGAGTCGGCGCTCGCCCGGGAGATGGGACGACAGCTCGGGGTGCTCCTCCCCCCGCAGGGGGGGAAAACGGCGCAGCCCCTGCTCCGCTACAAATGGGAGGATGCACGGGAGTCCGAGCTCGTCTTCTCCTTCATCCTGAGCTACACGGGGCCCTTTGCCCTCGACCGCACGACGATCGAGGAGGGGCGCTTCTGGAGTCGGGAGCAGATCCGCGAGGCCGTGGGCAAGGCGGTGTTCACGCCGCAGCTCGAGTTCGAGCTCGGCCTCGTGGAGAGGATGGCGGCCCAGGCGCCGAATGCCGCCCTTACTCCCGGGCCACGACCTTGAACGTGCAGGAGCCCGAGCGTCCGTGCTCGTCGGTGGCCCGAAGGACATAACTGCCCGGCGCCGCCTTCCAGAAGAAGGCAGCCTTCCCCGGTGACTGTCCGACGAATGATTCGTTGAGAAACCAGTAGACCGTGCGCACATCCGAAGGGACGACCGCCACGAACGGTATGTCACCGTAGGTGGGATCACCCACGCGGACCGAGTACTCCCCTCCGGGGAGAGGAGAGGCGATCTGCGGCGACGTGCCGGAATCGGCCTGGGCGTTCATGTCGTCATCCGGCGCGAAGGCTGGCGGAGGGCGGCGGGGAAGCCCCGCCTTCTCGAAGAGGGCGAGGATGTCCGACGGCCAGATCTCCATCACGGTGGACCGCGTACGCCCCGGAATCGGCCGGCTGCGGCGCAGGCCCGATTTCACGTCGATGTAGATCTGCTGGTGGACGTCGCACACGTCGATCGGCGATACGCCGGGAATGAACAGCGTGTCCACGACGGTCGGACAGAACGCCGTGGGGATCTTGCCCGAGGTGGCGCACACCTTCGTCACGATGATCCCCGGGGGCTGCTGCACGGCCTCCCCGGTGTCGTAGTCGCGTGAAAGCCCGCTTGCGCGCAGCGCGTCGATGATCTCGAACATGAGCGGCGCCGCCGTGCGCAGCCCCACGAGCTCGGGGTTTCCCGACCCGTCGAAATTGCCCACCCAGACGCAGATGATGAAGGAATCGAAGATGCCCACGCACCACGCGTCCCTGAAACCGATGGAGGTCCCGGTCTTCCACGCGCAGGGCCGGGTTTCCTGAACGACCGGGCCGGCGGCCAGCTCGTCGGGCCGCGGCCTCTCCTGGAGGATATGCGCGGTGAGGTATGCCGCTTGCGCGCTGATGAGGCGCGGCCCGTTACGCGCCGGAGGGGCCGACATCGTGTCGCGCAGGGGACGCATCTCCCCCCCGTTGGCGAGCATCCCGTACAGGCCGGCGAGCTCCTTCATCGTTACTTCGGCCGTTCCCAGGATGAGGGAGACCCCGTAGACGCTTCGGGGGCGCAGATCCGAAACCCCTGCCCGGGAGAGGAGGTCGTACAGGTCGGGGTTTTTCACCCGCTGCATGAGGGCCACGGCCGGCACGTTCCTGCTCCTGACCAGCGCGTCGCGCGCGGTGATGGGGCCCTCGAAGTCGTTGTCGAAGTTGTCGGGGTTGTACCCCGAAAAGTGGATGGGCGCGTCCTTCAGCACCGTCATGGGATGGATGAGGCTCTGATCCATCGCCAGCGCGTAGAGGAAGGGCTTGAGCGCGGAGCCGGGGGAACGTTTCGCCTCCGTCCCGTTCACCTGGCCGTCGATCGATTCGTCGAAGAAGTCCGCGGACCCCACCTCGGAGAGCACCTCCATGCTGTCCGCCTTGACCAGCAGGGCGCACGCATTGTGGATGCCGACCGCGGTCTTTCGGTCCCGGTAGCGCGTCACGATCCGCTCCACGGTGGACTGCAGCCCGAGATCGATCGTGGAGGAGATCGTCGATTCGCCCCTGTGGCGCTGGAGGAGAGAGGTCACGGCGTGGGGCGCCGCGAACGGCAGGGAGAGCGACGACTGCTCCGGCAGGGCGAACTGCACGGAAAGCCCCGCGTCCTCGGGATGGACCGCGAGCCAGGATTTGAAGAGCAGGTCGCGCGCACCGCGCGCACTCCCTCCCTCGTCGCCGGGCTCCCTCTCGCGGGGCCTCTGGGGGATGCTGCAGAGCAGCAGCGTCTCGGAGAGGGACAGCGAGGACAACGGCTTGTGGAGGTACAGCAGGCTCGCCGCGGGGAAGCCCTCGACGTTCCCGCCGCAGGGCACGAGGCTGCAGTACAGCTCCAGGATTCGCCGCTTGGGATAGGTGCACTCGATCAAAAGCGCGTGGAAGATCTGGCGCAGCTTCCCCCCCACGCTCGTGGTGTCCAGCCTGTAGAGGAGACGGACCGCCTGCATGGTGATCGTCGAGCCGCCCGAGCGGTAGTCCCGTGCCACGAAGCTGTGCCAGAAGGCACGGCCCAACGCCGCTGGATCCACCCCGGGGTGCCAGAAGAACAGCCGGTCTTCTTTCAGAAGGATCGCCTCGGTGAACCGCTTCGGAAGGGAGCCGCTGTCCGCCCGGATCCGATACTTCTCGTCCGGAGACAGGGTGAGGCGCATGAGCGCGCCCTTCCTGTCGTAGACGGCCGTGGAGTAGGACACCTCCTCCACGGCACGCGTGCTGAAGCACAGTCCCGCGACCAGCGCCGCGGCGATCACAAGGGCCAGGAGGGCGGAGAAGAGGATTCTCCGCCCGCGAGCCCGGATGGCAGGTCCTGTGGACGGCATCAGTCTCCGACCACGATGTACCCTTCCGACGGATGCTGGGTCCAGACCTTCCTGTCGTACATGGATTCGGCGAGCACCGGGGGCACGGCGAATCGCCCCTTGTTCACGGCACGGATGGTGTAGGTGAAGTCGCGCACCGAGGACTCCGCCGTACAGAAGATGAGCACGCGGTCCTCCCGCGGCTCGACGAAGTCGACGCGAAGCGATCCTTCGCCGATCGTTCCGCTCTCCGCCCTGTCGTAGGAGAGCTCGAACCCGGACGGCAGCATGTCGACGATCGCTATGTTGCCGATCGTCGGCCGATGGGAGTCGATCGCGCGGATGCGCACGTGCACCCGGACCTCGGAGCCGATGCGCACGGTGCCGATCGGCTTCCCGTCCGCATCGGTGTACTCGCGGAACGCCTCGATCCCGTTCTTCGCCGTCTCCTTCGGCGGCTCGAGGTCGAAGCCGGCCTGGACGACCTGGTAGTAGATCGCGTCGGCGGTCGGGTCGCTCACCTTGACGGCAGGCGATCCATACGGCACCTCGGCGCGGAGGATCGCATTTCCCGTCAGCTTCAGCGCTTCATACGTGGAGTCCTTGCTCTTGGCTGAAATCGTGAGACGCTTCTGCGCGCCGGCCGCCCAGGAGGCGGCGTATTCGCTCAGAGCGAGGGTGGCGTAGGAGGAAGAGATCGTGTTGAACTTCCCGTCGGTGAGATCGGCGACGATCATGTCGATCGATTTGTCGGCCACGGATCCGGCAACGTCGGGCACATGACGCGATGCGATGTACAGGCAGAGAGACGACTGGGAGAGGTCGGTATAGTAGTCGTCCCAGAGGACGGCGGCCCAGGAGCCCGAGAAGGCGCCGTTGAGCAGGGTCCGCGCCTCCGGCATCTGCTTCATGAGCGCGTAGGCGCCGGCGAGGTAGATGGCCACGGGGCCCTGCTTCCAGCCGGATCCCAGCGCCTTCGACTCCCGCAGCGCGTTGATGTAGGACGTGGTGACCACCCCGTTGCGCGTAAGCACGTAGATTGCATAGGCGGCCGCGCGCGGAGTGGTGTGCTCGAACTTCGGGTCCCCGCCTGCGATCTGCCGCAAGCCGTCGAGGCCCTGGTTGAACAGGCCCTGGTCCACCGCATACCCGGCTGCTCTGGCCTCGGTGAGGTAATGCATGGCGTACGCCGTGACGAAGTCGGAGACGTTCTCGTTCGCGGCCCAGAGCCCGAACGATCCCCCCTGGTTCTGACGGGCACGCAGCACCTTCTGCGCCCTGTCGAAGGCCGTTTGAGCCTCGACATCCGTGATGGAGAAGTCGGGGACCCTCTTCAGCGCGAGCACGGCGAACGCGCGGCTCACGATCTGCTCCGTACAGCCGTAGGGGTAGGAGTCGAGGTACGCCTTCAGCCCGCCCGTGAGCGCAAGGGGAAGCGGGGATGCGGTCACCGTGATGCTGCGGAAGTCGGGGTACATCGCGCGCGTGAGCGGCACCTCGGCGTCCTTGCCGCGCGCCCGTCCCGTATCCAGCTGTGTCCTGAACGGGGTTGCCGGGCGGATGCTCGCGGATTCCTCGAGGCTCGAAGAAAGCCCCCCACCGGCGGCAGTGAAGGAGAGGGTTCCCGCGCCCAGCGCGCTCTTTGCACGCAGGGTGAAGAAGACCGTCTTCTCCTTCTGCGCTCCGATGCTCTCCGTGGCGTCGTTGCCGGACACGAGATCGAACTGGTCCGATGCCTTCAGGGCAATGCGCACGCTCGTGTCCTTGCCCCCCGCGAGCTGGTTGTTCATGACCGACACGCCGACCTCGAACTGGTCACCGGGGGTGACCACGGTGGGCACGTTCGGGCTGATGACGAAATGGTTGCGGACGAGCGTCCGCGTCTCCTGCACCCCGATTGCATTGCCCGAGACCTCCACGGCCATGATCCGCATCGTGCCGTTGAAATAGTCGGGCACCCGGTAGCTCACCGTGCGTTCCGTCGCGTCCGCCGCGAGGATCCCGGACCAGAACACGACGGGCGCCTTGTTCTTCCGCTTGAACGGGTTGAGGTTGCGCCCCAGGAGCCCCGCCCCCTCGTCACCGCCCATGGCGGAGACGGCCTGGATGACGGAGTACTCGGGGAGGATGAGGTCGAGGATCTGCGACGTGCCCACCTCGAGGGCGCGCTTCGCGAAGAAATGGTCGAGAGGCCGCGGCGTGGTGTAGCGCGCCACCTGGAGGATCCCCTCGTCAACGCCGAACACGACGACCCGGCCCGGCTTCTCCGAGCTGTAGGTGATCGAAAGCAGGCTTCCGGCAAGGACTTCCGCCTCCGCCTTGAGACTGATGCGGTTGGAGCGCGCGCCGCGGTTGACGGTCACCGGCACGACCCCGTAGCTCAGCGGGCTCGTGAAGATCTCCTTCGAATCGATCGATCGCACGTAGGAGACGTTGACGTAGGCGGTTCCCTCGATCGAATCGGGCACCGTGATGGTCTGCACCGTTGCACTCGTGTCGGAGGTGAACCACTTGTAGGCGTACACCTTGTCGCGCTCGATGGTGATGAGACCCGAGCCCGTGTACGGGGCCTTGAGGCTCACGCGGATCGTATCCCCCGCCGCGTAGTCGCTCTTGTCCAGCCGTATCTGCAGCTCCGCGTTCCTGTCCAGCGATCGCGCGAGGTTCCCGCTGCCGATCACGGAGAACCGCAGGGTGGAGAGCTTGACGCCGTCGGCGTCTTCCACGGTGAGCTCGTAGTCCCCCGGGGTCTCGGTGGGCAGGCTCACCGTGGCTCCCGCCCGCGGGACGGCGAACGCCTTCTCCTGCAGGGCGAGCTTCTTCTCCACGGAGGCATAACGATAGAGCTTGTCCGGCCCTTTTTCCAATACCGACACGAACCGTATCTCGGTGATGCGCATCGTGAGCTTTGAAAGCGGGACGGGCGCCCGATCGGCGCCGAGTGACACGAAGTTCACCGTCCGCGCGGCATTGCGGTAGATGTAGTCAAGGCGGCCGTCCGGCTTGTACCCCACCACCGATGCGAGCGGCGACACGACGATGGCGGCCTCGGTGTGCACCCCCCGGCCGCCCTGCTTCTCGAAGCCGTCAGCGGCAAAACGCACGAGGAACGTCGACTTGTCGAAACGCTCGAGGTTCATGGGGAAGACGGCGCTTCCCGACTCATCGGTGCGCGCCGCGGGCAGGGTGTCCTCGAAGGTCTTGCCCGCGCCGAGCGGATCGAAGAACAGATAGTCGGGGTAGGCGGGAAAGGAGAGCGCCGCCGGTGAGAGGCTCATGACCGCCTCCACCTTCGAGTCCGCGGCCGGTGTGCCGTAGAGTGTGGAAAGCGCTACGGTGGCCTTCAGGTCTTCGGGGGTCACCCAGGCGCGGCTTCCATCCCCCGAGAAGCTCGATCGGATCGAAAGACGGTCGGGCAGGAACTCCTCCACCTTCACCGACGTGGAGCCCAGGAGCTTGCGGTCCTCCTTGTCCCGGGCGATGTAGAGGCTGAGCTCGTACTTCCCCGTCTGCGCGGTTTCGTCCGTACGGAAGGAGTACTGCTCGAACCCTGTTGAGGACAGGGAGATCTTCTGCTTCTGAATCTCGAGGCCCCTGGGGTCCTGGACGCTGAGCTCCAACGGGAGCCCGGCGAGGTTCTTCCCCCAGTCGCCGGCCTTCACGATGACGCCGAAGTTCATGAGGTCCCCCGGCCGGTAGATGCCCCTGTCGGAGAACAGATACGCGTCGATGAAGCCGGGGTCCGCCGTCCCGTACAGGCCGCCGATGTCGAAACGGCTGAAGTTGAGGAACCTCTCCTGGCCCTGCACGGGGAGGAACGACATGTCGCTCCCCCGGGTGACGACGAACGCCTGCGGCGTCTTTTCCCGTGTGAATCCTTCGAGGCTCGGGACGGCGGCATGCCCGTCAGGAGCGGTGACGACGCTGAGCACTGACAGCCCGTTCTTGCCTATCACGCTCACCGAGGCGCCGCCGACGGGAGAGCCCGAGTGCACGGACTGCACGAACACGTCGAAGCCTCCGGCGACGCTCTTCTTGACGAGCACGCCGAGGTCGGTCACGAGGATGAGCCGGGACGTGGAAACGCCCGTGGGCTTCTTCGTCTCGGGGTCGTATTCCGACACCTTGAAATGGAACAGGCCGTATTTCAGCCGGGGATCCGTCTCGCGGGACAGGTAGGAATCGAAGTCGAAGGAGAAGTACTGGATCTGGCCGGGCTCCAGCGTCTGCAGCCTCCTCGTCTCCTGGTAGATCGAGGAGAGGTTTTCCAGGCCGAAGCCGTAGCTGCGGTCGAGGGTCAGGTTCCTGATGTCCGCGTGGGTCTGCGTGATGAGGTTGTTGAGCTGGTCGGGGATGATGCGTCCGATCTCGAACTGCACCCAACCGAGGTCGTTGGAGAAGAGGGAGAGCTTGCGTTCGCCGGAAAGCGAGAGGATCGACCCCTCGTGCATGATCTCCACCTGTCGGGGGATGGGCGCGACGCGCACGACCTTTCGCAGGCCCGGCTTGATGACGTAGCCGCCGAAGGCCTCGATTTGCTTTTTCACCTCCACGAACACGAAACGGTCCGAGGGGGCGTTGAAGGAGAAGCTCACGTCCTTTCCGTAGTCCCCCTCGACCGGCTGCGCAGTGAGGTCCAGGCGGGTCCCCGCTGCCAGGACTGCGGCGTCGATCTCCTCCGGCGCCCACTCGTGGTCCTTCTCCGCCTCCGCGCCGGGGGATTCCGCGCGGTCCTTGGGCAGGAGTGTCGCCTCGATGGAACGGGCAACCTGATCGGGCTGCATTCCCAGGTTGGAGCTCAGGACGAGGATCTTGCGGTACTCGTAGCTCTCGTCCCGCAGGAGGCTCGACTCCAGCCCTTGGAGGGAGGCGTAATCGTACTTCCCCGGGATCGTGATGCCTTGCGCGAAGCTCGCCGTGAAGGGGACCCCTCCGCGGACCGAGGAGAACCTGCCGGCGATCGAAAGCTTCACGTCGTACGCCTTGTCGGGAACCGGGATGTTCTCCGTCACGATGTACGCCGTGGCGAAGTACTTGTCGTAGGTGATGGTGAACGGGATGTTCAGCTTCACCGCTTTGGCGAACTCCTCCACCTTCACCGGATGGGTGAAGCGCACCATGGCGGAAATCCGTTTGATGTCCGGACGGACCGGATCGATGTAGAACTCGGCGTTCACGATCTGCGCGGTGAAAGGCGCCGCTCGGAACGACACGCTCTTCTGCCTGATCCTCACCTTGTCGGAGAACAGGGACGGCGCGAAGCTCGCCGTGTACTGCACCCCCGGTTCCCAGTCTTCCGAGGGAAAGAAAGTGATCGAGGTATCGCTGGTCCACGTCCACGCGCCGGGAATCTTCGGGGAGAGGGAAACGGACTGCGTGATGTCCTTGCCCACGAGCTCGATGCGCGCAGCGGAGGCATCGAATGAAATCGAAAGCGGCGGCACACGGGAGGAGTCGGTGAGCTCGCGGGGAGGCGGCGGGGTTACCGTAACGGTCACCCCTTTGGACTGGCTTAAGATGACGAGCAGCGCGAGCAGGCCTGCAACGACGAGAAGACCCGCAACGCTGAAAACGACCCATACGTGGGACTTCAGCCATGCAACGGCCGCAGCGAACGCATGCCGTACGGCATCGAGCAGTTTGTTCATTTCTTCTTATATCACGGGGGAAGAGTCATCTCAACTCGGGTCAGTAGCTGAAGCTCGCCACGGGGATCTCCACGCGGATTCCTTTGCCGGCACCCGCACCGCTCCACGTCGACGACTGGTGGAGGAGCGGAACGAGGTAACCGCACGCCGCTCCGATGGCCGCGCCGGCAATCACGTCGGTCATGAAATGCTGGCCCGCGAACACTCGGAACGACCCGGTGAGCGTCGCAAGGGCGTAGTTGGCGACGATCACCGGCACGAGATACGGCGAGCTGGGGTAATAAGTCGCAAAAAGAACGGAGCCGAAGGTGGCCGCGGCAAAGCTCATTGTCGCATGTCCCGAGGGGAACGACGCGTACCAGTCGGTATCCGACGGGCTGCCGTTGTCCGTTCCGCCGGGGTACATGTAGGGACGGTAGCGGGGCAGGAGGTATTTCAGCGAGTTCTTCATGAAATCCGCGCTCCCCATCACCTCACCGTACACCACGGCGGCCCCCAGCCATTGATCCTGGGGGAGGAGGAAGATGAGCGCCACGGGCAGGGCGAACGTCGCGAGCTCCAGGATCGTGCTCGCCGTGTCGATGCCATGGGAATACGTGAACATTGCGGCCCTGTCGAACGCGTTCACCTGGGAGAGGTCGACTCCCCCGAGGTCGGGAGGCGTGACGTACGACATGAACAGCTCGCTGCCGCCCGCCAGGAGCGCGCTGGCGCCGAACGCCACGCTGTCCCAGAGGGGATCGACGAGGAGCTGCTGGGAGAAGGAAGGGGCTGCGGCCAGACACAGCAGGAGGAGACCGAGAAGCAATGCCCTGGAGCGCCGGACCGGCGGCGTTATCTGCGCGTTCATGCGCACCTACTCTAGCGGAGCGCGGCCAAAGGATCAAGCGGAGTGCACCGTATCCGCCGGACCGCTGCGGGTGTATCTTTAGCCCATGGAAGAGTTGGCGGTGAAGCCCCCCATTTCAAAAACCTCGGTCCTCCATGCCGGTTTCCAGATCGGCATCCTCCTCAAGGGGATCTATGCCGCCCTCGAGGTCGTCGGCGGTGTGTTTCTGTGGCTCGTGAAGCCTGCTACCATCGATTCCTGGGTGCTGCGTATGACGCAGAGCGAGCTCATCGAAGACCCGAACGACATGCTCTCGAACCTGATCGTCCGGCTGAGCGGGCATTTCACGGTGGGCACGCAGATGTTCGGGGTGTACTACCTGCTCTCCCACGGCCTGGTGAAAGTCGTTCTCGTCCTGCTGCTCCTGCAGAAAAAACTCTGGGCCTACCCCGCGGCGATCGTCGTCCTTGTGATCTTTATCGGGTACCAGGTCGTACGCTGGACGCATACCCGTTCCCCGTTTCTCCTCGCGATATCAGCGTTCGACGCCGCAATGATCTGGCTCACGATCGTCGAGTATCGGCGCATGCACTCGGCGGCGATGACGAAACCGGACTGACGGACCGACCGGATCATGGAATACCTCGTTGCCTTCATAGCGGAATACCTGTACGCGGGGATCGTCGTCGCGGCAGCCCTGTATCTTTTGATCGTCCACCGTTCGAGGTGGAAGGAGCTCCTCCTGGCGGCACTCTTCATCGGGGCGCTCAGCCTCGCGCTTTCCCTGATCGCCCACCGGCTGATCATCGACCCGCGCCCCTTCGCCGCGGCGGGAACCCGGCCGCTGATCCCCAGCTCGGTCGACAATGGCTTTCCTTCGGACCACACACTGCTGCTGGCAGCCGTGGCAGCCGTCCTGCTCACCGTGAACCCGCGCGCGGGCCTGCTCGCTCTCTTCGGGGCCCTCATCGTGGGGATCGCGCGCGTCTACGTCGGGGTGCATCACCTGCATCGCGGGCAGCATTACCATCGTGGCCCTGGCCTTCGGCACATACCGGGTGATCGCAGCGGCATGGCGCCGCCGCCAGGACAGGAAATCCCCCGCATAGGCGGAGCCGAAAGAGACGTGCCTCGAGAACCACTGCTTGACAGCGCCCTTTGCGCCGCGCTTTAATCCGCAGTGGAACGCCAAGTCGCGTGCTGGGCCCGCAGGGCAGCGTCCGTCGTGCGATACAGAACCGACGGCCGCAGGGCTTCCTTGCGACATCTCTCCACGAGGGGGCTCTGATGAACCGTGCAGCGGGAACGGCTCGGCTTTCCATTCTCTCCAACACACTTCTCATCCTCATGAAGCTCGCCGTCGGAATCGTGAGCGGATCGGTGAGCATCATTTCCGAGGCCATCCACTCCCTGATGGACCTCGCAGCGGCGATCATGGCCTTCTTCTCCATCAGGATCGCTTCACGCCCGGCCGACGCCGATCACCAGTACGGCCACGGTAAGATGGAAAATGTATCGGGGGTGATCGAGGCCGCGCTCATCGTCGTGGCAGCGGGGCTCATCATCATGGAGTCCATCCGCAAGCTCATCACGCACGGACCGGTGGAGCACATCGAGATCTGCGTCGCCGTCATGGCGGCCTCCGGTATCGTCAACCTCTTCGTATCCCGCCGCCTGTACAAGGTGGCCCGTCAGGAGCGGAGCGTCGCGCTGGAGGCGGATGCCCTGCACCTGAAGACCGACGTGTACACGTCCTTCGGCGTCGGCGGCGGGCTTCTCGTGATCCTCCTCATCCAGAAGATATTCCGCGCCCCCTGGGCCACGGCGCTGGACCCGGTCGTCGCCATGGTGGTCGCGGCGTTCATCGTGCGGGAGGCCTGGGAGATGCTCCGCTCCGCCTTCGCGCCATTGGTGGACGCCTCCATCCCCCCGGCGGAGCTTGAGCTGCTCAAGCGGCGCATCGAGCTCTACCCTCAAGTCCACGTTCATGCCGTGCGCACGCGCAGCTCCGGAAAGACCCGTTACGTCGACTTCCACCTCGTCGTTCCCGAGTCCATGAGCGTCAAGGCCGCGCACGAGCTGTGCGACGAGATCGAGCGGGAGCTCGGCAGGGAGCTTCCCAACACGAGCGTCCTCATCCACGTTGAGCCGAGCTTTTCGGAGGCGGCGCCGCGCACGCCCGAGCTGTCCAAGGACGAGCTTCTCGCCGCCCTGGACGAGATGGGCAGGGAAGTGGCGGGACACGACATCCGCGTGCATCACCTGCACGTGTTCGACGGCCCTCAGGGCCCTGAGATCACATTCCACGTCGACATGGAGCCCGGCTCGACCCTGGAGCGAACGCACGCACTGGCAAGCGAGCTTGAGGCACGGGTGCGGCAACGCTTCAACATGAGCGCGACGGTCCACGTGGAACCGCAGCGGGGAGGAGAGAAATGAAAAGGCGACCGCAGAACGCGTCAGCTCGGCGGGTCCGGGCAGTCCTTCTGGCCGTCGTTCTTGTGCTGCCCGCCGCAGGCGCCGGGGCCGATACCTCGGACACGGGTTCACGACTGAGCTTCACCGTGGAATCCTTGCTGCAGAAGGGGTTCGGGGGAACCGCTTACGATCTCTCGGCAGACCAGGGCGGAGGTTATACCGCAATGAGCCGGCTGGAGTTCCCCACCGAGCAGATGGAGACGGGAGTCATGCTCGGCATCTCGGGAGTCAAGGACGGACAGCGGCAGTGGATGGTCCAGGCGAGCGCCTCCCTCTCCGTGTTCGGCATCACGGGCACGATGAGCGACTACGACTGGTGGCTGTATCAGACCTATCCCCGCATTCCGTGGAGCTACACCTATTCCACCGACACCACGACGAGCTGGCAGGCATCGGCGGAGGCCGCCTGGAAGCGGGCATCGACGGGCCCTTTATCGATCAGCCTCTACGGATACTACCGACACCAGTCGGCATCCCACGTGGAGAGCTCCGTCACGGGATGGCAGTACGTCTGGAACAGCTCGAAAAGCGCATACGACCTGTACGTCCTCTCGAGCTCGACGTCGGACGTCCTCGAATACACGCTCACAAGCGATGCCCCGGGTCTCGGGATCCTTGCAAGCCTCCAGGTGCTTCCCGGTCTGAGCCTGGAGCTCCGCGGCGCCTATACGCCCGTCTACATGTCAGACCGGGACGATCACAAGCTGCGGACCAAGCTCTCCACATCGTCGGGCTGGGGAAACGGGGCCTACGTCGATCTCAGGGCCGCCTACCAGCTCGAGCATCTCTTCAAGGCCGTCACCCCCTATATCGCCCTGGACGGAAATCTCGTCTGGTACAGCGTTACGACGACACAGACGCAGTACTGGTACGGCAACGCGGACGCGAGCAACGGCGCCCCCCAGGGCACCACGTACACGGGAGTAGGGCACGTCGTCTCCAGCGCGCAGTTTCAGGTGGGGTTGAGGGTCGGCGTGACGTTCTAGAACGCCGAAGGGGCCGTCACCCGTCCCTCCTGCGGGCGCGCACGTCAAGCCGCTCGTCCCGCTGACGGAAGCGCAGCCACCGCCTGAGCCCGCGCTCGACGAGCATCATCACGTCGTCGGTGAGCTTCTCAGCCTCCTTGCCCTGCGCGGCCAGCGGCACGGCGCTGAAAATGGCGATCAGCATGCGGGTCGGATCGTGGAAGAGGCTCGTACGGAAAGCGCCGCTGCTGGTGCCCTCCTCGAGGATCTCCCGCAGCAGGACCTCGATCCTCGCGAAGAGAGTCGTCGATTTCTGCGATCTCTCCTCGAGCCCCGGATACCGGTAGCGCTTTTCCCCGGAGGAGATGCCGCGGAGGATCTCGTTGTTCCTCAGGCTCAGCGCGGTGGAACGGAACAGCGCCCTCAGCTTGAACAATGGGGAGCGCAGGCTGTTCACCCTCTTCTGCACCTCCGCGAAGCCACGGGCCTCGATGGCGTCGAGGATCTCTGAATAGAAGGCTTCCTTGCTGGGAAAATACGTGTAGAAGCTCCCCATGCCGAGCCCGGCGGCATTGGTGACGTCCTTGATGCTGACTTCCCTGTAGCCGTGTTGCGCGAAGAGCCTCTCGCCGATCGTGAGGAGCGTGCCCTTGCGGTCGCGCCCCATTCTAGCTCCACGTCCGATCGTTTCCCGTGACGCCAGAGGTGTTTTTCATCGTGAGGGAAAAGTAGCACCGCACGCCTCCGGAGGAAAGTCGTGCCGCCTCCCGGGGTGTATACTGCCCGAGAGGTATGCGATGAACGTCATCCGTCCCCCGACGCCGTTGGACAGCGCAGCCATTGCAGAGCTGGTCCTCCAGTCCGATTGCGGGATGCTGCCCGCGCTCTTCGGGCCCGAGGTCGGTCGCCTCATCGCGTGGTTGCTCCCACGCCGGGCAAACCCCTACAGCGCCTCCAACGCCCTGGTGATCGACGAGCAGGAGGGCGGCCGTGTGATCGGGGCGGTGGTCGGCTCACTGGCAGGTGCTGCGCGCAGGAACGACATCCGCACGGCCCTGCTTCTCCTCGGCTGGTATGGGCCCGGGGTCATCCTCCGTTACCCGCGACTCGCCCGGGCAGGTGCCGCCCTGCGCGGCCTGCGCTCCGACGACTTCTACCTCTCCCACATCGCCGTTCTGCCTTCCCACCGGGGGCAGGGGACGGGTGAGCGGCTCCTGCGCTCCGTGGAGGACCATGCGCGGGCGTTGCACGCCGGCAGGCTCGTTCTGGACGTGGCGACGGATAACGACCGAGCTCGCGCGTTCTACGCGCGCATGGGCTATACCCGGGACTCGCTCCTCAACATCGAGCTGGGACGCACTTTCGCTTTCGACAGGGTCGCCCGCTCTCTTTGAATGCGCCCCTGGCGCCGCTATGAATGCGCCTTCGGCGCCGCGGTGATCTTTCCGGCGATTTCCTCCCCCGTGAACCGCGCAAGGAGGACGGCGCCGCCCAGCACCGCCGCGTAGCCGGCAATTGCCGCTACGCGCATGCCGGGGCTCCCGCCCAGCGTCTCTCCCAGCGCCACGATTCCCGCCAGGATCGCCACGAGCCGTGAGCAGAGGTCGGAGACAGCCGTGACGAGGATGGCACGGCCCTGCTGGTAGGAACGGGAGAGGAGGAGGAACCCCGAGATGTAGAAAAGGAGGAGCCCCGCCACGGCACCCGCTGCCCCGGCGCCCACGCCCCGCTGCTGCAGCATGAGGAGCAGGACCTTGGTTGCAACGTCACCGAGCCCGAGGAGGACGCCGGCCATGACTGCGGTGACGATCACCCCGCGGATTTGCAGGCCGAGCCGCGGCAGGAGCCATGCCACCCCGCAGGCAATGAGGCAGGCCAGAACGACGAGCATCAGGCGCGGAAGGGCAACCTGTCCCGTCCCGGCCACGGAAGAGCTCTGCGCGATGCCCAGGGTAATGATGCCACCGGTCACAAGCACGACTCCCAGCCATTCCCACGCGGTCAGGCGGTGGCCGAGGAACAGGAGGGAGAAAACGGCGAGGATGACGAAGCCCGATCCCTGGATGGCGCGGGCTACCGAGACCGGGGTGAAGGAGAGCGCAAATGCGAACAGCCCCCAGCCGACTGCCGACGCGGCCAGTCCCGCCATCCAGCGGCCCGAGGTCAGGAGGGAGCGCAGGGACGAGCCGAAGCCGCGGCCCCCGCTGATGCTGGGCATCGAGCTCACGGCGAGCTTCTGCAGCACGATGCCGAGATCCCAGAGGAGCGCGCAGGCGACGATGAGGGGGAGTGCGATCCAGATCGACATTGCCGGGCCCTGTCCGGAGTCTACTCCAAAAGCGCGTCGTGTTTAAGAGAATTTAACATGATCACAACGCAGCCTGAAGAAGTGGCGACTATCTTAGTACAAAGGATGAAGAAGAAATGACACACACACAGAGGATCCTTGCAGCCGCCGTCATCACGGTTTTCTTCACGGGCGCATCCGTTATGGCCTCCGCGGAGGACCGGTCCTCCCCAGCCCCTTCGCTGCTCGGCATCCAGTCGTCCCTGCGGGTGATCGCCCAGAAGGTCAGGCCCGCGGTGGTCGAGATCAACGTGACGGAGATCGTCAAGACGCAGGCACCCTCGTTCGACTCCCCCTTCAACTGGTTCTTCAACCAGGACCAGGGGGGTGGCCAGGGGAACCAGAGGAACTTCCGACAGTCCGGCCTCGGATCGGGCATCATCGTGAAGAGGGCGGGAGACACGGTGTACGTGCTCACGAACAATCACGTGGTCGACAAGGCCACTGACGTCAGCGTGCGGCTGAACGACGGGCGCACGTTCAAGGCGAAGGTTGCCGGCACCGATCCCCGAAAGGACATCGCACTCGTGTCGTTCACGACCCGGGAGAAGGTGGCGCTTGCGGACCTCGGCGACTCGAACGAGCTCGAGGTCGGGGACATCGTTCTTGCCGTCGGCAATCCTCTCGGGTTCGAGTCCTCCGTTACCATGGGCATGGTGAGCGCGCTTGGCAGGCGTGGTCCCCAGGGGGGCGCCGGCTCCTTCACCGACTACATCCAGACCGACGCGGCCGTGAACCCGGGCAATTCCGGCGGCCCNNGCAGGTCATCGGCATCAATACGTGGATCGCGGCGCCGTCGGGCGGGAACGTCGGCCTGGGCTTCGCGATCCCGATCAACAACGCGCGCTCCGCCATCGACCAGTTCATCACGAAGGGCCGCGTGGCGTACGGCTGGCTCGGAGCGCTGATCGGCGACGCCCAGGACAGCTCTGTCCCGCAGCAGGCCGCCGACCTCAGGGTCGGGGCAAACGGCGGTGCACTCGTCCTCGGCCTGTACAGGGGCTCGCCTGCCGACAAGGCGGGGCTCGCGCCCGGCGACGTCGTCACCGCCGTCGATGCGACACGGGTCTCCGACGCGAATCAGCTCACCCAGGCCATCGGGTCACTCGCTGCGGGCAAGGTCGCGAGCCTCTCGATCATACGGTCGGGTGAGAAGATGACGCTGTCGGTCAGGATCGGGGAGCGGGACGCGCAGGACGCCGTGGCACAGCCCAAGAACCTCTGGCCGGGCATGACGGTGATCGGCATTACCGGCCAGGTCCGCGAGCAGGCGGGGCTCGCGCAGAACGTGAACGGCGTGGTCGTGGTCTCCCTCGTCGACCAGAAGACGCCGGCAGGCATCGCGGGAATCAAGCCCGGCGATGAGGGATCGGAACAGTACAAGGCCATAGTGCAGAAACTGCGCACAATGCGCAGTATGGATGACACCCTCCTCAATGCTTATATNNGGAATCAAGCCCGGCGATGTGATCACGGCGGTGAACGGCGTGTCGGTGCGCAATGTCTTCGACTACTACAAGGCGCTCAACCAGGGCAAGGGCCGACGCGTGACCTTTCAGATTGTGAGGAACGGAACGGACATCAGCATAGGACTGTAAGCCGGGCGCCGCTGGCGGAGCCGATGATCAGCGCCCGTTCGGCTCTGCGAGAAGCCTCTGCGCCAGTCGGTCGCCGGAGAGCCATGCCGCCTGGAGGCCGCCGCCCGGGGAAAAAAGGTCCCCCGCAACACCGATCCTCGATCGGCCGACCTTCACCACGAGGGGTGCCGCGAGCTCGTTGGCGAGATCCAGCCGCGAATATCGCCAGCGGTGAGGGTGTGTCCACCGCGGAGAGCCGGCCCATGCGCCGAGCCTGCGCGCGGCGATGCCGAGGAGCTCAGCGCTCCATTCCTCCGGCTGTCGCTCGAGGTTCTGGTGCGACCATCGCGGCGAGGCCTGGAGGAGCAGCACCCTGCCATGGCCGTGCGGTCTCTTGGCGGATTCGTTGCTCACGAGCAGGAGCGCCGGCTCGTCCTCGGGATACAGGACGTCCCAGTCCGGCATAGCCGTCTCCCCGTCGTAGCCGGCTATGAGGGCCAGACAGGGCAGGCTCGTGAACATCTCAAGCATTCCTACGGCCGACGCGCTGCCGGACTCCGGCGGAAGCATGCGCAGGAAAGGCACCGCCTGCTCCAGGGCGAGGGCGAGGACGAGCTCACGGGAGGCCAGACGTTCGCCGTCCTGCAGCACGACGACGCACCCGTCATCGTTTGCCTCGACCCTGGACGCCTGCGCGCGGAGATGCAGCGCCAGCCCCCGGGCCAGCGAGCGCGGCAGCGCGTTGAGGCCGTCGACGAACGCGCAGCGCGTCTGGAACGGGGCGAACGCCACCGGCTGGCAGGGCTTCCCGTGGCCGCTCACCCGGGCGGGCCAACCGTTCAGGCGCTCAGCGTCCACGGCATCGAGCGCCGAGAGGAAACCGGGATCGTCCCCGTGGACGAACGCCGAGCCGTAGTCCGCGGCCTGTCCCTCGAAGACACGGGTCGCACAGCGACCCCCCGGCTTGTCCGCGCGGTCAACGGCGAGCACATCCGCGCCAGCGGCGGCCAGCCGGCGGGCGCATTGCAGCCCCGCCACCCCCGCACCCAGAACGATCACATCGTGTACGGCCATTGCGCCTCCGAGGATAGCGCGGCCTGCACGGGCGGTCAAATCCGAAACGGCCCTTCCGCCTTTCCCGCGCAACGGCGCTGGTGTATCTTGTTGGCATGCCACTGACACATCTCCAGATCAAAGAGCTCCTGGACGAGAATCGCTTTCACGACTGCGAAGGCATGGGAAAGGACCATATCTGCGTCCGCGTCGCCGCCATCGCGGAGCTGCCGTCCCGCTTCGGCCAGTTCCAGGTGGTCGCCTTCTGGAACAACCGTGACGGCAAGGAGCACGCCGCGTTCGTGCACGGTGACATCACCGGCGAGGAGGACGTGCCGGTGCGCCTGCACTCCGAATGTCTCACGGGGGACGCCATCGGCTCGCTGCGCTGCGATTGCCGGGACCAGCTCGAGGCTGCCCTCGCGGCCATCGGCAAGATGGAGCGCGGCATCCTCCTCTACCTCCGTCAGGAGGGCCGCGGGATCGGCTTCCTCAACAAGATCCGGGCCTACGGCCTGCAGGACCACGGCATGGACACGGTGGAGGCGAACATCGCCCTGGGATTCCGCGACGACGAGCGGGACTACAGCGTCGCCGCTCACATGCTGATGTCCTTGAAGGTGAAATCCGTGCGGCTCATGACGAACAACCCGAAGAAGATAAACGGGCTCACGGCCATGGGCGTGAAGGTGTCGGGCAGGATCCCGCTCATCATCCCGCCGAACAAGTACAACGAGTTCTACCTCAAGACGAAGATGGAGAAGTCGGGACACCTCCTCGATTCCCGGGGGATGGAGAGGCTCGTCGAGCAGCTCGATCGGCCCGTGCTGGAGGGAATGTCCGCCCAGGAGGCCGACGTCCTTCAGGACTGAGCGCGAACGGAGGAAATGGGCTCCTTCGCACGGAGCGGGGTCGACGAGGACTTCAGGCGCAGGGCACGATCGGACCCGCAATGGTATTCGGCTTCATCGCCGGACAGGATGCATCAAGAGCTTGATTTCCCCTTTCGTCGTGATATCTTGAGCACATGCGCAAAGACAGATTGGGAATTGTGATCGTGCAGCTCCTCGTCGGATGTGCCGCCCTGGCAGGCGTCACCTCTGCGCTCTTCGGTGAGACCCTATCGGCCATGCCCGACAACAAGGGGTTCGCCACCATCAAGGAGATCCTCGCCACGAGCTGCTCGACCTGCCATGACTGGACCGGCTCGTATGACACCATCACGGCGGGAGGCCGTATCGTCGCGGGGGATCCTGACAAGAGCATCCTCTATCGTAAAATCGCGGCGGACGAGATGCCCGCGGAGGGGCCGAAGCTGACCCCTGACCAGAAGGCGTTCATTCGCGGGTGGATCGCCGCGGGCGCGCCCTCGACGGATCTGCCTATCGCGGTCCCCGCCGCACCGCAGCCGGCGGCATCCGGTTCCGCTGCCGCCGCGGCAGCACCCGCTCAGCAAGGATTCCTCTTCTTCCCCAGCAAGGTCGCTTTCCACGAGACGACAGGGTTCACCTCCACGGCGTTGTTCCTGGCCGCCGGCGTCATCGGCATCGTCCACTTCGTCGACATGATGAACGCGGGTCACGCGTGGCGCGATAGCTCGGCCAATTTTCCCGCGGGCTTCGATGAAAACAGCGCGGCGGACCTCGCGCGCCGCTCCGCGGAGATTCAAACGATCTGGGGAGGCAGCGAGCAGACCCTCCGCTGGTGGCACGTCGGGCTTCTCTCCGCGGGAGAGACCCTCTACCTCGGGGACGCGCTGACGGGGATATCGATGTTCACCGATTCCACGCCGGGCAAGCTCACGAAGCACGACATCCATCGCTACGCCTTCTACACGCACGCCACGCTCATGGTGGCGCAGATCGTTCTCGGGTTCTTCAGCACCGATGCGATGAGCCGGGGCGACCACGATCTCATGATAGGGCTCGGCGCCGCGCACGCGGCCATAGGGCTTGCCATCCCCGCCGTGATGCTGGGAGCAGGGCTCGAAAACCTCTTGTTACCGGAGTAGACGATGAACTACAGACTTCTCGGCCGAACGGGGATGAAAGTTTCCGAGGTGAGCTTCGGCTCCTGGGCCATCGGCGCGGGCTGGGGCCCCGTGGATGACCGCACTTCCCTGGCAGCGCTGCACAAGGCGGTGGATCTCGGCGTCAACTTCTTCGACACCGCCGATGTCTACGGGAACGGCCGCAGCGAAAAGCTCATCGGGCAGCTCCTGCGGGAGCGCAAGGAGACCATCTACGTCGCCACGAAAGCGGGGCGCAAGCTCTCCCCGCACGTCGCGGAGAAGTACACCCCCGTGGTATTACGGAAATTCGTGGAGGAGAGCCTGCGCAACCTCCGGGTGGAAGCACTCGATCTCCTTCAGCTGCACTGCCCTCCGACCCCCGTCTTCTACATGCCGGAGATCTTCGAAAGCCTCGACCTCATGGTAAAGGCAGGGAAGCTGAAGAACTACGGCGTCAGCGTCGAAAAGGTGGAAGAGGCGCTGAAGGCGATCGAATACCCCGGCGTGAAGACGGTTCAGATCATCTTCAACATGTTCCGTCAGAGACCGGCAGACCTGTTCTTCCGGGAGGCGAAATCGCGCTGGATCGGGATCATCGTCCGCGTGCCGCTGGCAAGCGGAATGCTGAGCGGACGGATGTCGCGCGCAACCCGCTTCAAATCAGACGATCATCGCGCCTACAACCGCAAAGGCCAGGCGTTCGACCGGGGAGAAACCTTCGCGGGGGTGGACTACGCGAAAGGGCTTGAAGCCGTGGAGCAGCTTCGGCAGGTCCTGCCCCATGGCATGACCATGCCCCAGTTCGCCCTGCGCTGGATCCTCATGCATGACGCCGTGTCGTGCACGATCCCCGGAGCGAAAACCCCCGAACAGGTGGAGGAGAACTGCTCGGCCTGCGCAATGCCGCGCCTTTCCCGCGGGGTGATGCGCCAGGTCCGGGAGGTCTACGACACGCTCATCAAGGACGCGGTGCACCAGCGCTGGTAACGAGCGCTCTAGAGCGCCAGAAGCTCCCTGCGGACTCCCTCCGGGTCGGAGGTGTAGACGACCATCTCCTGAAGGCTGACGTTTCCGCGGACGACCACCTTCCATCCCCCCGTTACCGCGTGGAACTTGAGGCCGGGGGTGCCCTTCCCGACGGTCTTGATCACACCCAGGGAAATCTTGCTGACCGCGTCGCAGGCCTGGAGGAAATCGACGAGCGGAACAACCGCGTCGATGAGGGTCGTGTGGCTTCGTGTCAGCTTGCCGCCGGCTCTGTGGATGGGCATGGCAGCCACCGTATCGGAATCAGGGGCGCCTTTCAACCTCGGCCTCCCGGCGCTGTCGAGACTACGTAGGAATCCCAAATCCTCGCGTAACTTCGAGCGACCCATAAACGGAGACCGCTTGGGCCAAAGGTCTTCCACTGCCCCTCGGGCACCGCGGCGAAAGCCATGCGAGCACAGTTCAGCGGCTCCTGACGGGCAGGCACGTTGCCATCACGAAACTTATCGGCTGATATCCGCGGCCCCCTCGTAGTGTGGCAACGCCGCCGCCTTGCTACTTTCATTCATGCGCAGACTTCGGAAGGAACCGTTGCAGACGCAAAACAAAGGCCTTCGCCGGGCGATCCTGCTGATGTTCAACGGCGTGCCATCCCACTGAGCGCAAGGCTACGGAGGGCGGAATCCTGAGAGATGTGCTTCATACATTGAGAAAACGCAGAAAGTGCAGGTGACTTGCAGTTTTTGCGTTTTCTCAATGTACGTGAGCTCGGCCCGGGCAGGGAGGGTGAGTGAAGGAGCCCGAAATGGGCATGGGTCGATCACCCAAAGGGCATTCGGAACAGGCGTTTCATTCCTCGGCGTCCTTCGCTATCTTCTTCCAGGCGCTTGCAAAGTCGGGCTTAGTCTGGGGGGGCATTCCTACGGAGTTTCAACACCCTGCGACGTGCAGCCCGCGACGCAGAGCGGCGCATTCTGTTGCCTCGGGTTCGCCCAGCGCTGTACCAGGCGCCTACGGCCAGACCACCTGCGCGCCACGCCACGGGGCGCAGGCATCGATCACCTCACCGATGAGGAGGTCGAGCAGGAGGAGCCCGTCGTCGGTGAGGCGCAGGCGGTCCGACGGAGGGTGCGCCCTGCCCTGGCTGACCCAGCGCTCCCAGACGCCCGGGATGATTTCGTCGATTCGCGCGCCGAATCGCGCGCGCAGCCCCGAGGATGACAGGCCGCGTGACAGTCGTAGTCCCATCATGAGCGTCTCGACGAAGAAGTCCTCGGACTCGATCCGCTCGACAGTGGCGCCCCATCCGGATGCGCTTCGCTTGAGGAAGGTCGTAATGCTCCGGGGATTGGAGAGTCGCACAACGTCGTGGTGTGAAAGGTCATCACGTCCGAGGAGGCGACCTGCCCATGCCCCCGGCAGCGTGGAAACAGCGGCAGGCCCCGCGCCCGCGTACGGCTCGATGTTCCAGTAGCGGATATTGTGGAGGCACTCGTGACCCGGCCGACAGAAGTTCGACACCTCGTAGTGCGCGTAGCCGCGACGCAGGAGAACCTCCATGCCCTCGAACCACAACGCCTCGTCGGTTTCCGGCCGGTTGAGACGCAGTGTTCCCTCCTCCACCAGGCCGTCCATCGGCGTCCCCGGCTCGAGGGTGAGCTGGTACAGCGACACGTGCGACGGCCAGTCTCTTTCGATCACGGAAAGATCCTCACGGACGTTTTCAGGAGTCTGACCAGGAATCCCCGCAATGAAGTCCAGGCTGAGCCGCCCCGTCCATTTCGACTGGAGGAGCTCGATGGCGCGAAGACAATCCTCCCGTGTGGCGCGCCGTCGCAAGAGATCGAGCTGGTCCTGGTGCAGCGTCTGGATGCCGACGCTGAGCCTGTTGACCCCCGCATCGCGACACCGCGAGAGGAAGCCCTCGTCGAGGGTCTCGGGATTTGCTTCCACCGTCCATTCCCGTGCCCCGAGTCCAGCGAAGGACGTGAGGAGCTTTTCCTGGAGCGGTGGGGACAGGCAGCTCGGCGTGCCTCCTCCGATGAATATTGTCTCCACCCGGGCTCCGTCGGGTGCGGCATCGAGGGCGGCCCGCGCCTGGCGCACCGTTTCAACGACGACCGTTTCCTGTATCGCGTCGGCGACGGTATGGCAGGGCACCGAGTAGAAGTCGCAGTACACGCACTTGTCGGTGCAGAATGGGACATGGACGTAGAGGGAGAAGCCGTCGTCAGGGCGTTCCAAAGCTGGTAGGCGGCCAGTAGCGGTAGACGATCTTGCCGACGATACGGTCACGGCTCAGCGGTCCCCACGAACGGCTGTCGCTGGATTCGGGGCGATTGTCGCCGAGCACGAAGAACTCGTCGTCCTTCAAAACGATCTCCGCGGAGTTCCCTGACAACGGGAACGTATTCGACCAACCCGTTGCGCCATTGGCTGCCTGGATCTGATAGTGAAGCGGGATGAGCTGCTGCTCGGGGATGAAATCCGTACCGCCCCGCGGTCGGATGGACAGCACGTAGTTCGACATCCGAAGCGTGTCACCCGGCAGACCGATGACGCGCTTCACCATGTAGCCGGTGACCCGCGTGCCGTACAGGTCTCTGTGCAGCGTGGCCTTCTGCAGCGTGAGGAAGCTCGCGATGGGCTCCAGGATACGGGAAACCAGGTTCGGCTCACGGAGAAACGGGGGCTGCACCACGACGATGTCCCCGCGGGCAGGGATCGAAAGCCCGGGAAGACGCGACTGTGAGAAGGGGACGCGCGGTCCATAGGTCAGGAGGCTCACCACCACGCGGTCCGCGGGGCGCAGTGACGGCTGCATCGACACGGATTCGATCCGGTAGGTTGCAGCGAGGAATCGGGAGATGACGAGGTACAGGATCAGGGCGATGATCACCACCCGCAGGAACCGTCCGCCGGCGAGGCTTGCCCGTCTTTTCCCTGCCGTCGATGAATATCGCTCCACCGAGCCGATCATCGTTTACCTGACAGCTCCGATTCGTGCGATGGGCCAGTAGCGGAACAGCCCCTTGCCCAGGACCTTTTCCAGCCGTACGGGACCGAAGTACCGCGCATCGCGGGAATCGTCACGATTGTCTCCCATGGGGAAGATGCGCCCTTCGGGAACGTAGTAGCCCTCTTTGAGCACGCGCCATTCGGCTGCCGTAGCGTAGTCATCCGGCTCTATTGCCCAGCCCGTCGCGTCCTTCCACATGCCGACGTAGATGTCGTCGGAAAGCTGCGACATGGCCCCGACTCTGTTCACCTTGCCGCTGGCATCGGAGGATGTCTGGTAGTACTTCTTCATGGAAGCTTCCTGATCGGCTGTCGCGTTGAAGCCCGCATTGATGAGGCCCATGCCGATGCCGGCGCTCTTGAAGATCGAGTACTGGTCCTGCTGGATGATCCGCACGTTCTGATAGTTGAAGCCGAGCGCCTTCTTCAGCTCGGTCTCCTTGAGCCACACCGAGGAGCCGGGCAGCAGGATCTCGACATTGCCTTCGTTCATGCGGATGCGGTCACCGGGCATGCCCATTGCCCGCTTGATGAGGAAATGATGCTTCGGCTGCCCGTTCTCGTCCTTGTCGATGTCGACGAGGGACAGGGTCACCATGTAGATGATCCGCTGGAGAACGTCGACGACAGGGCCGCTGGAGATGTACTCGGGGCTCTCGAAGATGATCACGTCGGCACGGGACGGCAGCCAGGGGCCGGGCAGCTTTATCATGCCGGGGATGAGCTCAGGACCGTAGGCGAGCTTGTTCACGAAGATGCGGTCGCTCACAAGCAGGCCCGGTTCCATCGACTGCGACGGGATCTGGTAGGCTTGCAAGAGGTACTGGTTGATGAGGAGCACGATGACGACAGCGGAGAGTATGGCGTCGATCCAATCGACGACGGGGTTGCGCCTCTTCTGCTTGGCCTTGCGCGCGTCTTTTCGTTTCTTACGCCACGTGAGAAAGCGTTCGGTCACGCTTTGAAGTGAGCTCTCCCATCGCTGCCAGGAACCGGACGTCGTCTCCTTCATACCCTCTCCGTTTTCAGGATAGCATGCATGCCGAATCATTGACAAGCGAGATGGCCGTCCCTATACTCGTTTCATGCCGAAACAGGACAGGACAGACACACATTCCGACGTCGAAGACATGTCCGTTCATTTGAAACCGATCCTCGGAGTGCGTCCGGGGACATATCTTACGGCTTTATACGGGGTGATCCTGCTCCTCTTGATATTCTTCTTTCTCTTTTTTCCGGGGATCAAGAACAGGGGAGCATACCTCGTCGTCACGACATTCCCCGAGCATGCGGTGGTTTCAGTTGATGGTCAGTACGCGGGAAGCACGCCGTGCACGATCTTCCTCAAACACGGCGCTCGTACCGTCGAGCTCGCCAAGCCGTTCTACTCAGCCGTTTCCGTGCAACAGAACGTCGGCGGACGGGTGTTCGGAACCCTGTTCGTACGCGACAAGACCCCCCTCACCCGTACGCTGGTGCTCGCGGACCTTTCCGGGTTGCTGAAGGCGACACTCCTGGATTTCCAGAAGAATCCCGAAATTCCGTCCCTGGTCTCGGATGCCGCACTGGCCTCCTCCGGCGGCAACGGTCAGGACCAGCTCTTCACGTTCCTCTCGGACGCCATGGGGACGGTGACGTCGGAAGCGCAGCTTCGGGAGCTCGTCTCGGCAGCGGGACGTGTGGCGGCGCGGGGGACCTTCCTCACCCCGTCTTCCTTCGTCATGATGCTCCAGCACGCTGCGCAGATCACGCAGAAGTACGACAACTTCCCTTCCTGGCTTCTTCTTTCTCTCTCCAAACCCAACGCGAACAAGCTTGCGGCCACGCCGTGGGCTCAGCAGTATCTTGCGGGCTACAGTGACGCTCTTTCCCGCTATTACCAGCCCGGAGGCTCTCTTCCGTCGTCGGCTTCGGGTGGCAGCGTATCGGTGGGCGGAGTCACCTTGCGTGCCATCCCCTCCGGGGACCTCGTCATGGGGAAGGACGACAACCTTTCGGCACTCGGGAAGTCCGTGGATCGTTTCCTGCCCCACCCCGTTCATGTGGATGCCTTCTATCTGGGAGCGACGGAGGTCACCAACGGCCAATTCCAGGCCTTTGTCAGCGAGAACCCGGAATGGGCACCTTCCAACAGGGATGCGCTCATCGCCAAAGGCCTCGTGACCGACACGTACCTTGCCCAGTGGGGCACCGGGTCGAGTCCTGCAAGCGCATACAATCTCCCCGTCAGCTCCGTGTCCTGGAATGCGGCAGTCGCCTACACGGGCTGGCTCTCCCGACGCGTACAAACCTCCCTGCCTGGCTATATCGCCCGCCTCCCCCTTGAATCCGAATGGGAATGGGCGGCGCGCGGAGGTCTTCGCGGGATGCCCTACCCGCTGGGCGGAAAGCCGGGAAACGCCGTGTTCTTCCAGAAAGGGATCACGGGGCCCTCCCCCGCTGGCGCTTCAGAGCCGAATGCGTACGGCCTGCGCGACATGCTCGGGAATGTCTGGGAGTGGTGCGCGGATCCCTTCACCCTGAATGCTAACCTGCTCTCGTCCCTGGACCCCCGCAAGAGCCTCCAGCTCGAGCGATCGCTTCCCGATTCGCCTGACCGCGTTGTCCGCGGCGGCGGTTGGGGGAACCAGCCCGGAACCGACAAAGTGTACTCGCGCGGCTACCAGCCCATAGACTGGTGCACGCCGTACCTCGGTTTCCGTGTCACGGTTGCACGTCAGTAGCGTGGTGTGAGGCCCAATGGCCAAAACCAATGAGGGCGTCCACGTCCTCGCCGTCAACAAGAAAGCGCGCTTCAACTATTCGATAGAAGAAACGTACGAGTGTGGCATCTCCCTCGTCGGGACCGAGGTGAAATCGATCAAGGACGGGCAGTTCTCGTTCGTCGATTCCTATGCCTCGGTGGAAAACAACGAGCTGTGGCTGCTCGGCTTGCACGTGACAGCCTACGTGTACGGCAATCGGGTCAACCACGACCCGCTGCGTCGCCGCAAGCTCCTCGTGCACCGCAAGGAAATCAGGGAGCTGTCGCGCGTGACCATGGAAAAGGGCTTGACCCTGGTTCCTCTTAAGTTCTATCTTAAGAGAGGAATAGTGAAGTGCGAGCTGGGCGTCGCACGAGGCAAAAAGCTCTTTGACAAGCGAGACGATATCAGAAAGAAAGACCAGACCCGAGAGCTTCAAAGAGACTTTNNGTAAGTTTGCTGCGCAAACTGCTGCCGCGCTTCGCATTTCCGCCTTTGGCGAAAATGCTGGGGGTGCAACGGTCTCGACTGGGGTTCGTTCGGCCCTGGGCTGCAGGTGGAGCGCCAGTCTCCTAAAAATGGCAAAACACAACTGCCAACAACGCAGATTTCGCACTCGCCGCTTAACGCGACGACGGGTCCCTGGAGCGTGGTACCGAGCATCCAGGGGGGCCTGTAACAAACCGGGACTCACCCTACCGTTTGCCTGTGGACGGCAGGGAACACTAAAGCAGGCTCTGGGGGGAAAAGGGACGCCGCTTCCCAAACTTCCCTCCGAGGTTCTAACGAGCGGATAAACCTGTAGAGGTTCTTGGTCAGCACTCTAGGACGCGGGTTCAACTCCCGCCACCTCCACTTCACGAAAGCCCGCTAATTGCGGGCTTTTTTATGATCTTGACCTGCTCGCCTACCCGTGGTAGCCTGCTAAGTAGACAAAATGGGAGGGCGCGGTGGCGAAAAGAACAAAGCACCCTGGTGGACGGCATCGCGAGGATTTCTCACTCTACGCTCGCAGAATGAAAGATGGGCGCGAGGTCTGGTACTACAGAGCATGGGATGGCAACATCCGTATTCCGGGCCAGTGCACCGGCCTCACTTCGAAAACAGAAGCGCGGACGTACTGCAATAAATTGAAGGCCGACGGCAAGCTAATTCCTTCCAAAGTGAAAGCCGTCGAGGTCCCGAAGATTCCTACCCTGCGCGAGTGGGCCGAATCCGAGCATTGGTGGGTTTGGGGAGAGGGCCCCGGCGCCCCGCGGTGCCGATACCTTCGCGCCCAACTCGCCAGGTCTGAAGAGGACAAGCCGGCCGTCTCTCGTCGCTATGCTGACGATGCTCTCCGGGAGCTCAAGAAATGGATTCTCCCCTACCACGGCGACAAACGACTCGACGAAATAACTCCGAAGGATTGCGAGGATCTCCTGATTGCCTGGCAGGAAGGGAAGCTCCCAAAAGGAGAGTCGAAACCCCGCAAACCTCTGAGCCGCAAGAGCATCAATAACAAGGCAAGTATTCACCGGATCATGATGAGTGAGGCGGAGCGGCTCCGCGTAATTGACGAGACCCCGTGGCTCCGTGTGAAAGGCTTCAAACCGGGGAAACACCCGAAGGGGATCCTTTCGATCGACGAGGCGAGGCGACTTTTCAATCCTTCTACAACAACTCATGTCTGGAAAGAGAACCAAATCTACTATTCGGCCTCGCTTCTGTCATCGGTAACAGGGATGCGCCTCGGGGAGGTTCTCGCGCTGAAACGGTCGGACATTTTCCCGGATCATGTCCATGTGGCTGGGATTTGGGCAATCAAGTACGGGCTGGGCAAGACGAAAACGAAACGCATTGACGACATTCCTATCCCGCGATTCGTTTACGACGCCATTGACAGCTGGTGCGCCTGGGAGGGCTTCATATTCTCTTTCCAGCGGGGAGTCCGTCCGGTGAGTGGAAACCGAACCCTCGGAGCACTGTATGAAGCACTGGATAGAATCGGCATCCCGAAAGAAGAGCGGACGCGGAGAACCATCACGTTCCACTCTTGGCGCGCCTTTGCGAATACGTACATGCGGGCCCGGGGGATCTCCGGGGAAAAGGTGCGGCAATTAACACGACATGATTCAGAGGAAATGACGGAGCACTATTCTGCTTTCCGCCTCGAGGACTTTAAAGACGTCGCTGCAGCGCAAGAAGCACTTGTCGCGTCATACGTGGAACCCGAGGTCACCGCGGTTGGGGGGGGTGCCAAGCACCTCGCGTCCGCGATTCATTTTGAGGTGGATGAGTTCCACACGTTCGACGAAGGAAAGAAAGGCGGTCGTAGCCTCCTGAGCCTTGACGGAGATGTCGCTGGCCACCGATTGAGGATTTGCAAACCCCCTGTCGGTCAAATGCAGATTAAATTCTTCGAAACCCGAGAAGCGCGACCTGCAGCACATGCCGTACTGAAGTCTCCAATTCCTTCGGCAGCTCCCACTCCCCCTAAGGATTCGCAGTAATCCTTGGTCTATGGTTTCCGCCGTCACGGGGGCGCCTGCGCCGCGGAATCGAAACAAGGGCGGGATCCGTGAACTGCTGCGCCGCATTCGGGTGACCCGCGACGAGACCGCAACGTGGAACGACTTGCGGCAGCTCGCACGGGAGGTAGGCGTCTTCATCGATCCGCTGGACGATCAACCGGAGCCGCCGGAAAAGTACCCGAGCTTGAGCCGGTTCATCAATTACGGGTGATCTCTTGTTGTTTGCTGGCAAAGAGCAGAAAAGGAGGCCCGCTTGACTGCGTGGCCAGAAAGTCCGATAATTTGATCATAAGGAAACGTCAATGCTGACGAAAGAATTCGAATACTACAAGACTCATCTGCAGGAGTTTCTCAAGGATCACCGCGGCGAATTCGTTGTGATCCAAGACGAAACAATACGAGGATTCTATCCTACAGAGGATCTCGCACTCCAGAGCATGGTGGGTGTGCAACTCGGAACGTTCTTTATAAAAGTCTGTCTCCCACCCGACGAGACTGTGGTTGAATACCACTCTCGCGCCATTTTCGTGTGATGCCGGCGCCCGACGGCCAATTTATTTCTTTCACCGCGAAGAGCGATCCACCCGGGAAGCAGCTCGTGCTTCGAACCCAGATAGGGGTCCGTCAGGCTGTCAGTCTTGGTAAGCCACAACAGCCGCAAGCTTTTGTGGCCATCTGGGACACAGGTGCCTCGGCGACGTGCATCTCGCCAAAAATAAGCAAGGCGCTCGGATTGGCTCCGATTTCAATGACAACGGTTCACGCCGCAGGCAATTCTTATGATTCTCCCGTCTACAGGATCGACGTCTTCCTGCCCAATCGCCTGACGGTCATCGACATCCGCGCAACAGAAGCGGCCAACATTCAGGGCGCCGATATGCTCCTCGGGATGGACGTGATTACTACGGGTGACCTTTCAATCACAAATGCAAACAACGACACTTGGTTCTCTTTCAGATTCCCCCCTGCGAGGGCGCACATAGACTATGCTGAGCAACAGAGGCGGATGGGTCCCCCCCCGGGACAAGGACTTGATCGTCAGAACATGATCAAGCATCTCAAGAAAAAGGGCAAACTGCGATAGTCGGCTATCTTGGAACAAGTCAAGCCCGCCGCCGACAACATATCACGGGTGCGCGGGATCGACGGCGACGTTGTGAATGTCGCACTCAAGACACCATGCACCGAGGCGCGGAAAATACTCTTCTCCCTGCTACTTTTTCTATTCGTCCCCGGATAGACGCCTCGTCACTTTAACGAGCCAACGGACGATCCGCGTGATAAGGTATATCCCGAATCCGAACATCACCCCCATGAGAAGCGCGGGGCCGATACTACCCTGCCCGCACGTTGCATTTTGGCAATAGCTGGCAATTTCTTACAGGATAACATCTTAGGTTCAACTCCCGCCACCTCCTCGAACGGAAGGGGCTGTCCAGGAAGTAA
>PLNO01000003.1 GCA_003141795.1 Spirochaetaceae bacterium | reverse complement strand
GATCGCCACGTGCGATCTGATCGGAAAGAAGGACCTTAACCATCTGAAGCTCCTCCTCGATGCGGGTGCAACAAAGTGGCCCGCCGTGTACTGGAACGCCGCATCTCGTTTTCCCGGAGACTTTGCGGTGGGAGATTCCGTGGACGTCGTCTACAAGCTCGGCAGGAACACCTATGGGGGTGGGGAGAACCTCCAGCTCACCGTGCTGGACCTGCAGAAGTGACACGTCCCGTCCAGCTCGCACTGACCGCAGCTCTTCTCCTCTCACTGGGCAGTGCACACGCCGCGGCAGGAATCGTGACGTTGTCCAGCCCGTCCAAAGAGGTCTGCGTCACCGATGCGTCGGCGGTGTACACGGTGGTCGGCGGAGCGCTTCGCCCTGTAAGCGGCGAGTTCGCCCTGTCGCCTCCCGGTGCGCAGCCGCTGCGGCCAGAGCTCAGCATCCCGCCCGAATCCGAGCCGGGCGCTCTGGTGCGCGTCTACGTGCGATCCGTCGAGCACCTGGATACCGCCACCCTTCTCATGGGAGCCCAGGGGAAAAACCCCGTGTCCCGAACCACCGGCTTTCTCCTTTCCGCGGAAGAGGGCGCCGAGTTGTGGGCGTTCGCGCTCGGTGTGCCCGATGGGAGCTCGGCGAGCGCGTACACGTTGACGCTTCGCCTTGCAGCGGGGGACAGATCGTTCCTCGCCTTGAAGCAGATCAGCATGAAGGCGCGCACGTTTTTCACGGAACGTTTCCCGATCACTGAAGACATGACATCCCTCGTGACAAAGCCGGATCCGCAAAGGACGGCCGAATCGCTCGCCTTCTACCGGCTCATCACGACCCCCCACCCGGACGCAGTGTACGAAACGGGCGCCTTCGCCGTTCCGTTCCCCGGAGCGCGGCGTACCTCCGGGTACGGCGACCGCCGCGAATACGTCAATCCCGACTCCACCTCCAGCTCCTCCGTACACGAGGGCGTGGACATCGCCATGCCGNNTCCCGCGTGCGGCCCTGGGCGCGTCGTTTTTGCCGCATATCGCATCATGACGGGGAACACCGTCATCATCGAGCATCTGCCCGGCCTTTTCTCGATCTACTTCCACATGTCGTCGATCTCCGTGAAACCGGGCGTGCTCGTGAAGCAGGGGGACCAGGTGGGAGCCGTGGGCATGACGGGCTTTGCTACCGGACCACACCTCCATTGGGAGGTGACCGCCTCCGGGATCGCCGTGGACCCGGATACCCTGGTGAACGAGCCGCTCCTTGACAAAAACCCGCAATTCATCGACACTGGAACGAGCAATAGCACCGAAGGGAGGTGAGACCCATAGCCTACATCGAAGTGAGCGACGATGAACCCCTCGAAAAAGCCATCAAGCGCTTCAAGCGCCAGGTGGAAAAAGAGGGAATCATCCGAGAGTGGAAGAAGAGGGAGTTCTTCGAGAAACCCTCGGCCATTCTCAATCGCAAGAAGAAGGCCCTCGAGCGCAAGCGCATGAAGAGGGCGCGCAAAGTTTCCCAGATGAAGAGTTACTGAGGTTCCACCCCCAGGTATTTGAAGCCTGAAAAAGAAAAGCCCCCGCATCGGGGGCTTTTGAAATTCAGAGGATGTGCTTGAGGAACCGCTGCGTGCGCTCCTCTTTCGGGGAGGCGAATACCTCGTCAGGGGTTCCTTGTTCGATGATCTCCCCGTTGTCCATGAACACCACCGTGTGGGCCGCAGCCCGGGCGAACCCCATCTCATGAGAGACGACGAGCATGGTCATGCCCTCCTTTGCGAGCTCCACCATGACGTCGAGGACCTCTTTGATCATCTCGGGATCGAGGGCTGAGGTGGGCTCGTCGAAGAGCATCACCTNNCTGCCCTCCCGACAGCTGTTCGGGATAGGCGTTTTCCTTCTCCGCGAGGCCGACGCGCGCCAGGAGCTTCCTGCCGAGCTCCCGCGCTTCCTCCTCCGGCATCTTCTTCACGACCTTCGGGGCGAGTATGATGTTGTCTATCGAGCTGAGGTGGGGGAAGAGGTTGAAGGACTGGAACACCATCCCCACTTCCTCCCTGATCCTGCGGATATCGGAGGCACGATCGGTCACCTGGTCGTCGTCCACCCAGATCTGGCCCGAGCTGAGGTTCTCCAGCCTGTTGATGCAGCGGAGCATCGTGCTTTTGCCGCTTCCCGACGGCCCGATGACGAGCACGACCTCTCCCGTTCTCACGGAGAGCGTCACGTTCTTCAGGGCGACGATGGTTCCGAAGTTTTTGCAGGCATCGATGATCCGCACCCTATCTGACATGCCTGTTCATCCTTTCTTCCATGAGCGCGACCAGACGGGAAAAGAAGAGCGTCATCACGAGGTTACAAGGGCTACGACGGTGAACGCCTCGAAGTAGGCGAACGTCTTGGACGCGTACTCCCTCCCGCGGCGGAGCAGGTCCGAGACCGCGAGGATGGACACGAGGGAGGAATCCTTCAACAGCGCGATGAACTCGTTGCCGATGGGCGGAAGGACCACACGGATGGTCTGGGGCAGGATCACGCGCACCAGGGCCTGGCTCCGCGTCAACCCGAGGGCAATCGCCGCTTCCATCTGGCCTCTGGGGATGGACTGGATGCCGGCGCGGAATATCTCTCCTAGGTTCGCCCCGTAGCAGACCGTCATTGCGATGACGGCGGCAAAAATGTCGGGGACCTGGATGACCCTTCCCAGCGCATAGTAGATGTAGAAGATCTGTACGAGCAGGGGGATGCCCCTGATGATCTCCACATAGATGGTCGCAATGCGGTTGATGATGCGAACGCGCGAGATCCGTCCCAGCCCCGCTATCAGGCCCAGCACCAGGGAAGAGACGATGGACATGATCGTGACCTCGAAGGTCTTGAGGATGCCATCGGGGAGGAAGTACATGATGTCGCGGTACGGGTGCGGCTTGGCAAAGAACAGCACCACCAGGATGATGAGCGCCCCGAAGAAGGAGATACGCCACGCGGAAAACGTGGACTTCTCTCCTCTGCCGGGAATCAGAGCACCGTCGGTGACCTCTATGCGGGTATCACGTCCGTTGCGGGCGTCCCGGCGGGGGGATCTCGACGTTGCCGTCGAGATCCCGTCCTGCCGTCCCGGATCGGATGATTGGGGATCTTTTACTTCAGCCACTTGTCTTCGATCGCCTTGTTCTCACCTGCGTCGAGTACCTTCTTGAGGCCGGCATTGACGACGTCGAGCACCTTGGAATTGCCCTTCTTCACTGCAACGCCGTAGTACTCCTCGGTGAACGCGGTCCCGACCATCTTCAGCTTGCCCTTGTAGTCAGCCGCCTGCAGGGCGTAGTTCGCTGGGACAGGGGTGTCGATGACCACTGCGTCGATGCGCTTGTTGGCGAGGTCGGCGAACGCAAGACCCGCTTCGTCGTAGGTCTTTTCTGTGATCTTGTCCGCTTCCTTCACCTTGTCGATATCGAAGGCGCCCGTCGTGCCGATCTGCGCGCCGACGGTCTTTCCCTTCAGGTCAGCGAGGGTCGTGACGTTGTTCAGGTCCGAGCGCACGACGATGATCTGCCCTGCGTTGACGTACGGCATGGAGAAATCCATGGTCTTCTTGCGCTCGTCGGTGATCGTCACCGAGGACATGACCGCGTCGTACTTCCCGTCAGCCAGCCCGGCGAAGATGCCGTCCCATGCGGTGTTCTTGAACTCGACGACGAATCCACCAGCCTTGGCGGCGGCGTTCATGAGGTCGACGTCGAAGCCGACAATGGCCTTGTTCGTGTCCACCATCTCCATCGGGGGGAAGGTCGCGTCGGTGGCGATGACGATCTTGGCCGGTTCCTTCTTTGCGCAGGAAACGACCCCTAGAAGAAGAGAAACCAGCACAAGACCGGTAAGAACCTTCTTGAGCATAAAAACCTCCTTGTTGTATTTTTATTCTTTATTCACGGAACTCGGCGTAATGTCAAGGGCACGGTCACCCTTTTACATGCCAACGCTTGACTCTCCCGACGGATTGCCCTATACTTCACCCATCGACGCAGGGTAGAGCAGTTGGCAGCTCGTCGGGCTCATAACCCGGAGGTCGCAGGTTCAAATCCTGCCCCTGCTATACAGGTTCTTGTTTCATAAAGGGTTAGAGACCGCTACCGAAAACGGCGCGATCCGCCACTCAACTGTCAGATGGAACTGTAAGAAGTTCCACCGGGAAGGGTCAGGATGCGCCGTTTTTCATTGTATCGACGTGGCAAGATCTTCTATGCCCAGCTCTACAATCCAAGCACCCACCGGTACTTGAGCGGGCGCTCTACAGGTGAAACATCACGTAACGCAGCAGCTCTTGTTGTCGCTGACTGGCTTCGAGATGGAATCCCAGCGCCCTGGAGCTCTCATCGCCGACCGATTGGTGAGGTGCTCACTGTCGATGAGATCCTGACGGCCGTTCGCAAAGCGCAACTCACGACAGAAGACACGCAAAAAGTCGTCTCAATCCTGAAAGAGCGCGAGCTGATCGAGACAGCCGTCGTGAAAGACGGTCCTGGGTCACAAGAGCTCGTTTCCTTCCTTTCTCAATTCTGGGACTACGATACCTCTCCCTACATCCGTGAGAAACTCGCCTACGGGCATCGCATGGGTCGTCGCCACTGCTACGATATGGCCCTCTGGGTGAAGCACTACTGGAAGCCCTACTTTGCCGAACAACAACTTTCACAGATCTCAAAGGCTCAGCTCAAGGACTTCTCCCTCTGGTTGGCAGAAACCAAGAAACTGAAACCAAAGACTATCAATAACGTGATCGCCTCTGGGGCCGTAGGGCTTCGGTGGGCACACGAAAACGGCGTGATCGATGCAAATCCGTCTGCAGGTCTCATTAAGTTCTCGGGCAAGGCCGCAAAGAGAGGCATCCTCACTGAAGAGGAAGCGATGAAGCTATTCATGGTACCTTGGTCAGACGAGCGGTCTCGGCTGGGGAACATGCTTGCGATGACCACAGGACTTCGGGCGGGGGAGATCCTGGCCATACAGCTTCGCGACATCGAGGAGGATTTTCTCCAGGTACGCCACTCGTGGAGCAACCTTGATTCCTTGAAAAGCACCAAGAATGGAGAGGAGAGGAAATCTGTACTCATAGAGTCGATGCGAATGTCACTCCTGCAACTGGTGCGCAAGAATCCGCATGGTGACCATCCTGAAAGCTTCGTATTCTGGTCGTCGGAACGCGCGGACCGACCAATGGATTTCCATTTTCTCCTCGATGGGCTTAAAGAGGCGTTGCTACGACTTTCACTGTGCGAGGAAGAACTCAAGGATCTAAAAGAGGTGGAGAAGGCTTCGGACTACTGGAAGACGCGTGGAGTGGTCTTTCACTCATGGCGTCATTTTTTCGCGGCGCGCGTTGCCGATCGGATCGATTCTAGAAAGGCAATGCTTGCCACGGGGCACAAGGACAGAACCGTCTTCGATGCATACGCGGACCACTCGACCGACGAGGTCTTCGAGGAGGTAAGGAGGGCGATCACGGGAACCTTCGAACACCTACTACCCGCTCCAACGACAAGTGCCAAAGCCTCATGATGAGACCTGAAGACACGCGAATGGGCGTTTGTTCTCTGCTGGCGGATGCCATATGCGAAATCGCCGTATCCTTCGGAGATTGCAGGGGCCATCAAGTTCCACGATAATAAACAACAGGACCTTCGATTAGGCATCAAATGAGGCGGAAAAGCGTGTCAGGCAAGAGAGATGTATATCGCTGGGGAACACTTCCCAATATCCGTAGCGTTATTGACACTGCGAACCAACTGTCGCTAACGGAAGCCGAGCTCTACTTTAAGAAAGTGAAGGGCGAAATTAGGCCTGCCGCAAAAAAACTTGCCGAGGCGAACACGCATCTTTTTACTTGGATTGCTTCTCAACAAGAGAATGAATGGATCACGTACACCGTTGCCTTTGAACACCTCATTCGGGATTTGGACTACACTCAGCCCCGCGCGGAGAGCACTCTGGAATCGATGTCTTTGTACCGGGTAAAGCTTTCCAGGCGCCCTTACCATCATAGTCACACGAATTCTGATTCAGATGGATCGATTCATCAACGCGAACGGGTTCGGGAAGAAAGAAAAAAGGAGTTCACATTCGGAAGCGCGATCGTTGACAGAAAGATACTCGAAAACATGAGCAGGCCGAGGCCTCCCGCTTCAGATCCAGGGATTCCCGTGCATTACAGGGATCTTGAATCGCTCTATTTATTCGCGATCATATACGCGCACACTGAGAGGGAAACCCGTGGTGGTGAGCCATCGTCTCGGGAGAACAGTCAAACTGCCTATCGTGCTGGGGCGACGGTAAGGACAAAGGCGCTCCGGGCAAACAAACAAGACCGTGCACGCGATAAAAGGCTGAAGAAGGCAGAGCAGATCAAACAAGATTTGGGCTTCTTCAGGAGTGCGGAACTGCTATTGCAGCTCATGGATCTGCCCACAACTCTGTCGGGCAAATGGGACGTCATGGATGGTCGCTTGAACTACATGGAGCCGAGGGCTGGCTATAAGGCGAATCAATTCATTCGCGCCCTTTGGAATCTGCAGCTGATTAGCGCGGTCCAGGGGAATCCAGTGAACCGGTACTACCACATGGGCAAGCAGCAGACGAACCACGGATACTCACAGCCCAGCTACCTCGATCTTCTGAAGAAGATGGAGGCAGCGATCGCCGCAGAACTGGGTCATCGGTCAAAAAAGAGATCTGCGAATTTCACCTAACTCCGTTCGCGTGTTTGGTACCTGTCGTATTTCCTTTGTCCGCTAATCTTCCAAAAGGCGCCCCGAAACATTTCTAACGACCTCGCGACACCAGCCAGCTAATCTCTGCATGTACCGACAAAGGGAGGCAACATGAAGAGATTGCTCTTGCCTAGGGAGTATGCCGAGCTGGCGCGCGTGTCGCTGTCGTACGTCCGCCACAAGATCATAAAGGGTGAGATACCAGTGATCCGCATTGGACGTCTGGTTCGAATCACCGAAGAAACTGCATCGAGATTGCTCGGTCAAGAGGCAGCCGAGAGAAAGGAGGACGAGAAGTGAACGAAAATACGAGCAGCGTGTCCGCCGCATACCGGTGGTTTTGTGAACAGATTGAGCGAATTCGCTACGGTCGGGTGTATATGGGTGTTCAAGTCCACGACGGCCAAGTCATCAAAGTCTATCACACGATTGAAGACTCCGCGGTCGCTATCCCTGCAGAGAAAGGTGCTCGCGAATGATGCGAGATGGCGGAGTCGTCGAAGCGGTCAATACTGCCAAGAGAGTGCCATCACGCACGATTCGCTGTGTTTCGGAAGTCAGCTACGAATGCAATACGAATCTTGCGGCAAGCTTTCGAAGAACTCCAAGGCTACTTGAGGGTGACATCGTGTTGCCATCGTTATCGGAGACGCCAAGAAATTTGGTGAATTGCTACGCGGACAAAGCTCTTGGCACTCCTCCCTGAAGGCAGGATCTACATCCATGGGAACGGCAACTCCGTCGAGTGATGATCTCCTTGGCATTTCAGACACGTTGGCGGGCACACCGCTTATAGAGGAAGCGCGGCTATTTGACTTCATTCCTGAGTTTTCTGACCTCGGAAACGCCAAAAGATTCGCCCAGCTGCTTTCAGGTCAAGTCTATTGGTGTCCATCGCAAAACAACTGGTACGAGTGGGACCGAAAGAGGTACAAGCCCATTCCAAAAGAAAGTCTGCTCCGTATCGCGACAAGCGTTGTCCGCCGATGCAGAGCAATTGCAGAGTTGATCGCTGACAAAAAAGTAAGGCAAGAGACCCTCCAGTACATCCACCGCTGCGAGAGCCTGGCAAGCATAAGGAATATGATCGGGCTTGCTAAGGCCTTTCTTGCAATTGATTTGGAAGAGTTTGATCGCGACCGTATGCTTTTCAACGCTGCAAACGGAACGCTTGACCTCCGGACTGGCGCGATCAGCAAACATGACCCCGGCAACCTCATCTCCAAACTCTGTCCATACGAGATTGCAGATACGCCTGACTGCCCGACATTTTTGCGCTTTATCGACGAGATCACCTGCTGGCGTGAGGAGCTCAGTGCGTTCTTGCAGGTATGTGCTGGCATCTGGCTTTCCGGCGATACGACCGTTCAGAAATTTTCCTTGATCTATGGAACCGGAAACAATGGTAAGAGTGTCTATTTGAATAGCATACGTCGTTGCCTCGGCGAATACGCCATCGTGATGACATCGAATTCGCTCCTGCTGCGAAAGCATTCTGAGATCCCAAACGATGTAGCGGCCCTACGCGGATACCGTCTGGTGATTTGCTCGGAGGCCGAAAAAGGTGAGAGACTCNNGTGATGAAGTGGCCGCTCGCTTTCTATACGGCGAGTATTTCGCTTACCGGCCCCAGTGCAAGATCGTATTTTGTACCAACCACCTTCCACGAATCCAGGGTAGCGACCACGCTATTTGGAGAAGAATCGTACTCATACCATTTGACCACGTGGTCCGGCCAGAAGACGTAAACCCCAAGCTCGAGGAGCAACTCATGGCGGAGGCACCCGGAATCCTGCGCTGGATGGCCGAGGGATTCCTTCGCTATCAAAAGGAAGGCCTAGTAACTCCGCAGGTGGTGCGCGACGCCGTCGCGGGCTATCGCGAGTCTGAAGATAGGCTTGGTGAGTTCCTTACAGACATGACTGATCACGATTCCGCTGCACTTATACGGTCGTCCGATCTCTACCGCGGCTATGTTGAGTGGGCAAAAAACTCCGGGACAGAGATGCTCTCCCAGCGAACGTTCTCCGAGGCTATGTCCGAGCGGGGCATGCGAAAAAGGACTACGAAAACGGGCAAGTATTGGGTGGGTCTTCACTATCGCGGGAAAGGGTGACGGATGGTGACGGTTCAAATGGTAACAAATCACGTTTGCAGTATTTGGGGTTCGATGCTCAAGGAAATCGTCATCACCCGTCACCCGTCACCGTGGTTCCACCGCTCAACAGAGTCTCGCGACTCTTCGCGACGCATGCGGCGATCCCAGTTGGTCTATGTGGGAATTCACAGGGACTCGCTTGGGGAACTTCTGGGATCGGACACTCCGCGCGTGGATTGCGGTCTATGCCTGGTCTGCGGGCGGGAGGACCCGGAAAGCCACGGTAGATCGCAAATCAAAATGATGTGGGCTCGCACAATTAAGAGCGTGCTTGTCGTGCTCGCCGAACTCGCTCTGATAGGCATCAAGGAGGTAATCATGTTCATACTGGCGTTTTGTAGCATCAAGGGAGGCACTGGCAAGAGCAGCTTTTGCATATTGCTCGCTAGATGGCTTTCAAAGCTGGATATCGCGTTCTTTTGATCGATCTAGATCTGCAGAATTCGATCACATTCTGGAGTATCGCCGATTTGTCTTTGGCGGACGGGAAAAACATTGCCCTAGCGTTGAACGGTCACGACCTCACGGGCAATATTTTGCGTACGCGTCTTGAAGGCGTAGATATCCTCGCGTCGTCGTTCTCTTTAGCAAATCTCAGAGCGATCGGGACAAACACTCTGAAGCGCCTGCTTCATGACTCGTCGCTGGACTATGACTACGTCATCATCGATTGCGCCCCCACCTACGACAATATCATTCTGAATGCGGTGAACGCTTCTGATCGTGTCATCACGCCGGTCCGCTACACGCAGTTTGACTACAAAGGCGCCATCTTTCTCCGCGATCAGCTTGCTGTCGATACTGACAGGCTCGACTCGTGGCGAGTCCTTCTTAACTGCGCGCGAAGGCCACGGAAGGGAGTAACCGATTCATTGCGCGGCCAATTCGAAACTCTGTACCGAAGCACATTTGGCGAGAGGGTCCTCCCTATAACAGTTCAAGAGAGCGGTTACGTCCAAAGGGCTATTGAGGCAGCTGAGCGAATCTCTGCAGTTGGGCCCAAAGTGCACCTATACGAGGCAATCAAAGGTCTGGCGCAGGTGGTCGGAGCCGACCGCGAAGCAAAGGAGTTTTGAATGGGCGGCAAGATGAACATCGATGGTCTGCGTACACGAGCCGAGGTGGGCAGCAATTCTCAGGTCACCAGGATCGAAGTCATCAACTTGGGAGTCGACCAGATAATAACGCGCGAGCCATTTGAGTCTCTGTTTCCAATCGAGGAGCGAGTGCTCCAAGCCGTGATCGCTTCCATCGAGAAACGAGGCTTCGATCCTCATGATGCGCCTGAGGTCATGAAAGAAACAACCATGGAAGGCACGAAATATCTCTTGCTTGATGGCCATACACGCCTGCGCGCAGCACTTGAGCTGCAACTGAATGCTATTCCGGTGCGAGTGGTGACCTTTTCGAGCGAGAACGAGGCATTGCTACACGCCTTTCACAAGCAGATAGACCGGCGAAACCTGGACGACGCACAGATCATGAGAGTGCTTTCGTTGGTGGATAAGAAATTTGAGGGTTTCCGTGGAAGCGCTCCATTAGCGCCAATTGGCGCTAATGGAGCGGGTGAGAGGAAGTCTGCGGCACGGACTGGCCGGGCGATCGGGGTGAATCCTCGGAAAATCGAGCGCGCGCGCAAGGTAGTTTCCCATCCGGAGGTAGCAGCACAGGTCGAGCGAGGAGAGATCTCCATTTACGCGGGGTATGAGCAGGTGCGCGCGAAAGAGCGCGGAACAGCGGCAGCGGAGGACCGAGGTGAACCAGGTCAGTTAACTTCGCCAATGTCGGCTCCCGCCCCGGCGGACGAGCCGGAGGCGGCCGTTGAAGAATCAGGTAATGAGGGCTTGGAATCGAAAGGAGGAAGCACAGAGCAGAGTCGTGACAAGGGTGCTGACTGGACTTCTATGGCGGACCGCGTGCATGCGGCAACCGGAGCGGCTGCAAGGGTTGATCTTGATCCCGAAGGTCGTTCGGGAAGGCTGGTAGTTAGCTTCTCGACTTATGAAGAACTGAGTCACGTGGTGGATCAGCTTTGCAGGTAGATGAGTAAGCAGATTGAAAGATCGCGAGTTGTAACGACAAACGGAGGAGTGAAAGGATGGATTGGAGTAAAGATGACTTGGGGCCGGCTGAGAAACCGTCGTTCACGTATCTCTTTTTTGGGCTACGTGGTCAATCGAAGGTGATGTGCTTTAACAAGACTCGAGATCTCGGCTGGGCGGTAAGAAAGGCAGCCGCAAAACATGGACTGTTTGCGGTACGTGCTTACGCCATCAAATCGAACTTCTGGAGCGAGACGGAGGCTATCGAATGGCTTCTAAGGCGGTGGCTTCATTGGAATCTGCGCGATGACGGGTTCTACGAAGTGAACGTCCCTCTATTCGCGGGAATAGGGTTCGTCATGAAGAAACTAAACGAAGGGCAACGACCCGATTTTCAAGCCTTCGAGCATGGCGAAGAATCAATGTTCCCATCTATCACCGGCCATGAGAGTGCGTCACGGCCGTTCAAGGGGCAGCTTGAGGAAGTGCTCCTCCACTACAACGACTTCCAATTCTGCAGAGCAAACCTGAGCGGTGAACTTGATGGGGCGCCAGTTTCAATTGAGGCAATCGCCAAGACTGTTCTCGGCGACAAACTCAACCTTGACGAACTGCTGCGCGATCCGACGCCTCCGGGATCACCACACGCGCCTGGGTATCGTTTCACCTTCGGGCCTTCCATGCCGCCAAAAAGCGGTAACGGGAAGCGAGCAGAGAAGTAGAGGGCGTACTTGGTTCAGGTTCGCACGGCCGGCGCGCGAAGCGCGTCGGCCGTGGCTTTGGTAGGGGTCCAGGGGGGCAGAGCCCACTGGCTCATGGAACCTTTCGAGTACACGAGGAAGGTGTAGTGAGTACACCTTTGCGAATTCGGAATTGCAAAGGTGGGGGAGCGAAATCCACTTTCAGTTTAGCTTAAGCATTCGGTGGGCGAATTACAAGAAGCTTCAAAGGGGAGGAGCATAATGGGGTTTCAAATCCTTCGATTCGAGAAGCTGAAGACTCTCAAGGCGCTCGAAGGACACTGCGTGCATGCCACAAGGGAGCGGCATCCAGATAATGCCGATTTGGCTAAGAAGGACCAAAATGAGCTTGCGGGCACTACTGCGGCTACAATAAAAGTCTTCAAAGCGCGTTTGGCCCAAGTGCCGAAAGTCAGGAAGGATTCCGTTCTTGCTGTTGAGATCCTGGTGGGGTTCAGCCCTGAAGAATCCGAGCGGCTTACTCGCGGCCAGCAAGACGCCTACTTCAGAGACGCGCGTGAATGGTTTGTAAAGCGCTTCGGAGGGGAAAAGAATTTCCTCAACTGTACAATTCACCGGGACGAGACCACTTCGGCTCATATGAGTCTATTCGTCATGCCCATTCAAACTATCATTGATAAAAAGACGGGCCTCGATCGAGAGCAGTTCAATTGCAAGCACTGGCTTGGAGGTGCCGCGAAGCTTAGCCAATGGCAGACGCATTTTCACGATGAGGTCTCGGGGCACTATGGGCTTGATCGGGGGATTCACGGATCGAAGGCAAGGCATCAAGAGGTGGACCGATACTATTCCCTCATCAAGTCGGCAATCGTTGATGCCTCGATCCCTCCTGCCGAAGTACCCAAGCACAAGGCACTTAGGGATCCTAACACCGAAATAATGGAAGCAGTCGCACTCCGCGACGCTCAGCTGAAGCCGAGAATCGAAGCTCTCGCTGTTCAGGCGTACGATACTGAACGCGTCAGCGCAGAGAATAGAGCACTCAAAAAGACCATCGCTAGGAAAGATAGACAGATTGATGAGCTCAAAGGGGAGATTACCAAGCTGCAAGGCTGGATTCAGAAGGCAAAGGACATAATGATAGAAGGAGGCGCCAAGTTGGTGGCCTTTGTGCGCAGCCTGATGAAAGAACGGGAGAGGCCGTTGACGGTTGATTCACCAGGGGCAACCGAAAAGACCGCACGGCTGGTGGATATCGCCCGAGGTGGGGGAGCCAAAGAGGTCAAGGATGCGTGGGAGGCACTGCAGGCTGTGCGCAAGGCGTCTCTTCCTATCGTTCTCTCGTACATGCAGGGTTTCTATTCGCGACCGCTGATGCTACGAGACGCCGAGTACTTCTACGACAAAGATCCGCGCCTCGAGGAGAAACTGAAACCCTTCCGAGAGCTCATCTGCGTCCTACGAGATATTGCGGCGGAGAAATGTCTGACTGTAGAGGGCAAGCCAATTCAGCGACAAGCAAAGCGGGAGAGGGACATTGGACTGGAGCTGTAACTGTGGTCGAGCTGCCCTGGCACCCGGATTGGGGGAGACGGTCTGTTCTGGAGATGGGTGCAACTGGGCTGCTTGAAGGAACGGGAATTGGGCCGGGAGACTACAGACAGCTCTGATCGAATCAGCAAGCACGAATGCGATGTGAATCCGGCTAGCGTGTATTCGACGCTAAAGAGCTGCCCAGTCGACCCAATGGTGCAGGCTCTTTCTCGATCGCTGGAGCCAGCGGTCGCCACCGATGTCTTGTGCTTTCGGGAACTCACCGCGGGCAACCGTCAGTCAAGGTATTCACGCAGCACCTCCGCGTCGACCAGATGCAAGTTCCTTCGGGCGGCACGGAGGTCCTCAAACGCCAGCGAGGCGTCCGCTCGCAGCAGCCTGCACTTGTCGTCATATGACAGTCTGCTAGCCAGCTTCTCATACGTCTTTTTGGAATGAGTGAACTCAATCGCGCCAAACTTTCCGCAATCGACGATATCGCTGGCGCCAGAGGACATTAAGGTGATGTACTGAATTGGAACCTGAGAGATGATTCCTAAATCGCTGAGCACACTTTCCTGGGATAGGTAGTTGAAGTAGCTTGCCCGGAGTTTCGCGGCGATATGATACAACTCGCACCCAGATTGTTGGGTGTGGGCGAGAAGGTATATTCCGCGGCAAGCTCGGATCAGAACCCTGGTACGGACGGCTCGCGAAAGAACCATTTTTAAGGCGGGTCGATCATGGTCCGGCAATATGGATCCGAGGTCCGCTACTGAAAAGAGGTAATGCTCGGGAGAGCAGAGCGACTGAAGAGCGCGTTCCAGTGTTCTTACTGGCTGCATGAGAATACCCATGTAAGCATGTGGGATATGACTGCCGCAGTCAATGGATCGTCGCCCTTTTCGTTTCTTTCTTCGTACTCCATCTCAGTCCCGAAAAGGGAAGCGGCCTCGGAGACCGATTTTGTCCTCGCACCCTCAGCGCACGACTGGTTTCGAAGCTTCGAACGCGCGAACGTTTCTTGACTGCTTCTTTTCGGTCGCGTTCACATTCGAGACTGAACAATGAAATGATGCATTGATACAACCCGTGTCGGAGAATGTTGAAGCACATGTCAGTTCGACATTCTCTGAGTTTCCCCGACCAACCGGATTTCGAAGCCATCTTCAACTTCCTCGATGCTCATCATCTTTCGTTCGATCGGGGAGTACGACCCGTTAAGGCAATTGCCTTGAATTCCGAACGTTGAGTGAACATGCCCAAACAAGTGTAACTTGACTGGGCGCCGTTCGGTCAGGTCTCGCAGTGCCTTGCTTCCAACGTGCATCACCGATCTTCCCTGTTCGTCGTCAAAGTCAACCTTGTCCATGATGCCATACGGCGGCGCGTGAGTGACAAGGATGACCTCACCTTTCATCATCTTCTCGAGGTCCAAGAGGTCGCGCGTCTGTTGGTCTTGGTCCCTTTCGAACTCTGTGTACTCGTACCCGACGAAGGCGTATCCGAAATACTTGAAGCTTCGCTGGTTAAGATTGACAAGATTCCCTTTGCTCGGCCAGTCGATCACGTCATGGTTGCCTCTGACGAATAGCACCGGCCGAGACAATGACTGGAGCAGATTCCGAATCATGGATCCCTGTACGACAAGAGCTTGGCGCACAAGGCGTCCGTACGGCGTCGCCGTTGATCTCTTGAACGATCGTTCCTCTGGCCCTAACGGTTCCTCGATGATTCTGCCTTCTGGGATTTTGATAATCGCAGCTACGTCCTGCTTCGAAAGCTGCGAGTCTTGCAAGTCGCCCGCAATGATACCTATGTCGTATCCGTCACGAGCCAACAGATTGCCGAACCGCTCGAACGCCCACAAATCGCCGTGCAGATCACTTGTGAACAGTATCTTCATGAATGATGCACTCTGATAGGGCGCCACCAACCATCGTTCGGTCGGCCTACCGAATCGCCTCCTCGCGAGGCAGTAGGTTGAAGGTGCACTGGGCCTCGTTTTGGCGCGAGTGCACAATTACTTGCGCATTGAGGATGACTTCGAGCGAGTGCGGCCCGTCGTGCTATCTCAGAGTGACATTTGGGCTCCGCCGAGCGTACGCGGGTTACTCTTGCAGGGCGACATTCTCGCGTCCGTTCTATCATACGAGGATTACCTGCCGAATTGACCTTGGCCGATCGCGCCCGTCTTGTACGATACTCAGTACAAGGCGGGCACATGGGGAGGTGTAACACCGCGGTCAAGCCTTTGTCGCTCTCATTTGAGAGGCACCTCATACAACAGTTGTGCGGTATCCAGGTCGCTCGTCGTCTTGTAGAACCGTACTGAGGCGGAATCAGATGTGGGATAGCGCGCCTGAAATGATTTCAATCCCTTGTTCTTTGTGATCATTCCGGAGAAATCATCCACTTCTACGCTGAAATATGGGAATGTGATCTTGCTATCGTCTTCCGGTATAACGTGGACAGCCAGGAGAACGTCGAGGTTTCTCTCGATTCCGGTTGCGACGTCTTCTGGGACGTTTATCAGTGTGGAAAAGTTCTTTGGCTGCTTTGCCGAGTAGTTCCACCCTTTGATGTGCACGCCCGCGATTGAATTAGGATCTACGGGCGTTTCGTCCGACGTGAAGAAGTTTCGCCCGAGGTCAAGCGCGAATGCGTGCTTCTTTAGGTCGTAATTGCCCAGAGAATTCCCATTGACCATCGCATTGTCATCATTTTGAAGCCAGATATCCGCCCCTTGTTGCTGCACACGGTCCAGCAGACTATTCAACTGTGCAATTTTATCGGAGTATTCCTGAGTTGCCTCGAAGGTCTTCTTTTCTAGCGGTGTGGTGTAGGTACTGGCAAGATCGTAGAAACTGTAGACGTCCTTGGCTATTACGGCCGAAAATTGTTTGACTGTCAGCACTCCGGAGGGCGGTTGTTCATCTTGGGCGTAGCTGACGGAACTGACAACGATCATGAGAGCAAGGATCAATGACCTCTTCATTTGACGATACCTCCTTATTCTGGTCGTCAGGCTGTAAACAACTTTCGCGAGTTCTCCTACTGCATATGATACTGCTCGGCGGTAGTATCAAACTGATGGGAGGAAGTCGTGATTCTTAAAATCAACGATAGTCCTCGTTGGGTTCTCCCTCCGGTCGATCGTTCTCTTCAGAAAGTTGGGGAGGGAAGACGTCGGCTACGACAACTTCGCTTGCCTCGTCAGGTCTCATTCCGTGGTTGTAGACCAACCGTTCGTACTCGTCGTCGGCGCGTTGTGCGAGAGTCTCGATTTGTTGTTGAAGCTTTCCCTCGCGCGACAATTCTTTGGTCCATCGAGGGAAGTTGTAGCGGAGGTAGTCTCTGGCGAGAACATGGTACAGACTCATAGGCTGCTCCTTATTAGGGATATGATCTGAAAAACCCTAGTTGCGGCTGCTGCCCTCGGAGGGAGTGGCCGTATCCTCGGGGGGCGGGCATGCTCCCCAGTTCCCCGCCATCTGCCTCTCGAACCACAAGAGGTAGTCTTCGACGATTGTGGTCAGTCGCCCAGCCATTTCATTGAACATCTGGGCATTCTCTTCGAGGAGGTTCAACGTCTTGCAGACATCAGCATCCGCGCCTGAAAGTCGTTTGCGAACTGCGGCTGTAACGAAGTCAGCCCGATCCCTGCAGCGACCGGAAGCGATCTCGGAGTCGATCTGAGTGAGCAGGGACGTTGGAAGGGCAACTTGTTCTGTAGAATGGTCTGGGCTTGTCGACATCTTCGTTATCCTCCTTATGATTCCTTAGACTCAGTGCTGGTTGGACTTTCGCGCATTCCTGCACTGTGGTCATTCGGTTGTTGCCCATTGGGTAGCGACTTTCTTTCGGCGTCGGTCAACGGAAGGCCGACTTTCAATTTGAAAAAGGCGAGGGTGGCGAGTCTAGCCTGTCGGTTTGAGGCGATAGAATTGGCGACTATGCAGACATCGATCCACTCCGGGTTATCGCGCGACCAATCCACTTTCGCAAGCGGCGCGAGGCGCGCTTTCCAGCCTCCGTCTGGATCGGTTTGGAACAGCAAATTACCTACTGCGCCCAGGGACCGGAGGACGACGGCGTGAGACGAGACGTTCTCCTGCTTGAACTTGAGGGGTTCGATTTCACCATCTTTCACACTCCGCCAGCCAACGATGAGCTTTGAGAGTTCCGTCCAATATTCGACGGCGATCGAAGACTGGAAATCCGGTTTTGCGCGCCAATAGTGTCGCAGTAGTTCCTGGTTGGCGTCACAGAGCGCGCGGAGTGTGAAGAGATATGGTGAGGAATGGGCTGGCTTTGGTGTCGAGGACGTGTCGACGATTCCCACGAAGGATTCGACGCGGGTACAGACCTCGGTGCTTAGTGCCAACAGGTCTTCACGGGCATTCGTCAGCCGAGGAGGTAACCTGCTTGAGATCGCTCGGTTGAGGTCTGCCGAAAGCATTTGGCAGTCGGCGTCATCTCGGAATGGAACGAGCAAGACCATGATGGTGTGCCGCCGGATTCTGGGATTTGACTCAGCCGCTTTCAACAACGCCGCACAACGATGACGGCCATCAAGGATAGTGAATTGTGGGTCCTTGATCGCAAGAACTCCGTATTGACCTTCCTCGTCCCGCGTATGAAAGCGCGCATCCCCTCGGAAGGAGATGACCACGGGGGGAAAGAAGTAGTTCTCAGAATTTGACAGAACGTATTTGGCAAAAGATGAGACGCGTCTTCGGCTCAAATCGGCGAAGTCGTCTTGTAGATCAGCGAGCCCGCTGACCTTCCACGGGGCGGAGTAGGCTTCCCGATTCCCGAAAAGCGCAAATTGAGCGAGTTGACTAGTTTCCATAGGGTACCCACTGCCTCTATGCACAGTTTCGATTTCTGGAGAAAGTGTGACACTATGTGTAGTAGATGTCAACAGCTCTATTATGTAGGATCTGTTGACATCTACCAATTCGCCCGATGCAAAATGGGCTCCGCAGTTTGGTTGGTCATTGCAGCCCAACCAGATCTGGTGCGTCGACACTACCTACATCCGTCTGGGCCATGGCTTTGTCTATCTCTTGGCCATCCTGGACTGGGCGTTGAGGAAGGCGCTCTCGGCGCCGCTACGGCCAGCCGCAGATAATCAGCACCGACCAAGGATCCCAATTCACCTACACGGACGTTAAGAAGCCACTTATTGCTGCGGGCGAACGAATCAGCACTGACGGCAAAGATCGGACGTTGGACAGNNTCGAGCGGCTCTGGCGCAGCCTGAAGTATGAGGGGGTCTATCTCAAGGACTACACAGACCTCCTTGAGGCGCGACGAGAGATCGGCCGCTACATCGAGCGCTACAACTCATTCCGTCCACATCAATCTCTTGGAGACCGAACCCCCGACAGCATCTATGCCCAGGGAGGTACTGAGAGTACCGCGTGACCAATCGAAAGGTCGTCTGGACGTTGTCCCAGCCTTTGGGGTCCACCTCAGCCGGAATTGGGCATGTAGCGCCTTAAGCGCACCGCAGGTGCTGTATTGGCTAATTATGCATAGAGATATTGGCGAAATTGGTCGATTCTTTAGATAGTATGGCCGATAGAAATGACGAAATGCCCAAAAGTCTGGAAGAACAAACACATTTAAATCCTGCGCAAATTACGTCAAATTAGGAGAAGCAAGC
>PLNO01000157.1 GCA_003141795.1 Spirochaetaceae bacterium | reverse complement strand
GAGCTCCGCGAGGAGCTTCGGCCGCACGGATCTCGAGTTCCAGCAGCCGGGACACACTCCCACCGTGGCCAGTCGGCCCGTGCGCGCCCTGCGCACATCGATGAAAGCCCGCCCCTCCCTCACAGCCTGCGCCCTGGATGTCATTGCGTCTCTGCTACAAGTTTAATCATGGACCCGCCGATTTACAAGCGAAGGCGATTTTCACCCGTCGCGTTGCGTAGGTCTTCAGGGACCGGCGTTGACATGTCCTCCCGCGAATGCCTATATAAAGGGAAGGAGACCTNNCGTGTGAAGGTTCTCTATACCGGCATCCAGCCGACGGGTGACATACATCTGGGCAACTTCTTCGGTGCAATCGCCAACTGGGTGCGCTTGCAGCACGATTACAGGTCCTACATCTCCATCGCGGACCTGCATTCCCTGACGATTCCCTACGATACGGCCGACATGCCGCGCAGGGTCCTGGAGCTCGCGACCACCCTGTTCGCCTGCGGCATCGACATGGAAAAGACCCCGCTCTTCGTGCAGTCCGAGGTGCCGGGGCACGCGGATCTCACCTGGATGTTCAATGCGATAACGCCGCTGGGAGAGCTCGAGCGCATGACGCAGTTCAAGGACAAGCGGGACCAGTTCCGCGCGTCGGTGAACGTCGGCCTCCTGGACTACCCGGTTTTGCAGGCCGCGGACATCCTGCTGTACAAGGGCGAAGTGGTGCCGGTCGGGGAGGATCAGGTCCAGCACGTGGAGTTCACGCGGGAGGTGGCCCGGCACTTCAACACCCGGTTCGGAGACACGTTCCCCGAATGTCAGGCCCTGCTCACCACCACTCCGCGGATCAGGGGGCTGGACGGGGACACCAAGATGAGCAAGAGCCGGAACAACACCATTGGCGTCCTGGAGACCCCCGAGCAGATATGGGCGAAGCTGGGCCCCGCAAAGACCGATCCCGCCCGTGTGCGCAGAACGGACCCCGGAACGCCTGAAAAGTGCACGATCTGGTCCTATCACCTCCTCGTCTCCTCGGAGGAGGAGAAGAAGGAGATACACGACGGGTGCACCACCGCGGGGATTGGGTGCATCGACTGCAAGAAACGCTTTCAGGCCAGCCTCATGAAGGTGCTCGACCCCATCCGCAACAGGTACGCCGAGCTGTCGGGGCCGGGCAAGCACGAGGTGCGGGACCATCTGGACGCCAATGCGGCCACGTGCCGTGCCGTTGCCGCTTCCACCATCCTGGAGACCAAAGAAAAGATGGGGTTGTCAAAGGTATGGAATATTCAGACCTGAAGCTCGAGGACCTGGCAGTCGAAACCATCGGAGAGGCGAAGATCCCTTCGCCCCTGGCGCTCAACGCGACCGACGGGGATGAGACGGCCAACTACGTGGCTGATTCCGACACGGTGCTCTTCGACACCGATCGTGACCAGCTCGTCGCCAAGGTGCGTGAAGGGAAGGACATCTTCGCCTTCCAGAGGGCGGGACCGCGCCAGACCCTCTTCTTCGACGCAAGCCGCGTAAAGGCGGCGATCGTCACATGCGGCGGCCTGTGCCCGGGCATCAACAACGTCATCCGCACCCTCGTGATGGAGCTGCACTACCGCTACGGGGTGCATTCCATCCTCGGCATCCGCTATGGCTACCGGGGTTTCGTTCCCCGCTACGGCTACGAGCCGATCCCCCTCACCCCCGACTTCGTCAAGGACATCCACGAGAAAGGCGGAAGCGTCCTCTCCTCCTCGCGCGGGTCGCAACCCTCCTCGGAGATCGTCGATTTCCTCCAGCGCAAGGGGATCAACCTCCTGTTCACCATCGGCGGGGACGGAACGCTCCGCGGGGCGCTGGACATCCAGCGGGAGGTGAAGAAGCGCGGCCTGGCCATCTCGGTGATCGGGATCCCGAAGACCATCGACAACGACATCGCCTTCGTGGAGCGCACCTTCGGCCTGGAGTCGGCGTTCTCCATCGCCGCCGAATCCATCCGCAGCGCCCACACGGAAGCCATCGGAGCGCCGTACGGGATCGGCATCGTCAAGGTGATGGGCCGTATGTCCGGCTACATCGCGGCGAACGCCGCACTCGCGCTGGCGGAGGTCAACTTCTGCCTCATCCCCGAGGTCGCCTTCGGGATGGAGGGAAGCTTCGGCCTGTACGCCCTGCTCGAGCAGCGCCTCCGCCAGCGCGATCACGCGGTGGTGGTCGTCGCCGAAGGGGCGGGCCAGGAGTTCGTGGAGGACGCCTCCGGCAAGAAGGATGAATCGGGCAACATCGTTCTGGGCGACATCGGCATATTCCTCAGGGACTCGGTGAAGAAGTACTTCAAGGAGCACACTGACCTGTACGTGAACATCAAGTTCATCGACCCGAGCTACCTGGTACGGTCCGTGCCGGCCAACGCCCACGACTCCATCTATTGCATCCAGCTCGCGCAGAACGCGGTGCACGCCGGCATGGCGGGGAAGACGGGGATCATCATCGGCCAGTGGAACGGGCAGTTCACGCACGTGCCCATCGCCCTTGCCACCTCACGGCGCAAGGTCCTTTCCCCCGAGGACCCGCTGTGGCTCTCCGTGCTGGAAGCCACGGGACAGCCCTACAAGATAGGATAGAAACGTCGCCATGAGCGACGGGCCCAGCACTTCTCATTTTGCACCTTTGGAGATCACGACATAGCGGCAGCACTGGCAAATGGAGCTCCTATCGTGGGGCAAAATGAGAAGTGCGCATCTGTGAGACGCGAACTGAGAATTGCTGCGACGGGCCGCGTCGTTATTGACCAAGACCGCCCCTGGCGGGTACACTCCCCTCTTGGACGTGGGTCCCGTGGAATGATTTGCGGTCTATTGCAACCACGATAAAAAAAGGCTAAAAAACCAGGCCTGCCTGATAAAGCCCCTGCGTTTTTTAGACCTTCCACTACATCAAAGGAGGGCGTATGGCCCTGAGGAAGGATTTCGTCTTCACATCAGAGAGCGTCGGCGAAGGACACCCCGACAAGGTCTGCGATCAGATCTCGGACGCGGTGCTCGATGAGATCTTGAAGGCGGACAAAAAGGGACGCGTGGCATGCGAGACCTTCATCACCGTCGGGCTCGTCGTCGTGGGGGGGGAAATCACGACCCATTCCTATGTTGAAGTTCCCAGCCTCGTGCGCAATCTGATACGTGAGATCGGTTACACGGACCCTAAATACGGATTCAATCACTCCACCTGCGCCATTCTCAATGCCATAGGCACCCAGTCCCCGGACATCGCCCAGGGCGTGGACACCGGCGG
>PLNO01000267.1 GCA_003141795.1 Spirochaetaceae bacterium | reverse complement strand
CACCGGACAGGCGGAGATCTCCGAAGGCTCGCAGGTGCAGATCGCCCTTCCGGGAAACGTCGCGTTCTGGGCCGAACAGCAGCAGATCTATTCCTCGGTTGACGCGGGCCAGTACCGGGTACAGAACGGCTCCACCATCCGTATCGACGGCGCCCAGATCCATCTCGCCCCCGGCGACACCGTGTCGGCCATAGCGGCGAAGATCAACGACGCGAACGTCCCCGTGCGGGCCGGCATCGATTCGATCACCAAAGGCCTCGTCTTGAGCACGACGCTTCCGCATCAGATCTGGGCGGAGGACCTGGGGGGCGGCACCGTGCTCCAGGACCTCGGAGTGCTGGCCCGGGGCGGCAATCGTCCGCCGCTCAACGTCGCCCAGAGCGCGCGCACCTTCGGCGGATCGCTGTTCGACATGGTGATCAACCTCCGCAACGACCTGCTGGAGGGATCGACGGAGAAGGTGGGCGGAAGCGGGCTGCGGGGCATCGACAACGCGCTGTCCAACCTCGCCGGAGTGCTCGGCGACATCGGCGCGCGGGATTCGCGTCTTGAGACCGTGGCGAAACGGCTGGACTACCAGCAGCCGGAGATGGTGAGGTTCGATTCGCAGGAGCGCGACCTCGACATGGCGGATGCCATCACGCAGCTGCGCACGCTGGAGGTCACGCACGAATCTGCCCTGTCGGCGACCGCGCGCGTCATCAACAGGCCGAAGCTGCTCGATTTCCTGAGGTAGGGCCACGATGAAGGTGCAGACAAAGCCCTACGGCGAGATCGAGATCGAGGACAGGCAGCGGATCAGCTTCGCCCGCGGGTTGTTCGGCTTCGAATCGCTGCGGGACTTCGCGCTCCTGGACGCCGAGCAGCAGCCTTTCTACTGGTTGCAGTCCCTCGAGCGCGTCGATGTGGCCTTCGTGCTCATCGACCCCACGTTCTTCCGTCCGGACTACGCTCCCGACGTCGACCCCGCGGAGATGGAGGAGATGGACATCACCGACGCCGATGACACGCTGGTCTTCTCCATCGTCACCATCCCCGAGCAGGCGGCCAAAATGACGGCCAACCTCCAGGGCCCGGTCATCCTCAACAGGAGATCGCACGTCGGGCGGCAGTTCATCAGCGGCAATCCGCTCTGGGGCGTGCGCCATCCCATCATGGACGAGCTCGCCAGGCGGGGCGCCTGATGCTGATCCTCGCCCGACGCATCGGTGAGAGCATCATGATCGGGGATCAGGTGGAGATCTCCGTGGTCGACATCAAGGGTGACCAGGTCAAGCTGGGCATCAAAGCGCCGTCCACCGTGAAGGTGTATCGCAGGGAGGTGTACGCGGCCATCCAGGAGGAGAACAGGGCAGCCGCGGAAGCGAAGCCCCGCGACCTGCCGCGCCTGGAAGGGCTCATCCCGCCCAGGGACGATCCGGCTACTGGGAATCGGCAAGGCTAGAGAAAATCTCCCTGAACCCCTCGGCGATCTTCAGGAACCTGTCGATCATCTGGGGGTCGAAATGCGTTCCGCGCTCCCGCACCATGTTCTGCATCGTCTGATCGTGCGAGTAGGCCGCCTTGTAGTTGCGCCGCATGCGCAGGGCGTCGTAGACGTCGCCGATGGCAACGATGCGGGCGGACAGCGGGATGAGCTCACCGCTCAGGCCGTGGGGGTACCCGCTGCCGTCCCAGCGCTCGTGGTGGCGCAGCGCGATTTCCCGTGCCATGGGGTTGGGGTAGGTGGAGAGGATGTAGGCGCCGTTGGTCGTGTGCTGCTTCATCACGTCCCACTCCCACGCCTCGAGCTGGCCCGCCTTGTTGAGGATATCGTCGGGCGTGCCGATCTTGCCCACGTCGTGCAGGGCCGCGACCAGCCCGATGCTCTCGACGAACTCCCGATCGACGATGCCCTCGTGCTCCTGGATGTCCGCCGCGAGCAGACGTGAGTAGAGGTTGACCCGCTCGATGTGGTTGCCCGTGTCGTTGTCCTTCAGCCGCGCGGCGCCCAGAAGGCTCGTGAACGTGCTCTGCAGGAGCTGCCGGTGCTCTTCGGTCATGTCGAGGCAGATCGCGCTGTAGGCCTGGGGGGGTGACCCGCTCGGGTCGCTCAGGGGAACGATCCAGACCTTGGAGACGTTCAAGAGCTCGTCCTTGCCGAGCGCCTCCACCTTCCCGTGCCACGAAAATCCCGACTCGGCGGAGAGCACGGCGCGGAAGAGCTCTCCGCTCTTGGCGTCGTCGAACGACGGGCTGAAGAACTGGGTGAAGTATTGCCCCATGAGCTCGGGGACGCAACCGAAGACCGTGCAGAAGCTTTCGTTCGCGTCGAGGATCTTGAGGCTGCGGTCGAGGAAGAGGCTGGGGATCCTCCGCGTGAGGTAGCTCTTCTGCCACGCGTCGAGCTCGGGGGTACGGGGGACGTCAGAAGGCTCAGGGGCGTCGCTCGCCTCCTCCACAACTTCCTCGATCGGCTCCAGCTCCTCAGGCTCTTCCCTGCGCATGTCGGCCGGTTCAGTGTCGTCTGTCATCGTCCGCTCGCTATCTCCGCCTCGCTCTTGCGCAAATACAGCGGGCGCAGCGCTGTCGTGGGCGGGCCGTCCCTTTCCAGCATCTCGATCCCCAGTCGCAGGAGACAGCGGGGATCGAAGGAGTCGCTCTGCGGCGGTGAATCGGTGCCCAGCATCTCCGCTATCCGCGGCGCATCCGGCCCGACGAGAATCGGAGAGCGGGCGCCTGCCAGGAGGGCCGCAAGCTCGGCGGGAGAAATGTCCCTGTAGTCGCCCTGGCGGACGCCATCGGTGAACAGCGCCGCGTAGATCTTGCCCTTCCGTGCATCGATCACGGGAACAACGTCGCCCGGATACGACCTCCACATGTACGCTGCGGCGTCAAGCGTGGACACGCCGACCACCGGAATGTGGCGGGCCTCGCCGATTCCCAGCGCAGTGGCCAGGCCGATGCGGATGCCCGTGAAAGAGCCCGGCCCGAGCGAGCAGACCACACACTCGAGCTCGGCGGCGGTGACGTCCAGCTCGTGAAGGAGGCGCTCGGCGAGTGGAAGAAGGGCAGGGGAATGTTGCAGTCCGCGGCGGATGCCGAGGGACGCCCACGTCTCCCCCCGGCAGGCCGAAAGGGCCAGCACCTCGGTTGCCGTGTCGATGGACAGCGCGTTCATGAGGCGATCTCCCGTGCTTCCACGTCCCTTCCCCCGTCCGGCGTGAGAGAGATCGTCACCTTCATGGAAGGAAATGCGGATCCGTCTTCGAGAGGGAACCAGGGCTCGAGCTTCTCCCCCCACTCGATCAGCACGACGCCGGTTCCCCGGAGGATGTCCTCCAGGCCGAGGTTCTCCATCTGGTCCCTGCCCTCGATACGGNNGTACAGGTCGATGTGGGTGAGCGGGCGCAATCCCGAGCGGTATTCCGAAACGATGGTGTACGTGGGACTGATGATCGGCTCCGTGATTCCCAGGCCGCGCGCGATGCCCTTGGCGAGGACGGTCTTGCCCGCGCCGAGAGGACCGACGAGGAGGAGCACGATGCCCTCCGGGTACCCCTGGGCCATCAGCTTCGCCAGTTTTTCCCCGAGGGCGACGGTTTCCTCCGCGCTCGTGCTGTGGCTGTGCAGGACCGTGTGCGCGTTCACGCCTTGAGGGTAGTGGAAACTGCCCCTGAGGTCAACGCGAAACGGGTCGGGTCCCTCCCCGGCCGGGGACCGAACGGTCCATCTGCTGACGGGCCTGGGCCACGGTCGTGGGCCGTGAAAAATCGTAAACGAACTCGCTGATCCTGTTGAGGTACTGCCGGGTCACGCGGGTGAACTTCACGTGCATGATGCCGCCGCGCCCTTTCTTGCGGTGTATGTGCATCACCTTGCCGAAGGCGCGGATGGGGGCCCTGCGCTCGATCTCGAACTCGACCATGACGAGCTTGCCCTTGTCGAAGGGGCTCATGGCCTGGATCGCGCAGCCCCCGTTGGAAAGATCGACCACGGTCCCCAGGGTGCGCATGTTCTGCTCCACCATGGCCTTGTGTTCCGCCTTGCGGCCCTGCCCCGTCTCGATGATGCGGATGGGGTAGTAGAAACAGGGCCGCATGAGCTCCCGCCGCCTGCTACTGCGCCGCTGCTCCCTTCTCAGCGTTTTCGAGTGCTGGACGAGCACACTGGGAAGCCCTTTCACCGTGTCGTAGCCCAGCACCTTGGAGATGAACGAGTACCCCGAGTCGTTCTCCCGCCAGAGGTAGACGGAGAGCTTCGTCCCGCGCATCCAGCGCGTATTCGTCCCCGCGGGCTGCGCAGGGGCTGAAACGGTGAGGAAATCCTTCATGTTGGAGATGACCTTGCTGGAGAAGGGGGGGGCGCCTTCGGGGGTGATGGTGAGGAGCTGCCCCGGCTTGAGAAAGTTCGTCGAACGGAGCACCGCGCCCTTGCGAGCGTTCTTCTCGATGATCTGCTTGATCTGGAAGATGAGGGTCTTGCGGTGCTCCTTGTCCTCGGGGGAGAGGTCGCGCGCATTGTCCAGGGAGTACAGCCCCTTCTTCAGCGTGTCGTCCAGAAGCCCGGCGCTCGAATAGACGAGCAACGGCTGCTTCACTTTGCACATGCGCACGAGGTTTTCAAGCACGTCCAGATGCGCCGGTGCAAGCCCGATCCCCTTGCCGGCCCTGCGGAAGACTCCGCTCGAGTACTGCTGGACGTCGGCGGCGGTCTGCGGCCGCGACCTGCGGCTGATCACGGAGCCGATGACGATGAGAGCGATGACGCCGATGACGGCGATGACGAGCCAGAGGTACAACTGCGGATTCGGCGCTGTCCCACGGATGATGTCCCCGACCTGGAGGATGATCATACGACCCTTTCGAGGAGAGGCAGGATGCGCTCCAGACGCGGTGCTACCTCGTACTCCAGAAGGTCCCCGATGAGGACCGAATCCCTGTTGGTGAAAGCAGCAACCAGCTCACGGAGCGTCGGAACGAGCCCGGACAGGGCGCGCGCACGCTCCTGATCCGGTGGGAGGAACGGCAACAGGTCCATGAGCGACTGCACCGTATCGGTGAAACCGATCACGATGTCCATCGCCGCCCTGTCCTTTCCCGTCTGCAGGAGCACAGACACCTCGGACAACCCGGGCATCCTGTCGCGCAGGGCATCCCGTCGCCGGCCAAGGGCATCGGCGGGCCGCTCCACCTCGGACAGGCGGCTTCTCACCAGAGTGCCCAGCTCTTCGACGACGGCCGAGCCCTGCTCCATGCGCTCCGCGGGCCATGCGCGGATGGAGGCGGGAGTCTGCCCGCTGAAAAGTGCGCTGAATCGCCTGATCGCATCCGATCCGGGGGGAAGGAACGGGTTCGCCGTGAAACCTTCCAGGGTTTTCGGGAGGTCGGACAGGAGCTCGTTCAGCGGATCGGGCTCGCCGCCCGGCGGCTGACTGCTGAGCTCTTCCGAGAGGATCCCGAACCAGGTCTCGACGGTCCGCCAATGCTCGACCTTCATATCCGCGGTTCGGGTAACGCTCACTTCCAGCCTTTCGACCGAGGCGATTTCCCGCCCCGCCCATGCAGCTGAGGGCAGCTTGAGAAAGTCTTCCGAGCCATCGCTCAGGCCGGTGATGAGGAATCCTTCTGCGGCGAGCCACGTTCGAACACCGCCGACGACGTCTCCGAGTGTCTTCTCGTGCTCGAGGGAGTAGTCGACAGTCTCGCCGTCGATCGTCAGTTGCATCGCGGACCCTCCTTCATCATTGCCCTGAGTTCTGCTTGCTGAAATTGTTGAGCGACTGGGAGCTCTGCTGGAGGCCGTTCAGGGCGCTTCCCATCTCGGCGTACTTCCTCTTCAGCTCGGCCTGGTAGTCGTCAAGCTTGACCTTGTAATCCGCTATGTCCTTGTTGGATGCGCTGATCTGGGAATCGAGCGTCGTCACGCGCTGGGTGAGAAGGCCTCCGGTCTGCACGTAGGGCCGCAGAAGCGCCTCCAGCTTGAACGCCACGCCCGAGTCCACGACGAGGTCGCCGTTGGTGTCATTGCCGAAGAGCTGTTTCATCGCCTCGGGGTGCTGGTCGATCGCGGCGACGAGCTTGGGCTCGTCCACCTCCAGGTATCCCCGCAGCCGCGTGCGGTCGATGCTCGCGGATCCGGGAGTGCGGTTGTCCGTCGAGATCCCGATCTGCGCGAGGAGGCTCAGATCGTGGCCGAGGGACGTGGGGTAGGGGTTCATCATCACCGACTGCATCGAGCTCTTCAGCTGCTGCAGGGAGAGGTCCCCCATGAACAAACCGAGGTTGGCCTGCGCCTTCTTCCTGTCGTCGTCGTTGAGGTACGTCGCATCGGCGATGACCGAGTCGTCCTTGCGGGTGAGGATGTCGATGTCGGTGGCGATGCCGTCGTAGGCGCCGATCAGCGTCTCCACCTGCTTCTTGATGCTGTCCGTGTCGTGCTTGATGGCGAGCTGGACCGGCGTGTCGCTCGGGGCCTTCAGCGTGAGGGTGACCCCGGGAATGAGGTCGTCGATGCTGTTCGTGCCCCGTTTCACGGTGATCCCGTCCATGGTGATCTCGGCGTCCCCCGCCTCCGAGAGGGTTTTGGTCGGGACGTAGTCGCCCCGCTGTGTCTTGTCGAAGATCGAGATGTCCTTCACGTCGATCTTCCGGTAGGTGTTGCGGTTCCTGATGTCGATGGAGTCGAGAGTCGAGGCGAGCTCGCCGACGGGGATCGAAAGCTTCTGGAAATCCGCTCCGTCCGTCAGGGCGGGCAGCGCTATGACCTTGCCGTCGCCTTCCAGGAACAGGGGCGCCAGGTCGGTGACGTTCTCCGGTGGTTTCGGGGGCTGCCATTCCGGCAGCGGTGTCCGGGAAGGATTGCTGTCGATATGGATGCCCCTGAAATCGATTCCGCCCGTGGACGGCACTGACGGCCCCGGAGGGGGCTTGGGAACATCGCCTGGGGTCTCGGGAAGCTTCTCCACCTTGACGGAGAGCTCCATGACCATGTTCTTGTTCAGCGCGATCTGCGGTGAGACGGGGATCTTCAACTCCTGGCCGGGATTGACGATCAGGGTGCCGTCCTGGACCTGGAAGCCGCCGGCGGCCAGCGGGGTCGTCCATGCGGCCGGCGTCTTTGCATCCAGCGCGACGGTGCGGGCGGCGGTGGGGGAGCGCTGCAGCATGCCGGACTTCACCCCGAGGTCCACCGCCTTGTCGAGGAAGGTGAGACGGTTCGTGCTGCCCGTGAGCTTGCCCTCGATGAGGAGGACCTGCGTGCTCGTGGTGTCGTTGACGACGGAAGCGGAGAGGATCGCCCCCCCCCTGGCGGAGAGCGCGTCGGCAAACGCCTTCAGCGTCCCCCCCTTCCAGGCGAGGCTCACCTCCTTGTCCCCGACGTGGAAGGTGTACTGCCCGGGGTCCACGGTGAAATCGCGGGGCAATGAGGTCGAGAGGAAACGGTCGGCGGTTGCGACCTTCGCGACCTTGATCTGCTTGGTTTCCTCGATGGCCTGGCGCGTGGCCGTTGCCGTGAGCGAGGCTTCATTTGAGGATGTGGCGACGCGGTCGTTGAAGGGGTTCTGGAACCCGAACAGGGCGCGCGCCGTGTCGCGGAGGCTCCCGAGCTTGCGCGTGACGTCCTGCCAGACGGTTTTCTTCTGCTTCTCGGTCTCCAGATCCTTCTGCAGGCGCGTCAGGGGCTGCTTCTTGAGCGCCATCAGACCGTCGATGATTTTTTGTGTGTTGTATTTGTCTGTGACGCCCGGGATGGACAGGTCAGACATGGCCGTTCCTCCCCTCCCGAGTCGCCACGCTTAGATCTTCTCGTCGACCAAAAGGCCGATCGTCTCCTTGATCCTGGCGATCAGATGCTGGATCTCCTCGGCAGGGATCTCCTTGATTACAGTATCGGTATCCGCGTCGACCACCTTGATGATGACCTGGTTGATCTGGTCATTCACCGACAGCACGACGCGCCGGTTGAAGGCGAGGAAGGTCTTCTCCAGCGCCCTTGCCTGATTCTCGATCTCCTGTCGCGATGCCTTCTGCTGTTCCTGCGGCTGGTCGGGCTGCCGCTGCGGACGGTCCCCCACCACGCGCGCCTCCTTCAGGAGGACATCCTGTGCGGGGTTCCCTTTGAGGATCCCCGGTATCTCCATGCTCATTGCCGTACCTCCGTGTACTTTCTTTCCCCGCTGGGCCTGGAACCCAGCCGGGATGCGATCGCTGGCACTCCCTCGCCAGCCTTCTCCTACTCGAAATGAAAATGGAACGGGAAGTGCGCGACCTCCCCGTCCCGCGCATGTCACCGAAAGAAGCGACGTCCAGAGGCCTCTTTCGTCGGGAACGGTGAATCCTGATCGTCTGCTACTGGAGCAGCGTCAGCACCGACCTCGGTTTGAGGTTGGCCTGAGCCAGCATTGCGGTGCTGGACTGCATCAGGATCGAGTTCTTCGTATAGTCAACCATCTGCTTCGCCATGTCTGTATCGCGGATCTGCGATTCAGCCGCTGTCATGTTCTCGGCTGCCACCGCTACACCCTTGGCCGCCATCTCGAAGCGGTTCTGGTAGGCGCCGAGATCGGCGCGCTGCTTTGAAACCTGCTTCAGGGCGTTGTCCACGGTTCCGATGACCGCATTGGCCTTGTCGGGAGTGGAGATGGAGATCCCCCTCATCCCGAGCGCCGCGGCCGTCATGGTTCCGATGAACACCTGTTTGCGCTGGTCCATATTCGCCCCGACCTGGAAGAACATCTGTGCGCCGGCCCCCGCACCTGCGGCGAAACGGCCCGTGAGCATGTTCATACCGTTGAACTGGGCATGGGACGCGATCCTGTTGACCTCGTCCACCAGCTGGGAGACCTCGACCTGTATCTGCATCCGGTCTTCATCCGTGTAGATGCCGTTCGCCGACTGGACAGCCAGTTCCCGGACCCGGTGCATGATGTCCTGCGTCTCCGACAGATAGCCTTCGGTGGTCTGAATGAAGGACACCGCGTTCTCTATGTTCTGTCCCGCCTGGTTGAGCCCGCGGATCTGCGAGCGCAGCTTCTCCGACACCGCCAATCCTGACGCGTCGTCCCCTGCGCTGTTGATCCGCATCCCGGTGGACAGCTTTTGGATGTCCTTGTTCAGGTCCAGCTCATTGAACTTGACCTGTCTGTCCGCGTACAGAGCGCTCATGTTGTGGTTAATGATCATGTGACCCTCCTTGACTTCTTGGGAGGCATCCGTGCCTCCGGCATTCCCGCCGCGGTATCCCGCGACGGTCTGCCCGTGTGCTACCGGGGCGCTATCGGGAAGACGCTCGCGCACATCTTCCCACCGTTCCCTTTCCCCGAGCAACAAGGAACCGCATCCCGACTAAGGATGAGGTCCCTCTTTCCCACCACACGCAGGAGGGTCAGTTGTCAAAGAGCGTGAAAACGAGGCCGCCCGGTAGGACCGGGACGGCCATGGTCAATGTACCTCTCTACTGGAGCAACTGCAAGACCGTTCGGGTCTTCGTGTTGGCCTGGGCGAGCATCGCCGTGGCCGACTGCATGAGGATCGCGTTCTTGGTGTACTCCACCATCTGCGATGCCATGTCCGCGTCGCGGATCCTCGACTCGGCTGCCTGCAGGTTCTCCGCCCCGACGTCCAGCCCCTTCACCGCGTACTCGAGCCTGTTCTGGTAGGCCCCGAGGTCCGCACGCTGCTTGTTGATCGTGCGCAGCGCCGCGTCCAGGACTCCGATGGACCGGTTGGCCCCGTCGGGGGTGGACAGGGAGATGATCTGCTTGCTGCCGGGGTTCCTGATGCCCAGAGCGTCGGATGTCATGGTGCCCACGAACACGC
>PLNO01000205.1 GCA_003141795.1 Spirochaetaceae bacterium | reverse complement strand
ACGGGATTGCCGAGAATCATATCGTGAGCATCATTTTTTCCCTCACCGAGGACCTATCGGCCTCGAACCCTGCGACAGGGCTTCGGAGCGTCGGGTTCGCCGATACCCCGCTTTTCTGCGTCCAGGAGGTCAGGGTGGACGGAGGGCTTCCCCGCGTGATTCGCGCTCTTCTCACCTTCGACTCCCTGGAGCGTCGCGTCCTGGCGCCCGTCTATCTGGACGGCGCGCAGGCGCTGCGCCCTGATCTGGGGGGCGCCAACCGGTGAGGGCTCTCCCCAGTGTCTGGCACGTGGCCCGCGAGTATGCCGGCATCGCGGAAGCCGGCGGTGTCAAGGACGTCGTCCGCGGGCTTGCCGAAGCCCAGGCGCGTGCGGGGCTGCCCGTCACCGTGGTCATCCCGCTGTACGGGTTCCTGCCTGACCATTTCCGCGCGGCTCCCGTTGTCGCCGCGTTCCACGTGCGGCTTCCCGACCAGGAGAAAGGCAATGCGCTCTTCGACGAACCGGTCACGGTGCACGCCGTGTCGCGGGATGGGGTTCGTCTCCTGCTTGTCGATTCGCCGCGTTTCTCCGCTGCCCGCGACGTCTACACGTACACCGCCGAGGACGAGGCGGAGAATCACTGGCGGAAGAAGGGCACGGGCCACTGGGATTTCCATCAGCTCAACCTGATCCTCCAGAGGTCGGCCCTCGAAGCTGNNCTCGAAGCTGCCCTTGCCCTCGGGGAGAAGCCGCGCATCCTCCACTGCCATGACGGACATACCGCGTTCCTTCCTGCGCTTCTCAGGGAGGACGAGCGATACATCGCCGCGTTCGGGGGAACAGAAGCCCTGGTGACCATCCACAACGCGGGCCCGGGCTATCACCAGGAGGTTTGGGATCGGGGATTCGCCCGCCTCCTCACGGGCCTGTCAGAGGCATGCCTGGACAAGGGTGTCCTGAACGGAAAAATCGATCCGCTGCTGCTTGCCGGGTCGTATGCCCGGCTCGTGACCGTTTCAGAACGCTATGCGGAAGAGATGCTTTCGGAAAAGGATTCGGAGATGGCCGGCGGGCTCGGCCGCAGCCTGAAGGAGCACGGCATCCCGCTTGCGGGGATCACCAACGGCATCGACCCCGCCGCCTGGGATCCGCGCGTTCGGGGGAAAACAGGTCTGCCTTTCGCCTACGATCCGCTCCGTGGGGACCTCGAGGGCAAGAGGAAGTGCCGGGAGGCGCTGGCAGCGCGGCTCGGCCCCGATGCTTCGACTGACGGGCCGTTGTACGCGTTCGTCGGCCGCCTCACCGGACAGAAGGGGATCGACGTTCTCTTCCACGCCCTGAAGAAGCTCGTTGCAGGGGACACGTCCCGCAGGTTCGTCGTGCTCGGTCAGGGTGAGAAAGAGATGGAGGCGATGCTTTCATGGCTGGCAGCGGACGGATCCTCCGGCGGACGCCTGTCCTTCGTCCCCCGTTACGACCCGGCGCTTGCAACGCTCATCTACGCATCGAGCGACTTTTTCCTTATCCCCTCCGCCTACGAGCCATGCGGGCTCACGGATTTCATCGCACAGCTCCTCGGCAGCATCCCCGTGGTTCACCGCGTGGGCGGGCTCGTGAAAGTCCGCGACAACGAAACAGGGTTCTCGTACGCCGAGCACAGCCCCGCGGCGCTTGCCGCGAGCGTGGAGCGCACGACGCGCCTCTTCCGCGAGGAGCCTGCGGCCTTGGAGCGCATCCGCACGACGGCGTTTTCCGAAGTCTACTCCCTTCACACGTGGGACAGGGTGTTCGCCGACGGGTATCGCCCCCTGTATGCGTCCCTGACGGACGGAACGGCATGGACGCTGAAATAAGCCTGAAGACGTCCGTGGACGTCGCCCGTATCCGCCGCGCGTCCCGAGTAGCGGAAAAAACACTCCGCTACCTCGCCCCGTGCGTGAGGCCCGGGATCACGACGTCGGAGCTGGACGGGCTTGCCGGTCGGTTCCTCCAGGCCAACGGTGCCGAGCCCACGCTGAGGGGATATCGGGGGTTCCCGAGCTGCATCTGCACTTCAGTCAACAACGTCGCGGCGCATGGTATTCCGACGAACGCAGCGCTGGAGATCGGGGACGTGCTCTCCATCGACATCACCACCGGCGTCAACGGGTGGCACGGCGACGCCGCCTGGACGTACCTCGTCGGGGAGGCCGGCCCCGATGCACGTCGGCTCCTCAAGGCCGCAAGGGTCGCCTGCCTGTCCGGGATCAAAGTGGCGCGCGCCGGCAACAGGATCGGTGACGTCGGCTCCGCGATCCAGGAGGCGGCCCACCGTTCGGGCTGCTCGGTCATCGAGGACTACGTCGGCCACGGGATAGGCAAGGCGATGCACGAGGACCCGATGGTTCCGAACTTCGGTGCAGCGGATACGGGGCTGCCTATCGTGCCGGGGATGGTCTTCACGGTCGAGCCGATGCTCAACCTCGGGGGCAGGGACGTGCATGTATCGAGCGATGGCTGGGCCCTGGTGACCACGGACGGCAGCCTTTCGGCGCAGTTCGAGCACACCGTCGCCGTCTTCCGTGACTACACGGAGGTGCTCACCTTTTCCCACGGCGACATATTCGATTTCCCGGACGCTCCCCCGCTACTGGAGTGAGGGACATGAAGTATATAAGGCTGTGTTCGTGGTTGGTGTAGTATGAATCGTCAGTGGAGTGCTTCAAGTGAAGAACATAATTGAAAAAGACCGCTTGTCCCTCATCTGGCGTGGCCACTTTGTGACATATGTAAGACAACAACTCCAGAGATGCTAACGTTTTAGCTGGTCAGCTGCCGAATCCATTGAGTGATGGAGAAAAGGAGCCTGGCTTGATATTTAAGAAGGTGACTGCCACGCGCTTTGATAGAGTTGAAAAGTCAGGAAGAACTCAGCCATGCGTCATGGCATGTGTTGATGAAGATGGTCTTGAACATGAATTGATTGTAAAGCTTGCCGCAGGCTGCGAGACAAAGCATAGGGCTCTCGCGAATGAAGCGATCTCTGCATGTTTTGCGAAGGATCTTGGGCTTCCCATCCCAGATTCGTTCCTCGTTAAAATTGACGCCGAGTTTGCACGATCAATCCCCAACGATGAAGCCAGAACTCGTGCGCTGGGGAGTGTTGGCTGGAACTTTGGATCGAGCAAACTTCCAGATGGATTCTCGCTGTATCCGGTTGGGGCGCCCCTACCACGCTCGATCCTTGGAACTGCTGCAGACATTGTTGCTTTCGATGTCTTCATTGAAAACCCCGATAGAAGGGTTTCAAAGCCAAATATCCTGTGGAATGGTCGGGAGCTNNTATTCAATTTGCTGCTGTTTTGGCGGCCGTTTTGGGAGAAGACCGCTCTCAGCCTTTCCGCAAGCAGGCCTGATGACCGGCATCTTTTCCTCGACCTATTGCGTGGGAAAGAATTAGATTTTGATCGAATCCAAGGCGCCCTGGAGGCCATTCCAACGGAGCGATTCCAAGAGTATGCTTATTCGCTCCCAGATGAATGGATGAGCGAGCCTGTACAGATGATTCCAGCTTACTTGGAGACCTTGAAAGCCAACGCAATGAGGGCTATTAATTTGATTGGAGGAGCGTTGCGATGAAAACCCAATATTCATACGCAATACTGCGTTATGCGCATGACACGCTCGCCGGTGAGCTTGTGAACGTCGGAGTTGCACTGTATGCGCCTAATGCCAGCTTTGCGGCGGCTCGCCTTATCGTATCTACTCGGCGCGTGGCGAGGCTATTCCCGGGAATTGATGGGAAGGGGCTCGCAAGAATGCTTAGGCTCGCCGAGAGGCGCCTGAATGATGTGGGAGAGAGTCTTTTCGAAGGGCTCAAGCTTTTAGACGCGCCGAAGGGTATTAATGAGTATGTGAGCGCGGTGTTGCCGCCGGATGACAGCTCGCTCCAGTGGTCGGAACCTGGAGGGGGACTGACCGAGAATCCAAGTGTCACACTCGATCAGCTATTCAAGCGTCTTGTAGCACGCTACGATGAAGTCAATCATCATGAGAGGCGAACCGACCAGGAAATCTGGAAGGCTTTTCGACCGGAATTCGAATCTCGCCACATCTGGAATCATCTACGGCCGCACATGATTACAGTGCAGGATGACTCGGTGGAGTTTTCACATGCATGGAAGAACGAACAATGGCATTGTATTCAGCCAGTCTCATTTGATCTTACTTCCGCAGATGGAATACGAGAGAAGGCGCACATCTGGCTTGGCCGGATGGCGAGCATAAAAGATGCCCGCGAGAAGTTCATGGTCTATCTGCTGCTTGGAGCCCCGCAAGATGCAGCCCTGAGGGGCGCATATGAAAGGGCAGTAAGCATTCTACGCAAGGCTCCGGGAGAAAATCGCTTAGTTCCTGAAAACGAAGCAGGGGCTTTCGCTGATGAGATAGCTGGAAAGATCGTGTCACATTCTATGGAAAAATGAGTCCGACCGATTTGGCTCCGGTGTGATGTGGCACACTGCACCTCCGCAGTAGGTCTACTACGGAGGTCGTGCAACGCTTAACTGATTGTCACGTCTCACGCTAATTCGGCAGGATTTTGCACGCTTTTCTGGACTGCCCACTTCTTTAACCTCACAGCGGAGAGCCGGTAAGCTTGCTTGCGAGAGGCAGAAGAGGTGTCACTTTGCGCCGTCGCAATCGCCGTTGATCTCGGGGATGGCAAAGGCGAATTGGCCGCGAATGTCGGTGCAGCGAGTCAAAGGCAGTTCGTCGAAGCGCTCACGGAGAATCCACTCGATGACAAACGAATTGGTGTGTCGTTGGTAGAAGGCAGAGCGTTTACAGGCGGCTTCCAACCGCTGTGTCCCGTAGCAGCGAGCGAGGCGGAGGATCTGGCAGGCATCACGCGCGGCTTCAATTGCGGTGTCAGCCCATATGGCTTGCACGACCCGTGTTGCCGACGGCCCCACATGGTGTGCCTGCTCAAGGAGCAGAAGCTTGAGGGAGCGCATCACAGGATTTCCGTTGAGGCGACTCGGACGTGCTCGGCGCTGATGCGGGGGCACTTCTCACGAGCGGCGGCAAGCAGCGCACCGCGGGCAAGGGAGCCTGCTCGACGGAGCAATCCGCCCGAGCTCTGGTGGATGGCCGTGACGGCCTCCTCGCTGAACAACTCCTCCCT
>PLNO01000261.1 GCA_003141795.1 Spirochaetaceae bacterium | reverse complement strand
GGTCCTGCCCCTGTTCATGGGGATCTTCGTCGCGCTTTCGGTGGTCTCCCTCATCGGGGTGCTGCTCCTGCGGGAATCCCCGCTCATCGTCACCGACGATGACAAGGCGCGCGCAGGAAAAGCATAGCGGCAACGATCAGGCCTGCCTGAGCCCCAGCGCGTTGGAGATGAACCGGGCGCTCGAGCGGATCGTCGCGTCGACGTCTTCCACCGCGGCCCTGCCGGCAAAGAGCGCAAGGCGCTCGCCGTAATAATCGCAGCCGAACGAGTACTGCAGCATGAGGAGCAGGTTGTCGAGGCAGAAAGCGGTGATGGACGGATCGAGCGAGGGGTCGACGTCGCCCCGCGCCTGCGCCTCCCTGATGAGCCGCCCGTACGCTTCGGCCGCGATACTTTCGATCCTGCTCGACAACCGGGCGGCAAGCGGCGCGAGACCCTGCGTCGTACAATCGATGTAGATCCTCACGAACTCGGGGTCCTTGCGGGAATACTCCACGGCGGCGCGCAGGAGGTTTTCGATCCGGACGGGAACCGGCGCATCGGTCCCCACGATTCCGCCCAGCACCTCCTCCAGAACGCCCCGCCCCTGCTCGATGATCGCCAGGAAGAGGTCCTCCTTGGACCTGAAGTACTTGTAGAGCGATCCGATGCTGATGCCGGCTGATTCGGCGATGACATTGATGCTCGTTCCTGCAAATCCCGTCTCGGAGAAAGCCTTTTTGGCGACGGCAAGCAGCCTTTCCTGTTTTTCTGCCGGAAGACGGCGAAACGTCGGCGTGGAGAGATTCTCTTCCATCGCATGAGTGTACTCCCTCTCAGATAGTACTTGCAATTCGTAAAACCTGTGATAAAGTGAGGAATAATTAACGAGTGAGCGCTCACTCTCAAAACGAGAGAGAGAGGAGAGTCTAACCATGACGAGCGGAATCACCCAGTACCCCGATGCTGCGCAAGTCTACGAAAAAATCGCCGCCCTGATGAAGCGTCCCGCGATCGGCGTGCGGCGCGACAGGATGGAAGGGTACCTCGACTCCTTCGAAACGAAGTGCGCCAGGTCGAAAGCTGTGATCACGGAGGCGAAGCTGTACATCCCCGGCGGCGTCCAGCACAACCTCGCCTTCAACTACCCCTTCCCCCTCGTGGTGGACCGGGCCGAGGGCGCGTACCTGTACGACCTCGACGGAAACCGCTACATCGACTTCCTCCAGGCCGGCGGCCCGACCATCCTCGGCAGCAACGCGAAAGAGGTCCGGGACCAGGTCATCGACGTCCTCAACCGCTGCGGCCCGTCCACCGGACTCTTCCACGAGTTCGAGCTCGCGCTGGCGAAGGAAATCCACGCGCACATGCCCGCGGTGGAGATGTTTCGCATGCTGGGCAGCGGAACCGAGGCGGTGATGGCGGCGCTGCGCGTCGCGCGGCTCGCCACGGGAAAGAGAAAGATCGTGAAGATCGGGGGGGCGTACCACGGCTGGTCGGACCAGATGGTGTACAGCCTGAAGATCCCCGGGACGCGCAGGTTCGAGGCGCACGGCATCCCCCGGGCGAGCTCCCGTCACACCACGGAGGCCCGACCCAACGACATCGCATCCCTGGAGCGCGTGCTCGCGTTCAACAGGCTGCGCGGCGGCACCGCGGCGGTGATCCTCGAGCCGCTGGGACCGGAAAGCGGCACGCGGCCCGTGGACGCGGAGTACAACCGGGAGGCGCGGCGGCTGTGCACGAAGTACGGAGCGCTTCTCATATTCGACGAGGTGGTGACGGGATTCCGCGTAGGCCTGGGCGGCGCCCAGGGATACTTTGGCGTGCGGCCCGACCTCACGATCTTCGGCAAGATCGTCGCCGGGGGCTTCCCCGGCGCGGGCGGGGTGGGCGGACGCGCGGACCTCGTCAACAGGCTCGCCGCCGGGATCGAGAGCGGAAAGAAGCGGGCCTACTGCGGCGGAACGCTCGCCGCAACGCCGCTGAGCGCCGCCGCGGGCTACTTCACGATCAAAGAGATCGCACGCACCGCGGCGTGCGAGATCGCCGGCAGAGCCGGCGATCGGCTCACCCGGGGCCTGACAGCCCTCATCGACGCCCGCAAGCTCCCCTTCGTCGCGTACAACCAGGGCTCGATCTGCCACCTGGAGACCGTCGGCGGGATGTTCATCGATCTGAATTACCTCCACATCGTATCCGTCCTCAAGGAGATCAAGCATCGCAAGCAGATGATGGAAGAGTACGGGGCGGCGTACACGGCGGAGGGGATCATCACCCTTGCCGGAAGCCGCCTTTACACGAGCGCGGCGGACACCGACGAGGTGATCGACGACGCACTGGCGCGGTTCGACCGCGTCTTTGCCAACGTGGAGGCCACATGATGGACGCGTCACTTGCACGGACCATGATCTGCGCGATGGGGCGCAAGCTCCTGGAGACCGGCCTCGTGGCGGGCACGTGGGGGAACATCAGCGTGCGCATCGATGCCGACCACATGGCCATCACGCCGACCGGCGAGGACTACATGCGCATGGCGCCCTCCGACGTCCCCGAGGTGTGCATCACCGACGGCAGCTTCACCGGGAAAAAGCCCTCCAGCGAGTGGAAGCTGCACGCCGCCATCTACGCGGAGAGGCCGGAAGTAAACGCCGTCATCCACACCCACTCGATGAGCGCATCCACCGTTGCCGCAACGCGCCGCGACGTGCCACCCATTCTGGACGACCTCGCGCAGATCGTCGGCCCGGGCGTGCGCTGCGCGCCGTACGCGCTTCCCAGCACGAAGAAGATCGTCCGCGTGACGATGAAAGCGCTGCGCGGGCGCAATGCGGCCCTCCTTGCCAACCACGGCGCGGTCTGCGTGGGCAGAGACCTGGAGGAAGCGTTCACCTGCTGCCAGGTCCTGGAAAAGGGCTGCAGAGCGTTCATCGAGGCCGAGTTCCTCGGCGGGGCAAAGCCGCTGGGAAAGATCGAGGCCGGGCTCATGCACCAGTTCTACCTGAAAAAGTACGCGCCCAGGGCGGGTGCGCAAGACGATGTCTGAGCCCATCATTGTCCTTTCGTTCGACGTCGGCACGACGAGCGCGAAGACCTGCCTGTACGAGCTGGGGGATTCACTCACCCTCCTGGGCAGCGTCTCCCACCCCTACCCTCTTACCATCCTCGCCTCGGGCGGCGCCGAACAGAACCCCGACGATTGGTGGACGGCGCTCTGCGAATCCACCCACGCGGTGCTGCGCAGCACGGGGGTGAAGGCAGCCTCGATACGGGCGCTGTCGTTCTGCTCGCAGATGCAGGGCCTCGTCCTCGTGGACGCCGCGGGCACGGCTCTGCGCCCGGCGATGAGCTACATGGACCAGCGGGCGATCGATCAGTGGAAACGCGGCATGGGGAGCGGGCTGCGCGTGGAGGGCCTCAATGCGCGCAGGCTTCTGCTCTCCCTGTACTACACCGGCGGCGCCTCGGCCAGCGTGAAGGACCCCGTCTGGAAGTACCTCTGGGTCAAGGAGAACGAGCCCGAGCTTTTCGCCCGTGTCCACGCATGGCTCGACGTGAAGGAGTACCTCGTCCTGCGCTGCACGGGCAGGGCCGTGATGACGGAGGACAGCGCCAATGCGACGTTCCTCTACGATTCACGGCCGGGCCGGGGCAGGTGGAGCACGGCGCTGCTCAGGGCCTTCGGCGTCGAGCGCCGGCACATGCCGGACGTGGTGGCCTCCACGGCAACCGTGGGGCGTCTGTCCCCGCGCGCCGCGGCGGAGCTTGGGCTGATGCCGGAAGTCACCGTCGTGGCGGGCGGCGGGGACGTGACGATGATGGCGGTGGGCTGCGGGTGCGTGGCCCCCGGCGACACCCACGTGTACGTGGGAACGTCGGGGTGGGTGTCGCAGGTCATGCCCCGCCGCGCGGTGGACGTGGCGCATCTCATCGGCCCGCTCCCCGCGGCGCGCCCCGGCTACTACAACTACGTCGGCGAGCAGGAAACCTCAGGCAAATGCCTGGAGTGGGTGCGCGACCACCTCGCGCTGGACGAGATCGGCGTGTACCTCGATGCGAAAAGCATCCACGATCATCCCGACAGCCAGTACGCGACGCTTCTCGACTACCTCGACCACATCGTGAAGGAGACCGAGCCGGGGAGCGGCGGGGCAATCTTCACCCCGTGGCTGCACGGCAACCGCTCGCCATTCGAGGACCCGTACGCGCGGGGAATGTTCTTCAACATCGGGTTGGCAACGGGAAAGCGGAAGCTGATCCGCGCCGTGGTGGAGGGCATTGCGTATCACAGCCGCTGGATCCTCGAATGCATTGAGCACAAAAGCCAGGCAGTGGATAGGCTGCGTTTCGCCGGAGGCGGGGCCGTGTCCGACAGCACGAGCCAGATCCTCGCCGATGTCACGGGAAAGAGAGTGGAGGCGGTGGTCAACCCGCAGAACGCCGGGGCTGCCGGCGCGGCGCTCCTCTGCGGCATCGCGCTGGGACGGGTGAACGGCTTCGAGGCCGCCGCTGCCATGGTGCCCGTGCGCAGGACCTACGCACCGCAAGCGGCGAACGCGCGCGTCTACAATCGGGGATTTGCCGTGTACACGAGGCTGCACGAAAACAACAAGAGGAGCTTCGCGATCCTCAACGCGCCGGAGCCGGGTCCGGCCACAGCGGCCACTCCGGCCGTGGGGTCCTCGCTGGCGAGGACCCCGCCTGGGGCGGGCGGCGCGCCCGTGACCGGGGCCCCGCCGGCGCTCAGCCCCTCACACCCCTGACCTGAGATCGGGGAGCGTGCCGGCCCGGTAGCTGATCTCCGAGAACTCGGCCCTGCACCCCGTGCCCGTGGGCGACTGGCTGGAGAGCCCTGCCCGAAGCTCGAAGTGAGCGCCGAGAGAGAAGTAGCGCACGAAGCTCCACCACTTCCCGTCGAGGGAATAGTGGAATGCAGTCGTCCGCTCCGTCTGCGCGATGCGAAGCCACACGGTATCGGTCTTCACGGGCACCGAGTTGCAGTCATCGGATACGCCGCGCGTTACGACGGACACCACCATGGGCTCACCCTGCGGGGAGCGCTCGAAGCAGAGCTTCGCCCAGATGTCGTTCGCGCATCTCACCTGGAGCACCCCGGCGTCGTAGGTGGCAGCAAACGCCACTTTCACGCGCGCCGAGAGGATGAAGCTCGGGTCCGGCGGCACGAACAGCGCCGCGGGTGCCGTTTCGTTCCTCACGGTTCCGGCGGGATCGATGAAGAGATCCGTCTTCTCCCCCGCGCTGATCGCGAGTCCGGCGTCCCCCTGGGCGCTCCAGTCCACGGGCGTGCCCGCCCACACCAGTCCTCCCGGCAGGGCCTTCAGCGAGAAGCCTTCGGCGCCCACCTTCGTCTCATCCCTTCCACTCACGGCTGAGATTCTGCCACGGACCCCCGTTCTGGTACAACTCCGGATGCAGGACTCTCTTGCGGGGGTCTTCCACCGTGTCGTGCTGCAGGACCATCCACCGCGGATAGGGAACGCCTGAGTCCGACACGCCGTTCAGCTCCGCGAGATCCTCCGCGGACAGCGCAAGATCCACCGCCTTGATGTTGTCCTCCAGGTGCTCGCTTGTGCGCGCGGCGATGATGACGCTCGTGATGGCGGGCCTGCCCAGGAGCCAGGCGAGCGCGACCCGCGCGGGGCTCGCCCCGTGCCGGCCGGCAACCGCGCGCAGCACGTCGATCACGCGGTAGGCCCGGTCCATGTCCAGCGGAATGAACGCGCCCGCCTCGTCGAAGCGCGTGCCACGGGGGGCGGGTTTGCCGCGCTCGTACTTGCCGGAGAGGAACCCGCCCGCGAGCGGGCTCCACACGAGTATGCCGATCCCGTAGGCTTCAGCGAAGTCGAGGAACTCGTGCTCCAGGCCCCTGCCCACGAGGCTGTAGTACATCTGGGCCGTGACGTACTTCTCCAGGCCCAGACGCTCCTGCATGTCGATGGCGGCAGCCCCCTGCCATGCCATGCAGTTGCTGAAGCCGATGTAACGCACCTTACCCTGGCGCACGAGGTCGTCGAAGGTGCGCAGCGTCTCTTCCAGCGGGGTGCTCGAATCCCAGCTGTGCACCTGGTAGAGGTCGAGGTGATCGGTCTGGAGGCGCTTCAGGCTCGTCTCGATGCCGCGCATGATGTTCACCCGGGTCGCCCCCGCCCTGTTGAAGTTGTCGCTCATGGGCAGGCGCACCTTGCTGGCAAGGACTATCTCCTCCCGTATGCCCTTCAATGCGTTGCCCAGGAGCGTCTCGCTTTCTCCGCGCGTATACACGTCCGCCGTGTCGATGAAATTGATCCCCCGGTCCAGGGCGAGCTTCACCATCGCGGTGGTGGCCCCCTGGTCGAGGTTGCCGAGCTTGTTCCTCCCGAATTGCATCGTCCCCAGGGCTACCTCGCTCACGATAAGGCCAGAACGGCCGAGACTGCGATACTTCATTCATTCCTCCTTGTGCTGGACAAACATACTCACACCGGTGGAGCCGGGGGAAACGGCGCGTGCTCCGCGGACGCCCCTTCCGCTACGTCTTCGCCCTCTTGTACTGATTCGGCCACTCGAGCTCCGAATGCAGCTCCGCCGCCGCGCGCAGCGGCCAGTACGGCTCACGGAGCAGCTGGCGCGCCAGGACGACCAGATCCGCCTGGCCGGTGCGAACGATATGATCCGCCTGCTGCGGTGACGTGATGAAACCGACAGCCGCTGTGGGCACCGCGGCCTCCCGCCTGATCCTTTCCGCATACGGGGCGAGGTAGCCGGGGCCCGCGTCCATCTTCGCCCCGTGTACGTTTCCCCCCGCTGAGCAGTCGACGAGATCCACGCCTTCCCGCCTCAACGCGACTGCAAGCTGCACCGATTGCTCGATGTCCCAACCGCCCGCGGTCCAATCCGTGCAGGAAATGCGGGCGATCAACGGAAGACCGTCAGGCCACACCGCGCGCACCGCCCGGGCTGTCTCCACCGCAATGCGCGTCCGGTTGTCGAACGAGCCGCCGTAGCGGTCTGCGCGCGTATTGGACAACGGGGAGAGGAACTCGTGGACGAGGTACCCGTGCGCGAAGTGCAGCTCCGCCACCTTGAAGCCGGCGGCCAAAGCCCGCCGGGCGGCCTTCGCGAACGCCTCCACTACACCGGTGACCTCTGCGGTGGTAAGAGCTTCGGGAACCAGGGCGCCTTCCGCGAAAGCCATCGCGCTGGGCGCAACCGGTGTCCAGCCGCCGTCGGCCTCCCCCACGGGCCCTCCGCCCGCCCACGGCGCCGCCACCGAGGCTTTGCGGCCGGCGTGTGCAAGCTGTATGCCCGGCACGGCTCCCTGTGCGGCGATGAATCGCGTGATCCTCTCCAGCATGGAGACGTGATCGTCCTTCCAGATCCCCAGGTCGTGCGGGCTGATCCTGCCGCGGGGTTCCACGGCGGTTGCCTCGGTGAGCACGAGCCCGGCCCCGCCGACCGCCCGGCTTCCCAGGTGCACGAGATGCCAATCCGAAGCGAACCCGTCCTCGCTCGAGTACTGGCACATGGGGGAAACCGCTATTCGATTGCGGAGCGTTACCGTCCTGAGAGTGAAGGGGGTGAAGAGCATGATGTACCTCTTGCGACAAGGATAACGGGATCGGCGGGACGGCGGCAATCCGGGTTTCGCGCCCCGGCGCGCTGGTTGGAAGTTGAGCAGCATGAGCTCCGCGCTCGGCGGGACGGACGTGACGAGGGCCGTCGCACCCAGCACATCGTCGGATTTCGATGACGCTGTCGGTCAACTCGCGGGGGATTCCGGCAACTAGGCGCTCATGTCAGGGGCGTGGTCGCGGTACTGCACGGTACGGCGACCCCGAGGATGCGGCACGCCGCGTCCGCGGTGCGCTCCGCCATGAGACGGAAGGTCGTGAGCTTTCCCCCGACTATCGTCATGAGCCCCTCGATGCCGTCAGCTGCCGCGTGATCGATCACCGCGAAGTCCCTGCTCCACAAGTGGGGATCCGCACCCCGGGCTGCGTCCGGGCCCTGACCTCCACCGTACAGCGGGCGGACGCCGGCCCAGGAATGCTTGACGGCACGGCCGCGGATCACGGGAACGACATTGGCGATCTGCTCGGTGATCCGATCGATCTCAGCGGAGGATACGGTGCGGTCGTCGGGGTCCTCGGTGGGGACGATGGTCGTGCCGGCGATGCTCACGCTCCCCCGGGGGAGGAGGATGTCGCCGTCGCCGGGGGGCTGCAGACGGTTGACGACGCCCCGCACGAGCAGGCCCTCGTAGGCGAGCATCGCGCCCCGGGCCAGTGACATCGTGAGCCCGGCGCCCGCGCGGCGGGCAAGCTCCCCGCCCCAGGGTCCGGCGGCAATGATGGTGAGCCGCGCGTGCAGGACGACCGCAGCTCCGCTTCGCGCGTCCTGCACGCGGACACCGACCACGCTGCATCCCTCTCGGAGGAACTCTTTCATCTCATGGTGTGTGAGGATCGACGCTCCCCGCGCTTCCGCGCCCCGTGCCAGGAGCGAGCAGAGGGTGAAGGCGTTGCACACCGCATCCGGGACCGAGAAGGCTGCACGTATCCCGGGATCGAGACCCGGCTCCTGCGCGAGTGCCTTCGTCACCGGGATCTCCCGGACGGGGATCCCCGCCACAATGCAGGCCCGCAGCCATTCATCGATATATGATGCATCGTCGTTCCTGCCCTGGACAAAAAGCCCGCCTGTGGCAGCAACGGCAGGCGCCGCAATGCGGCGCACGGTGCAGTTTTCCAGCGCGCATTCCCGTGCCGTATCCGGATCGGCCACCGCGTAGCGGCCTCCCGAGTGCAGCAGGCCGTGGTAGCGGCCGCTCGTCCCCGCACCGAGCCCGCCCTTCTCCACGAGGATGACACGGACTCCGCGCAGGCTGAGATCCCATGCGACCCCACAGCCCGTGGCGCCACCCCCGATCACGATCACGTCAGTCTGCATGGTATATATGTCGTCCGCTCAGAACGAATACGGCGCATGCGAACAGCGTGATAGCAATGCAGGCCCTCGCTGAAAGATCCTTTTTTTCATGGAGCATACTCCATCAATTATGCCAAAGGTTGCGCGGATCGGATAGTCGCATCGCCGGTCGGGGCGCCGCGCGCGCCCGCAGCTGCGGGGTGAACGCCCGCCGGCTTTTCTGGTATGCTCGGCCGGTGAAAATGCCTTCCCGGTTCGCCGGACTCACCGCTGGCCTCCCTCCCGCATACTGGCTGCTGTGGATCGGGACTCTGGTCAATCGGCTGGGCGGGCTCGTCATCCCCTTCCTCACCTTGTACCTCACGACGCAGCGCGCCATTCCCGCAGGCCGGGCCGCGTTCATGGTGTCCCTGTTCGGGGCGGGCTCTTTCCTCGCGCAGATGAGCGGCGGCGTCATGGCGGACCGCCTGGGACGACGGCCGGTGATGCTCATGAGCTTCCTCATCGCCCCTTTCGCAATGGTGGCACTCGGGCTTGCCCACGGGCTCCTGCCGATCGCCATCTGCACGTTCATCGTCGGGTTCTTCACCGACCTGTACCGCCCCGCGGTCAGCGCGGCAGTGGCTGACCTCGTGGCGCCCGAGGCGCGCACGCGCGGTTACGGCTACATCTACTGGGCGATCAACCTCGGTGCGGCCATCGCACCCGTTCTGGCCGGCCTGATCGCGGGCGCCTCCTACCTCGCCCTGTTCGTCGCCGACGGACTGACGACGCTCGCCTTCGGCCTCATCGTCCTGTTCGGGTTCAAGGAGACGCGGCCGGCAGAGGCTGCGCATCACGCCGCCCACGCCCGAATAGGGGAACGGGTTTCACAGCTCACCGCTGCTCCGGTCCTCCTCCTGTTCAGCCTTCTCACACTCGCCACCGGAATCGTCTACTCCCAGCACGCGGTCACACTTCCCCTCGCGATGGCCGCAAACGGCCTTCTCCCGCGCGATTTCGGCCTGGCGATTTCCGTCAACGGCCTGCTGATCATCCTCACCACGATCCCGCTCTCCGCCATGGCGGCGCGATGGCCGCGCTTCCGCACCATGGCCGTCTCCGCGCTTTCCTGCGGGCTGGGGTTCGGCTTCACCGCCCTGGCATCGACGCTTCCGTTGTATATGGTGAGTGTTTTCATCTGGACGATCGGAGAGCTGCTCGGAACCTCGGTAGCACCTGCGATCATAGCGGACCGCGCACCCGTCGCCCTGCGCGGACTCTTCCAGGGCGTGTACGGCTCGGCATGGGGGCTCTCGCTGTTCCTCGGTCCCTGGCTCGGTGGGCTCGTATATCAGAATCTGGGCGGCTCGACCCTCTGGATCGGATGTTGTGCCGTGGGAACACTGGCTGCACTTGCGCAGCTCGGCCTGGGGAGGCTCGCGCGGCGGAGCGCCCCTCTTCGCTGAAGGAGCGGGCGTGCCGGTTCTACGGCGCGGGAAAGATCTTCCTCGGCGTGCGGCGTCTGGCGGGTCTTTCCATCAGCTCCAGGGTGATGCCATAGATTTCTTCGGTGTCCAGGTAGGCGAAGTGTCCGTCCCCGTCGAGGCCGTAGCCGCTGCCCTCCATTATGACGTCGATGCCTGCCTGCCGGGCGAGCTCCAGGGATTCCGCCATGTTGTCCACGGCAAGCCCGAAGTGGTGGATCCTGCCGTATCCGTTTTTCCTCACGAACTCGTGGTATGTCGTGTCGCCCGAAAGGGGTTGAATGATTTCAAGTCTCGTCGGCCCCGCGTTCGCCACCGCGGTATCCATTGCGAACCCCGCATCCTTGCCGCGTATGCGCATCATCGAGAGGAGCTCATGATCGTAGAGGTAGAAGTGCCATGGGCCGATGCCGAAAAGGCGATACTGCGTCTCCACTGCCCGCTCCAGATCCTCCACGACCCAGGCGACCTGCGTGACGCCGTGGGAGAGGAAGGGGAGCTGGATGTCCTTCTGCTGTCTCATGTCTTGCCGTACCGCCGATCTTCGAAAGCCCGCGTGCGGACGACCGTCTCCCGGCCCATCCGCACGCGGAGAATGCAAGGGCCCTACTTGCCCGCCATGTAATCTTCGAGAGTCTTCCCGCCGTAGTACATCTTGAACAGGCTGGAAACATTGTCCTTGTTGATCACCTCGATGGGTCCGATGATCTGCCCGGGCACTTCCACACCGTTCAGCAGGTTGACCAGGTTGGACAGGGTCCACTCCGCGTGGTTGTACGCGTTGTAGCCCACGCTCCCGGTGATCTCCCCCTTGGCGATGCCCGCCAGGATGGGGCGGTCGTTGTCCACGCCGACCAGGACGATGTTGGTCTTGCCCGCGGCCTTGCGCGCGTTGGCCATGCCGATGACCGCCGAGCTGTACAGACCCCATGCCGCCACCATGTTCGGGTTCGCCTGCATGGCCCCTTCGAAGGCGGCGTAGTGCTCCTCAGGCGTGATACCGGTCAGCTTGATGATCTTGATGTCGGGGTACTTGCCGAGGACTTCCCGGAAGCCGGCCTCGCGGGTTTCAGCGTTCGGATGGAGGAACGGAAGGGTCTGGAAAACGACCGTGCCTTCAACCTTGCCTTTGGCCTTCAGGGCGTTCACGATGAACTGCGCCGACTGCCTGCCGATTTCAACGTTGTCGATGGTCATGACGCTGTTGACCTCGCCGACCAGGGGAGGATTTCCCGCCATGACGGGGATGTTCGCGGCCTTCAGCTTCTTGAGGATTCCTTCGCAGGCGTTGAAGTTCGCGGGGTAGAAGATGACGCCGTCGACCTTCTGCAGTATCCACTGCTCGATGGCCTGGTCCTGGATGTTCTGGTCATAGTTGGCGTCGTTCACCAACAGCTCGATCCCCATCTTCTCCGCGGCCTTCTTCGTCCCGTCGAGGACGAACGCGCCGACCTCGTCCACGGTGAAGTAGAGTGCGAGGCCGATCTTGTACTTCTTGTTCGGCGTCGGCAGCTTCTTCGGCAGCCCTTTTACCGTCACAACCCCGCCCATCGCCGAAATGACGCTCTTGCTGTCGACCTTGTACTGGGCGTAGTAGCTGGTGAGGTCGACCTTGGTGCCCGCCTTCTGGACATAGGTGAACTCATCGGCGTTCGAGTGGACTTTCGAGCTTGCCACCGCCGCGGTGGTATCCCCGGTTCCCTCTTTGGTCCCCCCGGCCATCACGAGCGTGGGGACAAGGATCATGCAGAGAACAACGAGCCCAAGAATCATTCTTTTCATCGCGCTTCCTCTCCTTTTTCGTTTCGACTATGAAGACTTCAATGAGCCTGCGAGCACGTCGCAGCTGAACCCGAACTCCTTACTGCACATCCCTCCTTTTCAACTGGCTTTCCGCTCACGAGACTATGATCGTTTAGTTCCTCGGCCTGACCACGTTGTCCAGGAGTACCGCGAATATGATCACGACGCCCTTCACGAAAATCTGCACCGGGTACTGCGCGCCCAGGAGGGACATGCCGCTGTTGAGCGTCGACATGATCAGCGCTCCCCCCAGGGTCCCGAGGACATTGCCGAACCCTCCCGCGATGGCCGTCCCTCCGAGAATGACCGCGGAGATCGCATCCAGGGGAAGATCCGAGGCGATGCTCGGAATGCCGCTGCCCATGAGGGCCGAAAGAATGAGCCCCGCGAAGAATGCGAACACCCCGTTGATGACGTAGGTCAGGAACTTGACCGACTGGATGCCGATTCCCGCCACCCTCGCCGCCTCGGGGTTGCCGCCGATCGCACGGGCGTAGAAGCCGAACTTGGTCTTTTTGTACAGGAACAGGGATATCGCGAAAAAGACCGCCGTGATGAGAACGGGGATGGGGATGACCCGGAAGAGGAAGCCGTTGCCGAAGAACTCGATGAATCCTTCGCTCACGATGGGAACGGGCCTCCCCCCCGTGGCCACGAGGGCAATGCCACGGAAGATGTTCATCGTCGCGAGGGTGACGAGGAACGGCTCGATCCTTCCCTTGACGATGATGACTCCGTTGATGGCTCCCAGGGCCGCGGCGATGAGCAGGCACAGCAGCAGGGCGACGACGAGGGGAATCCCGGCGCCGAGCATCAAGGCGAGTGCGACGCCCACGATCGCCGCCGTCCCTCCGACGGACAGGTCGAGCCCGCCCAGGGTGATGACGAAGGTCATGCCGAAGGCGGTGATCGCGACGAAGCTCATCCGCTTCAGCATGTTCAGGAGATTCGCAGGGAGAATGAACACGTGCTGGAGAATCGTGAACGTCGCGACGAGAATCAGGAGAATGACGACGGTCCGATACCTGATGAGGACGTCGGCGACCGTCATTCGCCTTCTGATGGGGGGTGCAATCGTGCTCATACCTGGGTCCTCTCCTGCGTGCCGTTGGTTGTCTCAACGTGTTTCAGGGCTGCAAGCGACATGATCATCTCCTGCGTCGCCTCCTGTCGTCCGACGATGCCCTGCATTTCCCCCTCGCGCAGGACCATGATCCTGTCCGCGACGCTCAAGAGCTCGGGAAGCTCGGAGGACACCATGATGATTGCCGTGCCTTTCGCGGCAAGGGCTCCCATGATGGAATAGATCTCCGTCTTTGCGCCGATGTCGATTCCCCGCGTCGGCTCGTCGAAGAGCAGAACGTCCGGGGCGAACTCGAGCCATTTCGCAAGCGCGACCTTCTGCTGGTTTCCCCCGGAAAGGGTCCCCACCGTCTGCTCGATCCTGTTCAACCGGATATTCAGGGCCTTCTTCTGGTTTTCCGCGATCCGCATCAGCTGCCGCCAGTCGAGCCAGCCGAAGCGAGCCTTCTTTCGTGCATTGACTAGGTTGATGTTCTCGAAGACGGGCAGACAGAGAACCAGGCCGGACTTCTTCCTGTCCTCGGTCACGAAGGCGATCCCGTTTCGTATCGCGTGCAGGGGATTCTTCGGCGTGAACGCCTTCCCTTTCAGGAGTATCCTCCCGGCCGTGATCGGGCGGAGGCCGAAGATCGTCTCCAGGACCTCGGTTCGTTTCGCGCCGACAAGCCCCCCGATGCCGAATATCTCCCCCCTGCGCACCTCGAACGATACGCCCCGGAAGGCGCCCTCGCTCGCGAGGTTCTCCACGCGGAGAGCTGGTTCCCCGATTGGAACCTCCGTTTTCGGGTACATGTTGGTCAGCTCCCTGCCGACCATCATGCTGATCAGGTCCCGTTCCGTGACGTCCGTCTTGTTGACGGTGCCGACGAGGTCCCCGTCCCTCAGGACCGTGATCCTGTCGGCGATGCCGTCGATCTCATGCAGGCGATGGGAGATGTAGATGATCGTGACTCCGTCATCCCTTAAGCCCCGGATGATGTTCATGAGCTTGTCGGCATCGGACTGCGAAATGGAGGATGTAGGCTCGTCCATGAGGACGATCTGCGCATTCGCGGTGATTGCCTTCGCGATCTCGACGACCTGCCGCTGGGCAATGGACAGGTCCTTTACCATCGCGTTCGGTTTGATGTCGTTTTGTCCGAGCTTCTCCAGGGCCTTCACCGACATGTCGTGGAAGCCGCGTGTCTTCTGAAGAAAGCCGGGGAAGGAGTGCTGCTTGTCGAGAACGATGTTTTCCGCGACGCTCATCAGGGGGCAGAGGGTGAGCTCCTGATAGATGGTGTGTATCGAGGCATCCATGGCGTCTTTAGGATTGGAGAAGACGACGGGCGTGCCGTTCACCCGGATGGTCCCGCCACGGTCCGGCATGTAATAGCCGCTCAGGATCTTGATCAGGGTCGACTTCCCCGCGCCGTTTTCCCCGAGAAGGGCGTGAACTTCTCCCTTCCGCAGTGTGAGATTGATGTTGCGCAGAACCGTCACGCCCGCGAATGTCTTGCCGATTTTCTCCAGCTCGAGCACATGTTCCGCCAATCCCCACCTCCCGTGATAGCGCGCCGAAAACCGTCCGCTACAGGGACGAATCGATCATCTCGTCGACCTTGATGCCGTCGTATTTCATTCCGAACATGCTGTAGCTGTAATCGAAAAGCCTTGACGTCCTGTTCCCCTCGGTGCTCAGGAGCTCGTAGTCCTTTTTATCCATTTCCCATCCGAGGGCGCCGAGATTGTCGTCCAGCTGCTTCACCGTCTTGCTCCCCACGATGGCGGAGGTGATGCCCTTCTGATTGACGACCCAGTTGATGGCGACCTGCGCCGGCGTCCTCTTGTACTTTGCGGCCAGAGCATCCAGATGTTTCACCATGGCAAGCCCCGCTTTGAACGCTTCTCCCTGGAAGAGAAGGGTGAGGTGACGGATGTCTCCCTCCCTCTTCGGGATGTCCGCCTCGGATCTGATTTTTCCGGTGAAAAGCCCCTGGCCAAGGGATGAATAGGCAAGGATGCCGACATTGTGATCGGTACAGACCTTCAGGGTGCCCGTGTCCTCGATCTCCCGCCACAGGAGATTGTAGGCCTGCTCGCAGCAGGCGATGTCGGCGACATCAAGGGCCTGCAGGACCTGCTCGCGGGAGAAGTTCGAGACGCCCACGTGCTTGATCTTTCCCTTTTGCTTCAGCCGCACCATACCCCCGATTGTTTCCGCTATAGGGATGGCGGTGTCGGCGTAATGAACGAGATAGAGGTCGATGACATCCAGGCCCATCCGTGAAAGGCTGATGTCGACGTTCCTCTCCATCTTTCTCGGGTCGGCGCCGCCCTTGGAGATGACGATCACCTTGTCCCGGATGTTCTTTATCGCTTTACCGACTATGTCCTCGGAACCGTCGTAGCCGATGGCCGTGTCGATCGTGTTGATGCCCTTGTCGACGGCCTTCGCGATCACGTCGCACGCATCTTTCGTCGGAACATCCCCCCAGTACCGCTCGCACCCGTATTGCCACGCGCCCATGATGATGGGGCTCATGTTCAGATCCGTATTCCCGAGCTTTCTGTATTTCACCAGGGTCTCCTTGCCTTCGGCATGGGTCATAGTCCCGTGATCGAGAGCCTCTCGGCGTCGCTCAGCACCTTCACGATGCAATCGTTCGCGTAGGTCCGCTCGGGCAATGCAACGAGAATATGCGCGGGCCCCTTCCCGATGACGTAGGGACCGCTGTGCCATGCACCCGTCTTCAGCACGATCATGGTCCCGCGGGGGATACGGTACGCGTTCATCTTTTCGCGCGGCACAGTGCCGGTGGCAGTGGCGGGTGCGAATGCCATGGCGATGTCAGCGTCGAGGGGGACAATCGCCTCCTCGGTGAAAGTGTGGTATTCGACGGCATCGACGAAAGGTTCCCGAGCTTGGGCACGGCACAGGGAAAAAGAGGCCGTCGTGTCCTTGCCCAGCTTCAACGGGAGCATATCCCTGAAGAACTCGACGGGATTGTCGCCAAGCTTCTCCCCCTCGGGGTGAAACATGTCGTGGCAGGCTCCTACCATCCTGAAGCTCGGGTCCGTCAGGGGGAGCAGCTTCATGCTCCTCATATGCCGGTCCCTCTGCCCCTGGCCCCGCCGTCGATAGTGAATACCTGCCCCGAGAGATAGCTCGAGGCATCGGATGAAAGGAAGAGGACGAGGAGCGCCACCTCGCGCGGAGTGCCGAGCCTCCCGAGCGGAACGAGGCTGATGGAATGATTGATGACCGACGGATCGGCCTCGAACTGTTTGATCATGTCGGTGCGCACCATGCCCGGGGCGATCGCGTTCACCGTGATGTTGTAAGGGCCCCACTCCGAGCAGAGAACGCGGGTCAGCGAGTTCAGCCCTCCCTTGCTCACGCAGTAGGCGGCCAGGGTGCTCTGGCCCTCGTCGCCGGCCGTGGAGCTGGTGAATACGACCTTTCCTTTCTTCTGCCGCATCATGTGGGGGCCGACCGCACGGGCAAAGTAGAAGGCGGCGTTCAGGTTGATGCCGAGCACCCTCTGCCAATCCGCCAGCTCGAGCGGGGTTTCCGCGTTCTCCCCGGCGAGCTCCCGGTTGGCGATCGTGCCGTCCCCGCCCGGGGCGACCGCGACCGGCTTGGTGAGGAAGATGCCGGCATTGCTGCACAGGATGTCCACCGTGCCGAAGTGGGAGACGACCTTCTCCACGGTGGCATGCACCTGCTCGTCGCTCGAAACGTCCACCTTGAGGGGAAGGGCCCTGCGTCCCAGCTTCTCGATCGCATGAGCGGTCTCCTCGGCCTTGGCAAGGGCAATGTCGAGCACCGCCACGTCCGCGCCCGCCTCCGCGAGAACCGTCGCGATGGCCGTGCCGATGCCGCCTCCAGCGCCCGTCACGATGGCCGTCTTTCCTTCGACGCCGAACTCCTTAGGGATCATCGCCCCCCCCTTTCGTTCATCCCGTACTTCTCCAGCATTGAACGGATGAAGCTGAATCCCTGTACCGCCATCTCCTCCGGACTGGATGCGAACTTCCGCCAGATGCATGCACCCGCGGCGACATCGGCCGACGCGTCGACGAACCCCTCGATGGAGATCGCGCCGTCATACCCGACGTCCTTGATGCCCTGGAAGACCTCGTCCCAGCGGATCTGGCCCGTTCCCGGGATGCCGCGATCGTTCGCGGACACGTGGACGTGATACAGCCTTTTTCCCGCCGCGGTGAGCGCCTCGTACATGCTCTTTTCTTCAATAGAACAGTGAAACGTATCGAAGAGGATCCCCACGTTCTTTTCACCGATCGTATCGGCCAGCCGCAGTCCGTCCGCGATCGTGTTGATCATGTAGGTTTCATACCGGTTGGCCGGCTCGAGCCCCATCAGGATCCCGAAGCCCTGGGCATAGCGGGCGACCTCGCGCAGCCCCTCGGCCGAGCGCTCGAACTCTTCCCGGGTCGGCGCTTTTCCGGTGCGCTTGCTGAACGGGGCGTAGATGATGCCGCCGTAGAACGTGGAGCCCAGCTCGTGCACCCGCCTTACCAGCTCCTTCATGTAGTCGATCGCTTCCCGCCGCTTCTCGGGTTCGCTCGACAGGAGCTCCTTGTCCACCGGCAGCGAGCCGCCCCCCATGAGGCGGAGGCCGAGCTCCTCCGCCCTTTTCCGGATGAGCCTCGCGGTGGGCAGATCCAGAGCGCGCACATTGACGTCCATGGAATCGAACCCGTAGCCCCGCAGGACGTTCATGAGGTCGAGATTGTCCGCGGACAGCTTCTTCGTGAAGACGTGCTGATGTATGCCGATTCTCATGGTGAGCCCGCGTGCTACGGAAGCAGCTTGTAGGCGCCGGCGATCGCCGGCCAGCTCTTGCACAGCTGCAGGCATTCCGCGTAGTCGCAGCCGGGGGTACCCGCCTGGGTCGCGGCGATCTTCAGCTCCGATTCCAGCATGTCGTTGTAGGACACGCCGAAAGCGTCCTTGCACCAGTCCCCCTGCTGGCTGTCGTGGCAGAACCACATCTTCTTCTTGGTTTCATAGGTATCCGTCACGTCGATGTAGTACTCCGGTATGTATTTCGCCAGTCCGAGGGCGGGCCAGTGAAACAGGGCCGGCACTTTCGGCATGGGAGGATGCTCCGTTTCGATGAGCTTGATCGTTGCATTGATGCGCGCAATGAAGGCGAGGTATCCCGTCATGTTATGATCCGGGTTGTAGTCCCCGGACGGCACGTGGGAAAAGACGACGTCGGGCTTCGCGACCCTGAAGGCATCGATGAACGTGAGCCGGCTCTTCTCATTGTCGAACAGGAACTCGTCGTCGAACCCCATCCAGATGAGATGAGCGCCGATCACGTCGGCGGACTTCTGCGCTTCGGCGTGACGCACCTCGGCGATTTCCTTCTTGCTCATCCGGTAGGACCCGATATTGCCGTTGGTTGCAACGGCCATGTACACCTCGTCACCCCTCTTCGCGTACTTCGCCAGGGTGCCGGCGATCTGGAACTCGATGTCGTCCGGATGCGCTCCAATGGCCAGGACTCTCATGGTCTCCTCCTGTCGTTCAGTTCGACTCGAAAACGCCTACGCTGTCCCTCAGTGAGAGGTATCTCAGAAACTTCTTCTCGAAGCGGTGCGCGGCCCCTGGCTCGGGAAGGAACCGTGTCTCTTTCAGCCCCATCAGACCCGACGCCTTATAGGGATCGTCGATGAGGCCGACGGCCGCTCCGCAGAGCGCTGCGGCCCCCATGGCGGAAGCGTCATGGACGTCCGAGCGGGTCATCTCCAGGCCGGTGATGTTCGCCTTGAGCTGCAGCCACGCGTCCGATTGCGATCCCCCTCCGACGATTTTCAGCTTTTCTATGGGGATGCCTGCCGCGCGGAAGCCCCGCACGTGGGAGTTCAGGTCGTAGCACAGCCCCTCCAGGATACCCTGCGCGAGATCGCCCGGGCTCGTGTTCAGGGACAAGCCGTAGAGAAATCCCCTGGCATCCGGATTGAAGACGGGGTTGCATACCCCCGAGAAATGGGGAACGAGCACCAGATCCCCCGGTTTTCCACTGTCGACATCCTTGAGCAGCTCGCGGTAGATGTCGCTTTCACGAACCCCGCTCGAACCCGGGAAGAGATTCCGGTACCAGTCAAGGACGCTTCCGGAAGTGAGACTCAGGCTCAGCGATATGTATTCGTTCCAGGCCGGGTAGCAGGGGTACAGATTGTCCAGCATCGCCTTTTCCAGATTCGGCTTCCTGGTCAGGACGATGACCGCCTCCATGGTCCCCATGATGTCCAGGGCGGTTCGGTGGTCATCCACGTCGAGCCCCGCGCCTATGGCCGCGCAGACCATGTCGTGCCCCCCGCTACAGGCCGCCGCCCCGGCCGAGAAACCGAGATCCTCCGCCACACCGCCTTCGAGCCGCGCGATCACCTTCCCCGAGGCCACGGGTTGCGGAAGCTCGGACTCACGCACGCCGGCTGCCGCGAGGATGTCGGGTGACCAGATCTTGCTATGGATGTCGAAGAGCATGGTCCGCGCCGCCATGGAATAGCTTGCGGACGTTCCCGCGCCAAGTTTCTGCAGTATGTAGTCTTCGAAAGTGGCCCACCTGCGCACCTGCCGGAAAGTGCGAGGCTCGTTCTTCTTGAACCACAGGATCTTTGCCAGGCTGTTGATGTGGAGGGGGGGCATCCCCGTGACACTGAAGAGCCGCTCGTCACCGAACTCCTGGACGAAATCATGGATTTCGTCCTTCCCGCGCGGGTCGAAGTCCAAGATGCAGGGTCTCACCGGCGTTCCGGAGACATCCAGGGGAATGACCACGTCGCCGAGCGCCGAGACGGCAACCGCATCCGTTTTCCCGCCGGCACGGGCATGCGCCTCGGCTATCGCTTCCCGGACTTGTGCCCAGACGGTCTGCGCTTCCAGCTCGTAGCCTGTCTCGCCGATGCGGATGAGGTCATAGGGTTTGTACGAGCGGGCGATGATGTTCCACCTGCCGTCGAAAACGATGGCCTTGCAGCCGCTCGTTCCGACGTCCAGGCCGAGGATGCGCAGGGCGTTCATGTCTCGCTTCTCTTTCTGTTGATCGAGAAGACGAAACAGTCCGGTCGGAAATAGTCCTCACCATAGAAGAGGGGCGACCCCTTCTGATCCACCAGGACCTGTTTCATCACGAGGATGGGACCGCCCGCCTTGTACGACAGCTTCAGGGCCAGCTCTTTCGAGCAGTTCTCCGGGCTCAGCTCCGCGAAGCTGTTGCCGATCTTGATTCCGCTCTGCTCTATCATCTCGAAAAGCGAGCCGATCTTTCCGTCAATGGAAAGGAATATCGTGGCAACACGAGGGCTCAGATGATCCAGGGAGAACACGACCGGTTTGTCGTTCGCAGTCCTGACGCGCTTCAACAGGACTATTCCGCAGCCCTTCTTCACCCTGAGCTTGTCAGCCAGATACGGGGAGGCATGTATAAGCTCAGTCTCATATTCCGCGACGCCCGGCTTGAAACCGGCTGCCGTGAGGGTTCTCGACAGCCCGTTGTTGACGTCCAGCGTGCCGGCTATCTGTTTCACGTGCCCCGAGAGGTAGGTGCCGCTCCCTCTCCGGCTATAGATGAAGCCGTCCTCCCGGAGCTGCCTCATGGCCTCCCGCAGGGTGACGCGGCTCACCCGCAGCTTTTTCGCAAGCTCGTTTTCGGTGGGGAGCCGGTCACCGATTTCGTAGCCGTTGGCATTGACGAAATCAATGAAGGACTCCCTGAGGGCCTGATGAGTCGACATCGCTCCCCTTACCTGAGCTCTTTCAGTATCCTCTTCAAAACACCGATGAGCCGCTCGCTCTGCGCCCGGGTTCCCGGCGTGATGCGAAGCATGTCGTGACACAGATCGGTGTCGGGGTACATGACGCTCTTGTTTCGAATGTAGATGCCTTCGGCCACAAGGAGGGACCAGACGCCTTTCTTGCCGTCGTGATCATTGATGATTCCTTCGGGAAGTCGTGCGAGCATGAAGTTCGCATACGAGGGGAACACCGTCAGGCCCAGCTTCACAAGCTCTTCGGCCAGATATGTCTTGCTGGCTTCCAGCTCCTGCCTGACCTTCGCATAGTACCCAGGGTCGCTGATGGCGGCCATGAGCCCCACGTAGCCCAGGGAGCTGACCCCCAGGGGAGAGAATACCTTGTTGAAGCTTTCCGCGATCTTGCGGCTGCTCAAAGAGTAGCCGACGCGCAAGCCCGCGAGCGCGAACCCCTTGGAGCACGACCTGGTCACGATCAGGTTGTCGTACTTCTCGATGAGACCGGCGACGGTCCTGTTGCTGAAGGGATGCGTCGCGCTGTCCCAGTAGGCCTCGTCGATGACGACGATCGGGTTGGGAGCCTTGCGGGATGCTTCAAGGATCTCGACGATCCCGTCATAGGAGACGCGGGAGCTGAACGTCGTGGGGTTGCAGATGTAGATGATCTTCGTTTTCGGGCTGATCTTCGAGATGAACTCGCGCGTGAAATGATCGGTGCTGAAATCCTCCGCCTGCTGCACCTTGACGATATCTGAGCCATAAACCTTCGCGTAGTTGAGCAGGACCCGGTAGGTGGGGTATTCGGTCAGGAGCTCGTCCCCCGGTTGCAGGAACACCTCCGCAATGAGGACGAGAATTTCGGCCGAGCCGTTGCACACGAACACATTTTCCGGTTTGGCGCCGGCATACGTGGCGATGGCCCCCGCGCACTGTTTGCGCATGAATGCGTTGTACCAATTCACGCCGACCTTATCCACGAAGGTCTTTATCGCCTCGTTCACCTTGGGCGAGGGGCCGAACAGGTTCTCGTTGAGATCGAACCTGAGCTTGTCGGGCCCGGGTGCTTCGAAAATGCTCTGCGCCCCGCTGATGACGTGGCCGCCATCGGAGAGGGCGGCTTTCTCCACCAAATCTTTCTCTTTCGCCATATTCCCACCGTTCGTATAGATGTGTGATTCCGCCTGGGCGGATGTGTCGCAGAGTAGTCCCGCTGGTATGCTTTGTCAACAGAATTGTAGTATTAATTTTCCAATTGGTAAGACTAATTGTCGGGCGAGCGAAAATCCACAATTGAGCGTTCGGCGCCAGCGGTTCGAGCAGTGCACGGGCCATGAAAAGCTCCCGCCCGGTTGACATGCATTCTGTCATATGCTATTTTTCATTTAATTTCTGTCATTTGTCAGGAGGGTTCTTTGCAGATTCCCAAAGAGAAGCTTCTCCTCATGTATCAGAACATGGCAACCACCAGGGCTTTTGAAGAAATGGCCATGCGCCTGTTCAGCCTTGGCAAGGTGCACGGCACCGCGCACTTCTGCGTAGGAGAGGAGGCCACGGCGGCCGGCGTGTGCGCCGCGATCGAGCCAGAGGATCTTATCTATGCGACCCACCGCGGGCATGGCCAGAGCATCTCCAAGGGCATGGAGGTGAACACCATGATGGCCGAGTTCCTCGGCAAGGCCACGGGCGTCTGTAAAGGCAAGGGCGGATGCATGCACATCGCCGAGGTCGCCGCGGGGAACCTGGGCGCAAACGGCATCGTGGGAGGGGGAATACCCATCGCCGTCGGCGCGGCGTTGGGCACCGTGATGCAGAAGATCGACAGGATCGTCGTGGACTTCTTCGGCGACGGGGCATCCAACGAAGGCACGTTCCACGAGGCGCTCAACCTCGCCTCGGTGTGGAAGCTGCCCGTCCTCTTCGTCTGCATCAACAACCAGTACGGGATGTCCATGCACGTGCAGAAGAGCATGAACATCACCGACATCGCCGTGCGGGCCGCTTCGTACGGTATGCCCGGGCGATCGGTGGACGGAAACGACGCCACGGCCGTCTATGAGGCGACGCGCGAGGCCCGGGCAGCCGTGGCTGCCGGCGGACCCTTCCTGCTCGTCCTGAACACCTACCGTATCATGGGCCACTCGAAGAGCGACGCGGGACGGTACCGTTCGAAGGACGAGGTGGAATCGTGGAAGAAGAAGGATCCGCTGCGACGAATGGCCGCCTTCCTCCAGGAGCACGCCGTGTGCACCGCTCCCGAGATCGCCGCGATGGATGCCACGGGCGTCTCCATCGTCGAGAAGGCCGTCGCCTTCGCCGAGTCCAGCCCCGAGCCGTCCCTCGACACCGTCGAGGACGACGTGTACGCCTGAAGGAGCAGCACCCAATGCCGGAAATCACCTACGCCCAGGCCATCAAGGACGCGATGTGCGAGGAGATGCGTCGCGACCCCCTGGTCTTCCTCCTCGGCGAGGACGTCGGCCCCTACGGGGGCGCGTTCGGCGTCACCCGGG
>PLNO01000086.1 GCA_003141795.1 Spirochaetaceae bacterium | reverse complement strand
CTCCATGGGCGCCCTGTCCGCCCGGGTGAGCCTCCCCCTGTACTTCCTCGGTTACGACACGACGAACGATGCCAAGTACGCAGAGATCAAGTACATCCTGGACAAGGTTTACAAAGGTATCAGCCTCAGCACCTGGTACAACTCCAGCAACACCTTCCTGTTCACGAACTACGAGAGCGTCGCGTACAAGGTCGCTTTCGACAAGACCACCGCGCTCACCTTCTCGGCGAGCACGGAGATCGGCTTCGTGCCGGCGGTCTGGGTGTACGACGTGAAACCGCAGGTCTCCTTCGTGTGGGGTCCGCTGCAGCTCGATGTCAAGGAGAGCATCTACTTCTCCGACCAGTTGGCGAGCTCGGCAACCGCTGCCCAGGCCGGCAATCTGCAGACTACCGATGCCACGTTCAATACCCGCTACTTCACGGACCCGAAGCTCACGTTTGACTTCGGCAGCCTCGGAGTGAAGGGCCTGAAGGCCTACCTCGCCGCCTCCCTCTACACGGCGAACGCCAGCGCGGCCGGCGTCAACTGGTATAATAACAGCTCCCTCGGGACGGCAACGAATGCCGCCTTCGGCTCCAGCGTCACCCCGGGCGTCAGCTACGCCGCCGGCCCCTTCTACGTCGAGGCGGCGTTCAAGTACTCCAACTACGATGACAAGGTGACCGACGGGATCACGAAGAAAGATCCTACGTTCGATCCGATGCTGAAGATCTCCTACACAATGTCCTTCTGAGGGCGGACCTGTCATCTATGAGTCGCGCCCCTCTCACGAGTCGGGGGGGCGCGGTCTCTTGACCCGGCGGTTCGGCGTTCGGATACGGGATTCCCAGTCGTAGCACGGGAAAAGCAGTTTCCGCATTCATCGTTCCCTTTCTGTATTCCCTCCTGGATGAAAAAGCCCTCCGTCATCACCAGCAAGCCCGATCTTTCTCCCGATCCCCTGCTGAAGCTCGTCTACACCCTGTCGTTCTAAACGCTACACAACGACCAGTCCGCTTGACGAGTTTGTACGGTTTGGTCACAATTCATCATGAAACGATCGTCCGTCACGATTTCCCCAGCCGTCGCAACCCCTGGGTTCGGATCCCCTTGAAGTTCGATCCCGTTCCCTTCTGGGTGTCTTTCCAGCTCGGGCTCTGGGTCACCGGACTTCTTTTCCTGATCTGTTTTCCGCTCGCATGGGTCTTCTCCCAGGCCAGGGGGAAATGGGTCCCCTGGGTGGAGTCCACGGCATCCCTTCCCCTCGTCCTGTCTCCCACGGTCCTCGGATTCTACATCCTCATGCTCCTCTCCCCGAGAGGAGCGTTCGGCCAGTTCTTCCTCTCCGTCTTCCACGTCCGGCTCGCCTTCTCGTTTCCCGGCATCGTATTCGCCGGGTGCGTGTCTTCTTTGCCGTTCATGCTCACCGCGCTGCGCACCGGCATCCTCGCCGTGCCGCAGCACCTGCTCGAAGCCTCCTATACCCTGGGCAAGGGCAGGATGGAAACGCTTCTGCGCGTCGTCATCCCCAACATGCGGACGGGGATACTCGCCGGCATCATCAATACGTTCGCCCATACTCTGGGGGAGTTCGGCGTCGTGCTCATGGTGGGGGGGAGCATCCCCGGGGTGACGAAGGTCGTTTCGATCGCTGTCTATGAGCGCGTGGAGAGCCTGGACTTCGGCAGCGCGCACCTCTACGCGGGCATCCTCGTCGTGGTGAGCTATGCGGGCGTGCTTCTCCTCAACCGGCTGCAACGGCAGGAACGGAGGCGCTAGAGGTGCTGCACTTCTACGTCGCCATGCGCCTTCGCGCGGGGGAGAGGACCTTCGATCTGGAGGTGGAATATGCGCTCACCAAGGGGAGCTTCCTCGGCGTGCGCGGCCCTTCCGGCAGCGGGAAGACGACGCTCCTTCGGTGCATCGCCGGCCTCGAACGCCCCGACGACGGCAGGATCGATCTCGACGGGCAGACGTGGTTCGATGCGCGCAGGCGCGTATTCCTCCCGCCGCAGAAGAGGTCGGTCGGGCTCGTCTTCCAGGACTACGCGCTGTTCCCCCACATGACAGTGCTCGGCAACATCCTCTACGCCGCCCCGGATCGTGAGCGCGCAATGGAGCTCCTGGAGCTCACGCGGCTCACGCGGGAGGCGCGTCAGTTCCCCCGTGAGCTTTCCGGCGGACAGAAGCAGCGTGTGGCGCTTGCCCGAGCCCTTGCCCGCGACCCGAAGGTCCTCCTCCTGGACGAGCCGCTTTCGGCGCTCGACGAGGAGCTGCGCGAATCCCTCGGCGCGGAGCTTGCCCGGATCCAGCGTGAAACGGGGGTCACCGCCATCCTCGTTTCGCATTCACGCACCGAGATCGGGCGTCTCTGCTCCGAGGTCCTCGAGCTCTCCGAAGGGCGCATGGACGCGCGCTCCCCGCGGCTGTTTTAAGCGCTAATCCACGCCCACCATCACGCTCGTGGCCTTGATCACAGCGTACGCGGTTCCGCCTTCCTTGAGCCCCAGGCTCTCAACGGACGCCTTTGTGATGATGGACGTAATGAGCTCGCCGCCTGCAATCTCGATGCTCACCTCCGCGTTGACCGCACCCATGACGATCGATTTTACCCTGCCCTTGAGAACGTTCCGTGCGCTGAGCCTCATTTGCGATGCCTCCGCGACATGGTATACTCCACCGATGCCTGCGATGGACAGTCACCAGGGCACCGCCCTCACCCCCGTTGAAGTGGCCGATCTGCTCAGGATCACGCGCAACACCGTCTACGAGCTCATCAAGCGCGGGGAGCTGCGCGGATACAGGGTGGGCAAGAAGGTGCGCGTCGATCGGGAGGAGGTGGAGGCGTACAAACAGCGCGACGCCGGCCCCGCCCGGCCGTCGCCGAGCGCCCTGCCTGAGTCGGCGCCGCGCGGGAACTTCGTGATCGCGGGCCAGGACCTGATGCTTGACGTCCTGGTGCAGCAGGCGGAGCGCGCGTATCCGGGGTTCCAACCCCTGCGTTCGCATCTGGGGAGCTACAACGGGCTTTTCGCCCTCTACCAGGGCCAGATCGACGCCGCCACGGCACACCTGTGGGACGCGGAGACGGGGGCATACAACGTCCCGTTCGTGAACCGCATACTCCCCGGCATCCCGGCCGTCATCATCCACCTCGCACAGCGCCCCGTCGGGCTGTACGTGCGCAAGGGCAACCCCAAGGGGATCAGCGACTGGAAGGACTTCGGACGGACGGACCTCGTCATGGCGAACAGGGAGCTGGGCAGCGGCATGCGCGTGCTCATCGACCAGAAGCTCCGTCTGCTCGGCCTGGACACGCAACGGATCCAGGGGTACGGCAACGCTGCCTCGTCGCATATCGCCGCGGCCACGGCCGTAGCCCGGGGCGACGCCGACCTTGCGGTGGGAAACGAGAAGGCATGCTCCCAGGTGCGTGGCGTGGAGTTCCTGTTCCTCCACAACGAGAGTCTGGACATGGTGATCGCCGCAAGGACGCTGCAGAGCCCTGGCATGCAGAGGATCCTCTCCGTTCTGCGTTCCGCGGAGTTCCGCGCAGAGATCGAGTCGCTTGGCGGCTACGATCTTACCGACATCGGCCAGGAGAGGGGATGAAGGACGGAACGACGATGGACCCTACGATCGCACACCACGATGCACCCGCATCCGACGACCTGATCGCGCGCCTGCCCAAGGCGGAGCTGCATCTCCACCTCGAGGGGACGATTGCGCCCAAGACCCTCTGGGACATGGCGCGGTCCAACCACGTGGCGCTTCCCGTAAACAGCCTTGACGAGCTCAAGGGCATGTACCGGTTCACGAGCTTCGCCTCCTTCATCGAGCTGTGGCTTCTGATGTGCTCCTGCATGCGCACCCCCGACGACTATCTGCGCATGGTGGACGCGTTCGTCTCGGAATGCCGCCGTCAGAACATCCGCTATTCCGAGCTGCACTTCACCCCGTACAACCACGAGAAGCTCGGCATCGGGGGAAGGCGCGCCCTTCAGATCGTGTCGAAGCGGCTCATGGAGGCGGAGAGCGCCGGCGGGCCCGTCGTGCGGTTGATCACCGATATTCCCAGCGAGGCGGGACCACCGAGCGCGGATTACACGCTCGCGCTCCTGGAAGAGGAATCCAACCCGCTCGTCGTTGCACTCGGCCTGGGCGGCCCGGAAGGGGGGATTTCCCGCTCCCAGTTCTCCCGATGGTTCGAGCGTGCCCGCAGGGCGGGATATTGGACCGTGGCGCACGCCGGGGAAACGGCGGGTGCCGCCCACGTGCGGGAAGCGGTGGTGGATCTGGGCGTGCGGCGCGTTCAGCACGGCGTTCGCGCGGTCGAGGACCCCGAGGTCCTGCGGCTCCTCGCGGAGAGGCGGATCTGCTGCGACGTGGCGATCACGAGCAACGTGTGCCTGAACGTCGTCCCTTCCCTGTCAGCGCACCCGCTGCGCATGCTGCTGAATGCCGGAGTCCCCGTCACCCTCTCTACCGACGATCCCCCATTCTTCACGACGGATCTCCTCCTCGAATGGCGGCGCGCCCGGGAGCTGGGGTTGAATCTCGGCGAGCTATGGGAGCTGAACCTCAACGGGCTGCGTTTCGGCCTGGCGGAAACCGCGGTGCGGCGTCGACTCCTGCTCGAGTTCATCGAAGAGGGAAAGAGGCTCTCCTCCTAGCCCGTAAAAGGCTGCCGGCCATGGAAGGCCTGCCAGAACAAGCGGTTGAACTCCTCGGGCCCGGGCGGCACGGGCGCCAGGCGGGTCGATCCTGAGCATGCCGCCTCCTTCGACACACCCTCCACGAAGCCGTCAAACTGCTGTTCGGAAGCTCCGCAGCCGGCGTACCCCGCGGNNCGCCCGGTTGAGCTTCCAGACATGGTTGGCGAGCTGGGTCACGAGCTCCTCATCACCGCCTGTGCATCCCGCGGCCCGGGCGATCCTGCTGTAGCCGGGCTGAGCTCCGAGGAAGGCGATCGTATAGGGAAGCGCCAGCGCGCACGCCACACCGTGGGAGAGCCCGAGCAGCGGACCGACCTGGTCCATGGCGTGCGCGAGGCCCGCGCTGGAATTGTTGATGGCCATGCCGGCCCGGGATGCGGCGTAGTGGACGATCTCCCGTGCGCGCGTCCGCTCGAGCGATCCCGGCTCGGAACAGACCGATCGGGGCAGCCACTCCAGAAGGCATGCGGATGCCTCCTCCGCCACGGCGCCCACCATGGGCCCGGCCGCGGTGCAGACCGCTGCCTCCATTGCGTGGGTGAGCGCGTCCATGCCGGAAGCCGCGGCAACCGCGGGAGGAACCGAGTCAACGAGGTCGGGATCGAGAATGGCGAGGCTGGGTATCAGCTCGCGTGACATCATCAGGCGCTTTCGGTCCTGTGCGTCGACGAACACCGCGACGCAGGTGGTCTCCGAACCGGTTCCGCTCGTCGTGGGAACGGCGATGAGCCGTGCCCGCTTTCCCAGTGGCGGGAGGCCGAAGGGGACGAAGGCCTGCTCCCACCCCGCGGTCTCCTGCTCGTAGAAGAACCACAGCGCTTTCGCGACGTCCATGGCGGCCCCGCCGCCGATCCCGAGGATGACGTCAGGCGCGAAGGCATCCACGGCGCGGCGTGCCTCGTCCAGGTCGGCCGTGCGCGGTTCCCTCCGTGCGTCATGCACGATTTTCCACGTGCTGCCGCCCTTTTCCAGCGCCGCCTCCATACGCGTGAGGGCGCCATTGGCGGTGAGGGCGCGAAGGTCGGCGACGACGGCGACCCTCTGAGCTCCGATCCGCCCAAGATGCTTGAGCGAGCCGCGGCCCGTCACCATGGGGGCATTGTGGAACCAGACTTCGGGCATCTTCTCTCCTTTGTCACTGTCAGGGCACACGCAGCCACACCGCCATTGCGGAGGGTCCCCGGTTGCCCCAGGCGGAATAGGGGATGAGCCTTACCGGAGCGCCGTCGATTGTGGAACCTTCGATCATGCCGGGCATCTCGGGGAACCGCGGATTGACAGGCTCGAAGGCGAGGGACTCGGGGTCGAGAACCAACACGGAAGGATCGACGCCGGGGTTATCCACGGATTCTGCGCAGTAGACGAGCGGGCCCCGTGTCACGGCTGCCCGGCCCCTGTCGGCGCGTATCTTCGGATGCGCCGTGCAGAGGGTGATCGCGAGGGGAAGTCCAGGTCGATCGTCGTCTCCCCGGAGGGAACCGCGAGGGTCAGGTATCCTGCCCTCTGGAAGCGGGCCACTCCGAATCGCGGCTCGGCGACAGGCACGAAGGAAAAGGCGACAGTTCCGTTCATCCGCACGACGCCCTGCTCCGCCCAGCCCGGAATGCGCAGCCGGAGACTGGTTGCGGCGGGGCTCCTCACCGTGATGTGCGCGCTTCCTTCCCAGGGAAGCCCGGATGCCACGCGGATGTCGATCCCGTTGCCGAGCGTTGCCATGCTCGAGACATACTGTTCGATGCGGATCTCTTTCTCTGCGATAGTGTAGAGCAGGGTATCGAGGTCCGCGAGCAGCCGCGAGATGTTCGACGGGCAGCACGCGGTGGCGTACCAGGCCTTGCGCTGAAGGGTGCCGTCGGATGCCAGGGGGTTGCGGTAGAAGTAGCTGTCCCCGGTGAGGGAAAGGCCGACGGACACGGCGTTGTACAGCTGCCACTCGATCATGTCTGCGTAGCGCGGCTCGCCGGTTGCCAGGGACATCTCCCTGTTCCAGAGCACGCTCCCGATCGCCGCGCACGTCTCGGAGTAGGAGTAGCGGTTGTCGAGCTCGAAGGCGCGTCCGAACCCTTCGATGATGGGGAGGCTGCCGATCCCCCCCGTCACGTACATCTTCTCCTCCACCAGCCGTTCCCACGCGCCGCCCAGAAGACGCGCGAGCGATTCATCCCCCGTTTCCCGCTGGAGCATCGCCGCTGCCGTCATTATGTAGCTCCATCGGACCGCGTGGCCCCGGGGGACGACCTGCCGACGGAGTGGTGCATGCTGCTGCTGGTAGGACCCGCTGAGAAAGGCCCCGAGGCTGCGCAGCATGATGAAACGCGGCTCCTCTTTTGTGAGGTTCTCCCCGAGCTCGAAGCCCACCCCCCGCTCCTGGCGGATTTGTTCACGCCGCTCCTGGCGGAGTGCATTGCTACGGCTGCGCTCGTGGTTCTGCCTGTTCACCGCGCGGGAGCGCGCGACCTGGGAGAGCACCTGTGCGACGAAATGCAGCGCGAAAAGGCGGGTACGTCCGCGCCTCTCCAGGAGCGCCCGGGCGGTGGCGAGATAATCGGCGCCGCCGGTGAGGCGGTAGAGCCTGAGGAGGGCGATCTCGATTTCCTGATGGCCGCTCGTGCGGGACGCTGTCGCCCTGAGAAACTCCCTGACGACGAGATCCGCGGATTTTCGCGCGCACTCGAGGAGCATCGTTCCGCCTGTGGCCGCGTGGTGGGCGATCCCCGCCTCGATGAAGTGGCCGATGCAGTACAGCTCATGCTCGATCTGGAGGTTCTTCCACCGCACACCGGGAAAGTGGATCTGGTTGTAGGTGAAGAGGTACCCGTCGGGTTCCTGGCAGCGGACCATGAGCTCGACGTAACGGTCCAGGAGCTNNTTCGGAGCAGAATTCGCGACGCGGCATCCGCCCATTTGTGCAGGTCTGAGTCCGTATAGAAAAAGCCCTTCCGCGGCCCGTCGAGCAGCCCGGCGGCGATACGGAAGTTATCGACTGTGCCGCACTGCTCGTAGCGTTCCCACTGGTAATGGATGGCGCGATCGCGATTGACCGTGAGCCGATCCGACCAGAAACCATTCTCGATCGTGACTGACGGCGGGGCAGGGGGTTTCATTGAGGGATCTCTTCGCACGGAGTATATCTGCGGGCATATCCGATCGCAAGGAGAAGGAAATCCGCCAGGAGCGGCAGGGACAAATCCGCCAGGAGTCCGCTTGACGCGTCACTCGGTTCATGGTCTAATTCATATATACCCGTTACAAGCTATATGGAGGATAACCTATGAAGCGAATGCTCTCTCTTTCTCTCATTCTTTGCGTGGGCCTTGCCGGCATTGCTTTCGGCCAGGTCAAGGCGAAAGACGGTGTCTACTTCGCCTCGGACACCACCTTCGCCCCTGAAAGCGGCTGGAAGGAACAGGTCGTCGTGACCGTTGCCGGAGGCAAGATCGCGAAGGTCGTTTGGAACGGCGTTTCCAACCTCGGCGTCGCCGACAAGAAGACCGTTGCCGCAGCCGGCGGATACGGAATGAAGAAGGCCTCGAAGCTCGGCCTCGAGTGGGACCAGGAAGCGGCCAACGTCGAGGCGTACCTCGTCAAGAGCCAGAACCCCGGCTTCGACAAGTTCAAGCAGGACGGAACCACCGACGCGATTTCAGGGGCTTCCCTCCACGTCAAGAACTTCTACGACCTGGTGAACAAGGCGCTCGCCGCCGGCCCCGTTGCCAAGGGCATCTACAAGAAGGACGGCTGGTACTTTAATCAGCAGACCGCTTTCGACGCGCAGACGGGCTGGAAGGACTCCGTGCTCCTCACCGTCGTGAACGGGCGGATCGTCGACGTGCTGTGGAACGGCACGAACAAGGACGCTGCCAAGAAGTCGAAGCTCGTCGAGGCCATCGCGGGCCGCTATGGCATGGCCAAGGCCGCGAAGAACGGTGAATGGAACGTCCAGGCTGCGGCTGCCCAGGCCGCGATCCTCAAGGCGCAGGATCCCGCCACCATCCCGCTGAAGGCCGATGGCACGAGCGACGCCGTCTCCGGCGCATCTCTGCACCTGTCCCTCGTAGGGCTCGCGATCGACGCCCTGAAGCCCGCCCGGTAGATCCCGACTTTCCTGCCTCAGATCATTTCGGCCAGGCCGGAGGGAGACCCCCTCCGTGCCTGGCCGTTTTTTTTCCCGTCCTGAAAGAAAAACCTTGACATGCCGGCGGCGGAGGTGTAATACTCATTCTTGATCAAACGTTCTGAACATTTGTTCAATAAGGATGACAGATGGATGGAATAGATTTCAGGGTGAACAGGCTCTTCCGCAACGGTACGCTCCTCCTTGCCGCGCTCGACCACGGCCAGTACGTCGGGGTTCCGGAAGGTCTTGCGGACCCGGTTCGTTTCATCGCCGCCATCGATTCCCTGCCGTTCGACGGCTACATCCTGAACGCCGGTCTTGCGCGCACGATAGGACGGCTCGACCCTGCCAAATCCCTGATACTCAGAATCACCCACGCCGGGACCCGCTTTTCCGAAACGGGCGCTCTCAATCGGTGCTTCCTCCATCCCGAGGATGCTCTGCGCCTCGGGGCGGATGCCGTCATCAGCATGGTCGTGCTCGGACACGGGGACGACGTGGCCGCGATGCACGAGCTCGCGGAGGCGGTCTGTGAATACCACAGGTTCGGGATTCCGTTGATCGCCGAGATGCTTCCCGCGGATCCGAAGCTTTCCCCCTCACCCCGCGCGATCGCTGACCTGAGCCGCATCGGCGCCGAGGTGGGGGCTGACGTCATCAAGACCTGCATGACCGAGGACTTCGCGAGCGTCGTCGGCGGGTGCCCGGTTCCCATTATCATCGCCGGGGGCAGCAGGGAGAAGGATTTCGTCTCCACCGTGAGGAAAGCGCTCCTCGGCGGGGCGAAGGGGGTGGCCATGGGGCGCAACCTCTACCAGCATGAGGACCCGCCGGCCCTGATCAGGGACGTGGTGGGCGCCATGGGAAGGCCACGGCCGTGAAGCAGGAGGACGTCACACTCGCCTACGAGTGCGCGAAGCTCTACTACCGGCGCGGTTCCTCGCAGGAGGAGGTCGCCGTAGCGCTCGGCATTTCGCGGCCGAAGGTGTCGCGCCTGCTCGCCCTCGCGCAGAAGCTTGGCATCGTCACCATCACGGTAAGGCCGCCGGATATCTTTGACCAGACCCGACTGGAGCAGAGGCTATCCGCGCAGTACGGCCTGAAGCGCGTGCTCATCGGGATCCCTGAAGACAACGTCGAACCGGTCGTCCGAAGGGCGATCGTCTCCCGGTTCATAGAATCGCTGCCGAGCTTTCTTTCCGCGAAAACCCGTATCGGCGTCGGGCTGGGGTGCACGATCTACGAGATGGCCAGAGCGCTCCGACCGGACGGATCGGCCCCCGCCGACATGTCGGTCACGCCGCTCATGGGTGTCGCCGGCCAATCCGACCCCGCCTATCAGATCAACACGATCGTCGATCTGCTCGCTGAATCGTTCCATGCCGAGAGGAAGTACCTCATGACCCCCGCGATCTGCGAGAGCCCTTCGCAGAAGAAGGCCTTCCTCGCGTCCCCTCAGGTCGCGGCGGTGGTCGAGCGATGGTCGAGCCTCGATACGGCGATATTCGGGCTGGGAAAGCCGATCGAGGAATCCGCCGTGCTTTTCTCCTCCTTCCCCGAGAAGTACCTCGTACAGATGGTGCAGCGCCACGCCGTCGGGGACGTGCTCGCACGGTTCTTCGATGCGCAGGGGACCATGGTTTGCCCGGACGCCGATTCGGTCTCCCTCAGCATCCCGCTGGCAACCCTCCTGCGCGTCCCCGAGCGGGTATGCCTTGCCGGAGGAGCGCGCAAGCAGGCGGGGATCCGGGCGGCCCTCAAGTCGGGGCTCGTCACGACGCTGATCACGGATCTTTTCACCGCGCAATTGCTCGCTGAACAGGAAGAATGACAAGGAGGTCGCTCAAGTGAAAGCCGTCTTCTATGAGGCGCCGCAGAAGCTCTCGTTTCGTGATGTCGACGAACCGCCCGTGCACGAAGACACCATCCTCGTGCGGATCGTGTATTCGTTCATCTGCGCTACGGACATCAAGACCTACAAGCAGGGTCATCCCCAGATCAAGCCGCCCAGCATCCTCGGTCACGAGTTCTCAGGGGTCGTGGAGCGCGTCGGCAGCTCCGTCACGTCGTTCCATGTGGGAGACTGGGTGACGGGGATCCCCTTCATCAGCTGCGGTGAGTGCGAGATGTGCCTCCGCGGTCGGACCGAGGCATGCCCGAACCGCCGGCACCCCAGCAATGGCGCCCTGGCCGAGCTCATTGCCTTCTCCGAGAGCTACGCGCACACGGGCCTTGCCAAAGTGCCCGAGGCGCTCGCGCTGTCGGCCGCCCTGTCGGAGCCCGTGTCCTGCGTCCTGAACTCGGCGCGCGCCTTCAATCCCCGGCCCGGGGACACCGTGCTCGTCGTGGGTGCGGGCTTCATGGGCGTGCTCAACGCCCTTGTGATCCGCAGCCTCTTCGGCGCCCGCACGCTCATCACCGACGTCAACTCCGCCCGACTCGCCCTGCCGCAGAGCCTCGGGATCGAGCCGGTCACCGATCCCGAAGCGCTGCGGGGAAAGATGGACGCCGTCATCCTGACTCCGCCCATTCCGGATCTCGTGCCGCAGTACGAAGGCCTCGTTGCGCCGTTCGGGCACCTCGTGCTGTTCGGCGGCTACGCGAAAGGCTCCAAGATCCAGGTCGATCCCAACCTCGTGCACTACAAGGGCCTGCGGATCGTCGGCACATCGGGTTTCTCCCCGTTCGATTTCAGGACGGCGGTGAACGTCATCAAAAGCGGGCTCGTCCTCCTGGAGCCGTTCACCAAAGGGCTGTATCCGTTCTCCGATTTCGACCGCGCCTTCAAGGACGCCCTGGAAGGGCGCGCGCTGAAGGCCGGATTCACGCTTCAGGGAGGCCAATCATGAGCTCATTCGGCGCTTCAGTCCGCATGTCCCATATCTTTCGCAATGACACGGGGAAGACGGTGATGCTCGCGCTGGACCACGGCATGGCGCTCGGCCCCCTGCACGGGCTGGAAAAGCCGCGCGAGCTGCTTGCCACCCTCGGTCCCTTCGTCGATTCGATCATGCTCAACAAGGGAGTTCTCGCACAGTGCATCGAGCCGTCCATCGGGGCCGGCATCGTGCTCCGCGTGAGCGGCGCGGCTACCATCGCCGGGCCCGACATCACCGCCGAGCGGCTCACCACGACCGTGGAAGAGGCCTTGCGGCTGTCGGTCGACGCCGTTGCGACGTCGATCTTCGTGGGAGCCGAGAGCGAGCACTCTTCAATAGCAGGGCTCGCCCTGCTCGTCGACGAATGCCATCGCTACGGAATGCCCGTACTCGGCGTCACGGCTGTCGGGAAGGACCGGGAGAAGGGTTTCGATCCCCGATACCTCGGGCTCGCGGTCCGCGTGGCGGCCGAAATGGGCGCCGACATCATCAAGACCTACTACTGCGAGAACGGGTTCGAAAAGGTGGTTGAAGCAGCCGTGGGGATTCCCGTCGTGATTGCCGGGGGGCCGCAGATGGAGAACAACCTCAAGGTTCTGGAGACCGCAGAGCACGCCATGAGGCTGGGCGCGCGCGGCGTGGACATGGGGCGCAACGTGTGGCAAAGCGACGATCCGCTCGCGATGCTCAAGGCGCTTCGCTCGATCATCCACGAGGGGGCGACCGCGGCGGATGCGCAGGGGCGGTTCTGGGGGTAGCTCCATGGAGGAAGAAATCGTTCGGATAGAGTCCGTGAGCAAGAGCTTCCCCGGCGTCGTCGCGCTGACCGACGTGAGCCTCACGCTGCGCGTGGGGGAGATCCACGGTCTGGTAGGGGAGAACGGCGCCGGAAAGTCGACCCTCATTAATATCCTCGCCGGTGTCTTTCCCCCCACCTCGGGCTCGCTCACCGTGGGCTCCCACAGGGTCGACGAGTTCCACCCTGCGCGCGCCCGGGCGGAGGGGATCGCGGTGGTGCACCAGGAGACGGTTCTCGTTCAGGACTTCACCGCCGAGCAGAACATCTGGCTCGGCAGGGAGGGCTCGCGCCTCGGTGTGCTTTCCACCGCGGAGCTCAAACGCAAGACGAAGGAGCTGTGCGAGCGCTACGGGATCGACGTCCCGCTCGGCGTTCCCGTCGGCCGCTTCCGGGTGGCCGAGCAGAAGCTCGTCGAAGTGCTCCGCGCCCTCAGCGTCAACGCGCGCGTCTTCGTTTTCGACGAGCCCACGGAGGCGATGTCCCAGAAGGACGCGGAGAACCTCTTCAGGATCCTCGCGGCGCTCAAGAAGGACGGGTTTGCCATCCTCTACGTCTCCCATCATCTCGAGGAGGTATTCAAGATCTGCGACATGATCACGGTCCTCCGCAACGGGGAGAAGATCGGCACCTACCTCCCCGCGGCCCTGACCGTTCGGGAGCTGATCACCCTCATCACCAACAGGGACATGGATCAGCAGTACCCTCCACTGCCTCCGATGGGGGAGACGCGCCCCCTGCTGAAGGTCGAGGGTCTGCGGAGCAGGCGCAACGGGATCGAGGACATCTCCTTCCACGTCGAGGAAGGCGAGCTCGTCGCTTTCTTCGGGATGGTTGGATCTCGCAGGTCGGAGCTCATGAAATGCCTCTTTGGCGCGCTTCCCGTGGAGGCGGGAAGCATCCTCCTCGACGGCGCGCCCGCCATCTTCCGGCATCCCCGTCAGGCCATGCGGCGGGGGGTCTATCTCTGCCCGGAGGACCGCAAGGGGGAAGGCCTTGTGCTGGACATGTCCGTGGAAGAGAACTGCACGATCCCTTTTCTCGGGATGTTCACCCGCTTCGGCGTCGTCAGGGCGTCCAAGACGCGTGGCGCGGCCAACGGGGTCGCGAAGGAGCTTGCCATCAAGACCCCGTCCCTCGCGCAGAAGCTCCTCTTCCTCAGCGGGGGCAACCAGCAGAAGGTCGTAATCGGGAAATGGCTGATCGGCCCGCGCGGACGCCTCTTCATATTCGACGAGCCTACGAAGGGAATCGACGTGGGAACGAAGCGCGAGGTCTACAAGGTCATGCAGAACCTCGCCCGTCAGGGCGCCGGGGTCATCTTCGTTTCCTCGGATCTCCGCGAGCTGCTCGGCGTTTCGGATCGGCTGTACGTGATGCGCAAGGGGAGGATCGTCGCCGATTGCGCGCGGGCCGCTTTCGACCAGCATGCAATCCTCTCGGCAGCGCTCGTGGAGGAGAAACTCGAGGGAGGTCAGTCGTGCAACTAAGCGTGAAGATGAATCTGCAGCGGTACGGGACGATTATTGCGCTCCTGGTGTTGGTCGTCTTCTTTTCCCTTGCGTCCGGTTCGTTCATCGAGCCGAGGAACCTCCTGGACATCCTCGCTCATATCTCGATGCTCACCATCATCGCGACCGGGCTCACCGTCTGCATGGTCACCGGAGACTTCGACATGTCGATCGCCTCCGTGGCGAGCCTGTCCGGCGTCCTGCTCGCCAGCTTCGTCCTGAAGGGGTTCCCGCTGGGAATCGCCCTCCTCATCGTCGTCCTGGCCGGCGCCGTCTTCGGGCTGGTCGGCGGGATCCTGATCACGAAGGTGAAGGTCTCCGCGTTCATCGCGACCCTCGCCCTGGGGTCCATCGCGACGGGAATCAACTTCATGTACACGAGAGGCCAGGAGGTGTTCGGAGAGTTCAAGCCCGACTTCCTTTTCCTCGGCCAGGGCAAGGTGTTCGGCGTCGTGCCCACGCAAGTCGTGCTGATGGCCTGCGTCGTCGCCTTGTTCGCCTTCGTCATGGAGAAGACGAAGACGGGCAGGTGGATGTACGCGATCGGGGGGAGCATCCGATCGGCGTACCACTCGGGGATCCGCGTGAACCTCTACCGTGTGGTGGGGCTGGTGCTCTCCGGAGCACTGGCGGCCTTCACGGGATGCGTGCTCGCCTCCCGGCTGGGATCGGGGCAGCCGACGGCGGGTGACGCGTTCCTCATGGACGCGATCGCCGCCGCCTACATCGGGATGACCACGGTCAAGGTGTCCCGGCCGAACATCATCGGAACCCTCATCGGCGCCCTGATCATGGGCGTCATCGACAATGGGCTCGTGCTCATGGGGGTGTCGTATTTCTTCCAGTACATCGCCAAGGGGGCGATCATCATCCTCGCCGTCGCTCTGACCTCGCGGGGGTCGGCAGTGGTCGAACGGTGATTGCGTTGCAGTCACTCTTAATATCTATTGAAAGGGGACAGGTATGAAGAAGGTGCTCATCATTGCGATCGCCCTGGCGCTCTCGGCGTTCTCGATCGGCGCGCAGCAGGTTACGCTCGGGTTCGTCGCCGCAAACCAGGGCGCGGCGACCCAGGCGCGCGTGTCCAACAGGCTCGAGCAGATAGCGAAGAAGGAGGGATGGAAGATATTCGTCTCCAACGCCGCAGGCTCGTGGGAGAAGATGAATAACCTCGTCGAGAATTACGTCAGCCGCAAGGTGAGCGTGATCGTCATCGCCATGGGGCAGGCGTCGTCGCTCGCCTCGTCGCTGCAGGCCGCGAAGGATGCCGGTATTCCCGTGATCGCCATCGATTCTGAGTATAGCGATCTGATGACCGCCGACATCCTGACGAACAACTGGGAGATGGGCTCGAAGATCGCGACCTATCTCGTCGACCGCCTCAACCACAAGGGCAATATCGTCGTCTTCAAGTTCGACCAGTTCTACGGGACACGGTTCCGCGGCAAGGCTCTGGATACGGTCCTCTCCGAAGAGCCGAACATCAAGGTCCTCGACGTTCATTACCTCCCGCCCGCCGGATTCGTCGAAGACGCGCAGGCCGCCATGCAGGCGTATCTGGTGAAGTACGGCGACAAGATCAATGCCGTCTGGTGCGCCTGGGACGATCCCGCCTACGGCGTCTCCCTCGCCATCAAGGACAAGGGATTCAGCCAGAAGGACATGTTCGTCGTCGGCATCGACGGCAACGACCGCAACATCCAGCTCATCAAGAGCGGTTCGTCGCCCGTGGCGGCCACGATCGTGCAGCCTTTCGACGATTCCACGGCGAAGGCGGCGGACCTCATCAAGAAGATCGTCGTGCAGAAGAAGACCCCTCAGGAGGTCATCGGCGACGTGAAGGTGATCTACATGTCGACGCCGCTCGTGACCTCGGCGAACGCCGCCGAATACATGAAGTAACGGCGGGCCGGGGGAGGATGCGGATGGCACGGGGAACGGGGCTGACTCTCGGGTTCGATATCGGCACCACCTCGTCGAAGGCGGTCGTCCTCGACGAGAGATCGCGCAGGGTGGCCGGGGCCCGTGTGGAGCACAGCGTCGATTATCCCCGTGCCGGTTTTGTCGAGCAGGATGCGCGGGTCTGGTTGACCGACATCCAGCGGTTGACTGCGCTCCTCTCCCGCACAATTGATCTCGGCCGGATTGCGGCGGTGGGGGTGAGCTCGATGGGGCCCAACGTCCTGCCGGTGTCCGACGCCGGCGAGCCGTTGCGCCCGGCAATCCTCTACGGGGTTGACACTCGTGCGGTCCGCCAGATCGAGCGCATGAACAGCGCCCTGCAGGGCGCGGCCGCATCGCGCGTGTTCACGAAGTTCTCCTCCCAGTCGATCCTCCCCAAGATCCTCTGGGTCCGGGAGAACGAGCCGGATGTTTTCGCGAACGCCCGGAGCTTTCTCTCCACCAGCGGGTACGTTGTCCGATGCCTCACCGGGTGCGCCGCGACGGATTTCTTCACAGCTTCGGCGGGAACGCTCGTGGACTTCACGCGTTCCGCCCTCTTTGCGGAAAGCTTCGATGAGGCGGGAATCGACATTGCGCTCATCCCAGGGCTCCGCTGGCCGGCTGAGATCGCCGGGTACGTGACCCCAGAGGGCGCCGAGCGTTCGGGTTTGCCCCGGGGCATTCCCGTCACCGTCGGTACAACGGATGCCGCAGCGGAATCGCTCGTCTGCGGCTGCACGGCACCGGGGGCCGGAGCCATTTCCCTCGGCGGCACGACCATCTTCGTTGCCTGCAGCGACGTAGTGAAGTCCCTGCAGAACATCTACGTCTCCAGCTCCTTGTCCCCGGGACGTTACATCTTCGGGGGGGCAACGGGTTCGGGGGGCCTCCTCGTAGAGTGGTTCGCCAGGAGCGTGCTGCGGATGTCGGGAACCGAGGAGCTCATGGCGTCCTTCCCGGGGCTGTCCTTCCGCCCCACCGGGGTGTTCGTGCTGCCGTACTTGAACGGGGCCCGCACTCCCCTGAACGACCCCTGCGCGCGGGGATTGCTCACAGGGCTCACGCCGACCACGGGGGCCGAGGAGATCTTCCTCGCACTCCTGGAATCGCTCGCCTTCGACCTGTCGCTCATCGTCTCGGAGATCGAGTCCAGCGGCGTGCAGGTGGACCGCATCCGCGTGAGCGGCGGCGGCACCCGTAGCCCGGTGCTGCTCCAGGTCATCTCCGAGGTCTTGAGGCGCGACCTCGAGAGCCTCGGCCCTGAAGCGGGCGCCGCATTCGGGGCCGCGCTCCTTGCGCGTGCCGCGCTGGAAGGAGCGAGCCTCGATGAGATTGGCGGCGGGGTCCCGGTGGACGCGCGCGCGCGCTATTCGGGTCGGTTCGATTCCTACCTGGAAGAGAAGAAGGGGATGTTTCTCGACCTCTACAGGGCGAACAAGCAGGCATTCGCGCGCATGGGACGAACGGGACTGTGAGCGCGGAGGAAAACCCCGACAGGTGCCTTCGTGGCCTTCTGGAACCGGAGTCCATCGCCGTTATCGGCGCCACGGACGTGGAAGGCAAACCGGGGCGCATCGTCTTCGAGCAGCTCCTCGCCTCCGGCCGCACGGTCTACCCCGTGAATCCCGGCCGCAAAGAGGTGCTCGGCAAAACAACCGTGGCAAGCGTTTCAGCGCTGCCCCACGGAGTGGAGCTGGCAATCATCACTATCGCCGCCGCCGCGGCCGTCGATGAAGCCGAAGCCTGCGCGGAGAAGGGCATCCCGTACGTCGTGGTGCTCGCCGGCGGTTTCGGAGAATCGGGCGCCGCGGGGAGGGCGCTGGAGGAGCGCCTGCGGCAGATCCCCACCCGCTCCTCGACCAGGATCCTCGGCCCGAACTCGCTGGGCATCTTCCTCCCCTCGGAGAATCTCGACACGATCTTCGTCGAGCACGGCGATAAGTCACTCGCGGGCGGCGGTGGCGTGGCATTCATCACGCAGAGCGGCTCGGTCGGAGGGGAGTCCCTCGGTCTTGCGAGCAACACCGGCTTCGGGCTGTTCGTCTTCGTAGGCCTGGGGAACAAGTGCGACCTCAACGAGCTCGATTTCCTGCGCTGCTTCCAGTCGGACGAGCGCGCGCGATGCCTTGCCTTCTACCTCGAGAGCCTCGACGGCGGCCGTGCGTTCCTGGAGGCGGCGCTGCAGGCCAGCAGGCGCGTCCCCGTGATTGTCCTCAAAGCGGGGCGCAGCTCGGCCGGCGCTACGGCTGTCAGCTCCCATACCGGCAGGCTCGCGGGGTCCGACATGGTCGTCAGGGGGGCGTTCCGCCAGCATGGGATCATCGCTCTGAATGACGACGAGGAGCTCTGCGACGCGGCCAAGACTCTCGCCGGCCTTCCCGCAGCGCGGGGGAACCGCGTGGCCGTGCTCACTCCGGCGGGGGGATTCGGCGTCATGTGCGCCGACTACATCGAGAGCGCGATCCGCGGCATCCGTCTGGAGATGGCGAAACTGTCCCCTGCTACCACTGACCGCATCAGGGCGACCACTTTTCCGTTCGCATCCTGTCGTAACCCCGTCGACCTCACCGCGAGCGCGACCGACGGGATGTTCGGCGGGAGCATGGATGCCCTCCTTGCCGATCCCGGCGTGGACATCCTCATCTGCATCGCCTTCTTCGCCCCTCCACAGATCACCGACAACCTCGTCGACGAGATCGCTCGACGAGCGGTGGGCTCGAAGGTCCCCGTGCTCGTTTTCACGCAGTACGGACCGTTCACCGACGCGTATCTCAAACGACTGTACGACGCCGGCGTCATCGGGTTTCCTTCGATATGGCGCACGGTGAGGGCTGCGAGCTTTCTCGTGGAGCGCGCCGCCATACTCGAGGCTCTGAATGACGCCTGAGCTCCTGACGGGCTGGATCAACGGGCTCTCGGTCCCTTCGTTCCCCGATGAGCACGAAACGAAGCGATTGTTCGCTGCAGCGGGGATCGATGTGCCGGCAGGGCTCCGCGTCGATGCGAATACGGCTGACGAGCATCTGGATGCGCTGTTGTCGGAGGGCTCCATCCTCCCGCCCTATGTCGTGAAGGTGTGTTCGGCGGAAGTGCTGCACAAGACCGAGGCAGGGGGGGTGATGCTCGGGGTCGGCGCCGGGGCGCTTCGTGCCACCCTTCAGCTCATGAGTGGGCGGTTCCCCGGCAGGAAGCTCCTCGTGGAGCGGCAGCTTCGATTCGAGCCCACTGAGATCATCATCGGAGGCCTCCTCGATGCGAACCTCGGCCCGGCGTTGATGGCGGGCGCGGGGGGAATACTCGCCGAGCTGTATCGCGACGTGGCGTTCCGGCTGGCACCCTGCTCGGAGAGGGAGGCATTGCGGATGCTCGGGGAGCTGCGGCTGTTCCCCGTGCTGCAGGGATTCCGCGGGATGAAGCTGGAAGCCTCGAGCCTCGCGGCAGTCATATCCCGTGTCGGAGATCTGATCGTTTCACTCGGAGACCGCTTCGAGCAGCTCGATATCAACCCCATCGTTTTTGCCGACGGGCATTGGACTGCGCTCGACGCGAAGCTGATCCTGCGGGCATGACAGAGCTCACGCCCCGCCGGAGCTCACCGCGGGGCCCTCAAGGTCACGCGGTGCCGGCGTTCGCCTCCACGGCGAAGCGCTTCACCTTTTTCGTCGTCGTCTCCGCGAGCCTCTCCCGCAGCACCGTCACTTTGGAGATGCGCTGGTAGGGGAGCAGCTTCTGGTTCACCTCATCAACGACTTTGCGGAGCGCCTTTTCCACGGAGGGCCAGTCCACGACCCCGTTCTCTCCTTCACCCTTGAACCGCTCGACGTCGGGATAGAGCATGGCCTGGATCCCTTCGCTGCGCGTTGCCTCATCTTGCACGTAGCCGCATACGAGGACCTGCTCGACCTCGTCGTAGAGCTGGAAGCCGTTCTCGATCTCCTCGGGATAGACGTTCTTGCCGCCCTCGGTGACGATGAGGTTCTTCGCCCGGCCGGTGAGGTACACGTAGTTCTCCGCGTCCATGTAGCCGAGGTCTCCCGTGGACAGCCAGCCGTCGGGGGAGAGGACCCTTGCCGTTTCCTCCGGCATCTTGTAGTAGCCCGCCATGACCATGGATCCCTTGACGCAGATCTCCCCCACGCCGTTGGCGTCAGGCTCGCGGACGCGCATTTCCACGCCGGGAATGATGCGGCCGACGCTCGTCTCCCGATATGCGTCCGTGGGGTTGAGCGTGATGATGGGCGATGTTTCCGTGAGCCCGTAACCCTGGACGAAGTCGATGCCGAGCTGGTTGTAGCGCTTGAAGACCGCAGGGGCGAGCGGCCCGCCGCCGGAGATGCAGTTGCGGATGGTTGAGAGGCTGGCCTTCTCCAGCAACGAGTGGAAGATCTTCTTGCCGGGATTGACGTGGGTCACCTTCTTGATCAGGCCCGAAAGGAACATGAGGAACCGTATGAGGCCAAAGACGATTGGGCCTTTCTCCCGTACGCCTTTCATGATCCCAGCGAGCACCTTGTTGAACAGTAGCGGCACGCCGAGGAACATCGTGATCTTCGCTTCCTTGAGGTCCTTGAGGATCTGTTTGGTCACCATGCGCTTGCCGAAGACGATCTCCGCCCCGGTGGAGATGGCCTCGATGAAAACGGCGAGCATGGTATAGGAATGATGTATGGGCAACAGGGCGTAGAAGACGTCGGTGGAAAGCACGGTGAGGTTGCCCTGCGCCTGCAGGCAGTCCGAGACGAAGTTGCGGTGAGTCAGCATCACCCCCTTGGGCTGGCCCATCGTGCCGCTGGTGAAGAGAATGGCGGCAAGGTCGGTTTCTGAAGCGGGCTCAACGGGTGGTGCGTCCTTCGCATCCAGGGTGTAGATGTAGTTGGGCTTGCCCGGAGCCAGGGAGAACACCGCGGACAGGTTCCCGCATGTCGCGGAGATCTCCACCAGTTTCTCTTCGTCGCAGAACAGCACCGAGGCATCCCCCGCGCGGATGAGATTGGCGATTTCGGCCGCGCTCAGCTGGTAGTCGATGGGCACAACGACGCCGCCCGCGGTGAGTGCCGCCAGATAGGCTACCGCCCACTCGGGGCTGTTCTTGCCGGTGACCGCGACCTTGCTTCCCCTGCCGACACCGAGGGACCGCAGCTTTCGCGCAACGGCGTTGATGAGAGCTGACGCTTCGCTGTAGGAGAGGCTCCTGCGCTCGGGCTCGTACACCGTGAAGCACGCATGATCGGGGAACCGCGCCACGGTGAGGGAGAACAGCTCGGGGAGTGTGGGCCATTGACCCGAGAAAGTCTTCCCCCGATACGCATCCAGGAACTCCCAAGGCAACGGGCGTTGTGTCTTCATCGCATTATCCTCGCAGTTGAATGTCGCTTGAGCTTGAGGGGATACGCTCCCATCACCGACACTATACCTGACTTGACCGATAAGGAAAAGGGTTTTCCGGCGCCAGGTACGCCACACAAGCCGCCCTGGAGAAGAGCAAACGTGCCGCAGCGGGACTTCCGCTACGAGGGCAAGCGGCGCGCCTTCAGGTCGTGCGCCGGAGCTTTCCGACGGATTCGACGCCCCATGCGACGAGCGCGATCGCGATAAACGCCCCACCGACGATGCAGACCCCCGTCCATCCCTTCGTCTCATAGACGACCGCGGAGACCGCGGAACCTGTTGCCCCACCGATGAAGTACGGGGTCATGTATGCCGCTGTCAGGCGGCTGCGTGCACTGGCGTCCAGGCCGTAGATCTGGCTCTAGTTGAGGATGTGCGTCCCCTGTACGCCGAGATCCAGCAGGAGCACCCCGGCGATGACCCCGGCGAGGTGGGCGCCTCCCCACGCGCTTGCCCCGAAGGAGGCGAGTGCCAGGAGGAGGAAAGCGCCGGTCCCGACGTGTGCGTGGCCTCGATCGGCCAGCCTGCCGGCGAAGGAAGCGGCGAGCGCTCCTGCGACGCCGAACAGTCCGAACAGGCCGATGACGGCGTCATTGTAATGGTACGGCGCACGGGCGAGAAGGAACGTCACGCTCGTCCAGAAAACGCTGAAAGCACCGAAAACGCAGGCGCCGTACAGGGAGCGGAGGCGCAGCACGGGCTGCGTGCGGACGAGCCTGACGATGGAGGCGAGCAGCTGGGGGTAGGACCCCACGGTCCTTTCGGCCGGTTGGCTCGGGAGCAGGCGCCACATGACGGCCATGAGGAGGAGGAGGAGCCCGGCTCCCGCGACGTAGACCGTGCGCCATCCGGCGATATGGCTGATGATGCCGGCGAAGGTCCGTGCAAGCAGAATGCCGATGAGGAGCCCGCTCATGACCGTCCCCACGGTCTTTCCCCGGCTGCTGTCGTTCGCCATGTGCGCGGCGTAGGGAACGATGATCTGCGCGCTCACCGACAGGAGCCCGATGAGCACGGAGGCCACGGCGAAAAGAGAGGCGCTCGGGCTGAGCGCGGCGAAGGCCAGACCGGCGCTCCCGACCCCGAAGAAACCCAGGATGAGGGAGCGCCGATCGAAGAGATCCCCGAGGGGAACCAGGAAGAGCAGGCCGCAGGCGTAGCCGATCTGCGTGAGGGTGACGAACAGCCCTGTCCTGCTGCCCGGCACGTGGAACGCACCGCCCAGAGTGACCAGGAGCGGTTGCACGTAGTAGAGATCGGCGACGGCGATCCCGCTCGCGATGGCAAGAAGCAACACCGTAGCGCGGGTCGACCGTCCGCGGCGGGCCCCGGGAAGCGCGAGAGGTTCCGTCACAGAGCGCTACGAGCCGGCGACGGCAAGGAGGACTTTCCCCGTGGTGAGCCGCGCCTCGAGGTACTCGTGGGCCCGCGCGGCCTCTGCCAGCGGGAATACCTTGTCGACTCTCACCTTGACGGCGCCGCTTACGATCCAGTCGAACACGTCGTGCGCCCGCTTTAGGAGCTCGTCGCGGGTGGCGATGTAGTGGCCGAGGCTCGGCCGGGTCAGGAAGAGGGACCCCTTCTGGTTGAGGATTTGAGGGTCGAACGGCGGCACGGCGCCGCTGGATTGCCCGAAGAGCACCAGAGTGCCGCGCGGCCGCAGCGACCCGAGGCTCCTGTCGAACGTCGCCTGGCCTACCGAGTCGTAGACGACGTCCACACCGCGGCCCGCTGTAAGCCTCCGCGCCTCCTGCTCGAAGTCGCTCGATGTGTACAGGATGACCTGCTCGGCACCCGCCTCGCGGGCCAGCTGCGCCTTTTCTTCCGTGGAGGCAGTGCCGATGACCCGTGCCCCCCGCAACCGCGCGACCTGAACGAGAAGCCGTCCCGTCCCCCCTGCCGCGGCGTGGATGAGCGCCGTATCAGCGGGTCCCAGAGGGTACGTGCTGGTGGCGAGGTAGTGCGCCGTCATTCCCTGGAGCATCGCCGCCGCGGCCGCCTGAGATTCCACGGCGGGGGGCACGAGCACGAGCGTGCCGGACCGAAGGACGACATGCTCCGCGTATGCTCCCGTCTGCATTGCCCACCCCACGCGGTCTCCGACCTTCACCTCCGTCACGCCCGGCCCCACGGCGTCGACCTTGCCCACTCCTTCAGCGCCGAGGGTCTTCGGCAGCCCGCCCTTGTACAGGCCCATCCGATGATAGACGTCGATGAAGTTCACGCCGGCGAACTCGACGGCGATCCTCGCCTCTCCCGCGCCTGGTTGGGGCATGGGCAACTCCTGAAGCTTCAGGACTCCGGGCCCGCCATTCTCATTCATCACGACTGCTCTCATGTCGTCCTCCGTTGGTCGAGTATAATACGAACGTCGGTTCGACTGGAACGCGCCAGCCCGCCGCCGAGCCTTACCAGACCGCGAAAAAACCGATCACTCCGACGGCGACGCCGATGAGAACCGACCATCCGAAGATCTGCAGGGCCTTTGCCCTGTCCTTGCGGCGGAACTCGGCCTGCTCGACCGTGTCCGTTTTCCCCACGGCGGTGCCGAAGTTGAAGACCCCGCGCATGGCGAACCCCGCGCAGAAATGGAGCGCCGACTGGAGGAAGCCTGTCGCCGCTGCCCCCGCCGGCAGGATGAGGAAAAGCCGCCAGACGGCGGGAACGCGAAAGACGATGAAGGCGGCCCACAGGAGGACCGTAATGATCAGTCCGCCCCAGCCGACGCGCTGCCGCTGCGCCCTCTCCGCGCCGCCGATGTTGCAGACGCCCGGAACATAGACCTGCTGTGTCGTATCCATGGATCAATGGTAGTGCGCCGGCGTCCGAGCGGCAAATCCAGCGGGAGGCACGCAGAATGCCGCAAGCTCGCGGCCGGCACGCAGAATGCCGCAAGCTCGCGGCCGGCCTATTCCACGAGCCCGTGGCTGATCGCGTAGCGGACGAGCTCGACGGTGGTCGTGAAACCGAGCTTCGTGAGGATGCGGGATTTGTACGTCGCCACCGTGGGGGAGCTCAGGGAAAGCTCCGCAGCGATCTCTTTCGTCCCCTTGCCCGACGCGAGGAAGCAGAGGACCTGGTACTCCCGGTCTGAGAGGATCTCATGCGGTGCTTTCGACTCGGCATCCCCCAGCTCGATGGCGAGCCGCTCGGCAAGCGATGCCGTGACGTACTTCCTCCCCTGGGCGACCCTGCGGATGGCGAGGACGAGCTCTTCCGGCGCGCTCTCCTTCTGGAGATAGCCCGCAGCTCCGGCCTTCAGCGCGCGCATTGCGTACTGGTCCTCGGGGTGCATGCTCAGGATGAGGACGGCCGCCGTGCGCCCCGAGGCGCGGAGGTCCTTCAGGACGTCAAGCCCGTTCATATCCGGGAGCGTTATGTCGAGGATGATGACGTCCAGCCGGGTCGTCGCGGCCTTTGCCAGAAGCTCCGCGCCGCTGCCCACCTCCACGTCGACGCTGATGTCGGAGTGCTGGAGGAGTATCCGTTTGAGCCCTTCCCGCAGCAGCGGGTGGTCGTCGCACAGCGCAATATGGAGCATGGTTACGTGACCTCCGCCACGTCGGGCGTGGGGATTTCCCGCGGGAAGGGCACCCAGACGGTGACGCTGCTCCCGTGCCCGGGGGTGCTTTCGATGTCCAGCCCGCCGCCGGTGAGGGCCAGGCGCTCACGCAGGCTGAACAGCCCGATGCCGCTCGTCGCGTTCACCTCCCGGCCGATCGTTGCCGCGTCGAAGCCGATCCCGGTATCCTGCACCGTGATGCGCACGCTCTGGTCGGCGCCGTGCTCGAGGCGCACGCGCGCCGAGCGCGTCTTCGAATGCTTCACGACGTTGAAGAGCAGCTCCCGCGTCGCCTGCAGGAGCATGGTCCGCACCTCTTCCAGCGGGAGGATCAGCGTCGGCGGGACCACGAGGTCGACCTGGAGGCCGTGCTTCTCCTTCATCCACGAAGCGAGCCATTCGAGCCCGGCGCACAGGTCGGACTCGGAGAGCGCGGGATGCCCCAGCTCCGAGGTGAGGGAACGGGACATCGCGATGCAGTCCCTGAGCAGCTGCGTGATCCGTGCGACGATTTCCTGGCGCGCGGCCGTCTTCTCCTCCCGCTCGAGGCTCGCGCACCCGTAGAGCGCCGCAACGAGGAGCTGCTGGAACTGGTCGTGGAGGAGCTGGGCGATCCTCTGACGTTCCCGCTGTTCCGTACGCACGAGCTCGCCCGCGAGGATCCGAAGCTGGGCGGCGGTGAGCTCGAGTGCCTGCTGCGCCTGATCCCGCTCGGTGCGCGCCCGCTGAGACATGATGCCGAACGCGAGGTCGTCCACCAGCTCCTTCAGAAGGCCGGACTCGCTCTTTTCGAATGCAGGGCCGCTCTCCGAATAGATGACGAAAGCACCGAACGCCTCGCCGCGGGCATTCAGGAGCGGGAGCGCCGCGACGCCCGTAAACCCCTGGGCGAGCGCCGCGTCCCGCCACCGGGCGTTCTGCTCCGCGTCAAGGTCGTGGATCAGAACGGGGCGCGCCAGACGCACCGCCTCGGACGCCGGCCCCTCCATGAGCGCGGCCTCTCCCCATTGCGTGCGCACCATCTCCAGGAGCCCCTCGCGGGCCGCGGCGGAGGCGACGCACCGCAACGACCCGTGCTCATCAACGAGGCCGGCCCAGACCATCGGATACTCCGCCTCGTCCTGGATGATCTGGCAGATGACGGCGATGAGCTCGTGCTCGTCGGAGATCTGCACCAGCGCCTGATCGCACTGGCTTACCATCAAAAGCGTGCGGTTGGCCTTTTTCAGGTCCGAGGTCCTCTGGAGGACCTTCTCCTCCAGCTCGTCGTGGGCCCTCTGCAGCTCGGCCTGAACCCGCTTCTGTTCGGTGACGTCGCGGTCGATTTCCAGCACGCGCTGCCTTCCGTCGACGTCCCCGCCGATGTGCTGGCGCGATGAGACGACGACCTGGCGCCCTTCGCGCGTGCGGTGGCTGATCTCCCCGTCCCATTGCCCGCGGCTGTGCAGCCCGGATTCGAACTCCGCCCAGGGCATGGGCGGAACCGTGCCGAGGAGCTCGTGAACGTCCCTCCCCACGGCATCGTCCTCTGTGAACCCGTAGAGCTCCTCCGCGCCCCTGTTCCAGCTCTCGATGACGCCTCCAATCCTCCATACGATGATCGCATCGAAGGATAGCCGCAGCAGCTCGGCCTGGTGGCGGAGGGATTCCTGGCTCTCCCGCAGTGCCTGCTCCTTGTCGTACGCCGCGGCCTTCGCCCTGCTTTTGCGGTACAACTCGGCGACAACGCTGAGGAAGGCGCACACGCACCCGAAGAGGACGAGCCCGATGACGCTGAAGCCTCTGCCGGTCTCGAAGAACCCCGCCAATGGCAGATACCTCTGGAACAGGAGGATCGCGGTCGTTACAGCGACGGACAGGAGCGCCGGCCAGATCCCGGCGAGCAGCGCGACGATCATGACGGTGGGGTAGAAGACGACGTATTCGGGGAAGTCCGGGCCTGCCACGACCGTGAGGGCTTCGCGCAGGAGGAATGCGATGATGACCGCGAGCACTCCTCCGAGGTAGCGGAACGCCGGCCGGTTGAAGAAAGTCCTGAGCGAATCAATCATCCGTCCGCCCCTTGCAGGCATCATGGCACGCGTCGGGGTTTGTGTCAGCGGGAGGATGGGGGAGGTATCAACACGACTGCGATGTGCTGGCGGCCGGTCTCCGACCCTGCGAAGGACCCGTCGGGCATGACCGCTGCCCATCCGCCGTCCGGGAAAAGCGCGATTTGGAAGAGCTGGCGCCGGTCAACGGCATTCCAGAGGGAAACGAGGGAGTCCCTGTCCAGGGATGCCGTCACGCCCGCGTAGGAAACGAGTGAGATCGCGCCGAAATCGGGATTGGACACGGCGGACTTCGCGCCACCATCCCAGACCTCGATCGAGCCGCTCCCCAGCGTGGAATACAGGAACCCGTCCCGCGGGTCGAGGGACAGGGATGCCGAGGGATGGTCACCCTGCGTCGAATCGATGACCGTGTCCGTCTCCAGATCCGCGCCGCTGTGACGGACGAGGTTCGTGCGGCCCTGCTCATCCACGCCGAGCGAGTACAGCAGCCCCCGGTCAGGATCTGCGATGAGCCTCCCCGTGTAGATGTTGGGGCTGGCGAGCACGACGGTCTCCGCAGTGCGCGTATCGATGCGCACGAGTGAGCCCGCGATTCCCCCGCCGGGACCGCGCCCGACGATGAGGGAGGCATCGTCCATCACCGCAATGCTCGTTGTTCCCGGCCGGGAAGCAGAGAACAGGACGTTCCCGTCGGCTGCCTGGATGATCCTGATCTCCCCGTTCCGCTCCAGTGTAGAGACCCGGCCGTCCCGGACGGCGACGTCGATCAGGGGGCTCGAGAATCTCACGCCGAGGTCCCTGATGGTCCCTCCGGCGGGATCGATCTCCGCGATGCCTGTAACGGGTGCTTCCCTGGGCCAGACGAGGATCGAACCGCTCTCCGTCGGCCGGAGCATCACCGCGGCGGCGTAGGGGTTGGAGAGCGTGACGGGGGCAACATGCGCAAGCGTGCCTCCCATTGGGAAGAGGGTGATGATCCGTGAAGATGCCAGGGCGAGCGCGGAAGGGGTCAGGGCGATGTCGCTCAACTCCTGGATCTCCCCGCCGGGAAATGCGATGGCCGAGCCCGAGGCGGATACCTCCTCCAGCCCCGCGCCCGCCATGAGCACGCCGTCCCCCGTCAGGCGGACCCTGGAAGCCCCGGGGTACGTACCGTCGACGCCGCTCTGGAAAGTGGCTGAGTCTTTGCCGATCGCCCTGATCCGCAGCGAACCCGCGGCTGAAAGGCAGGCGACCCGGTCACCGTCCAGGGAGCCGAGAGCGGGGCTTGAAAAGGTGAACCTGTCCGCACCGCTCAGAGCGTCGATCCCCGTGACGACGTCGCCGGCGTGTCCGACGATGACCCGTCTGTTCCGCGTCATGGAGATGTCACGCAGGCCCGCACGGGCGGGTAGGTCGAGGAGCGTCGTGCCGGCGGACAGGTCCCAATACCGGATGCGCCCGGAAAGCTCGTAGGTCATGAGGGTGCGGTCCGTACGCGACACTTCAGCGAAACCCACCATGCCGAGCATCGGGGGAGAGAAGGGGACAGGGGAGCCGTCTTTCGCGGCCAACAGCCGCAGGCTGTCGGAGCTCATGAGCCCGCAGAGGAGAAAGGAGCCGCTCTGCGAGAAGCGCGCAAAGAGGGGTTCAGAGGTGAGCGTGAAAGCGTACAGGCGCACACCGGTCTCCCAGTTCCAGACCGAGAGCTCCCAGGAGCGCGCCCCGTCGGTGACGATTGCGGCGACGAGGGGGGCTGAGGGGCTCAGGGCGATCTGCCGCACCGTCTGGCGCGTGACGGAGAGGCGGCGCAGCAGCGCGTGCGAGTTGTTGTTCCACACCCGGAGAGTCCCGTCGGCCCCCGCGCTGATCAGAACCCCGCGCTCATCGTCGCGCACGACATCGAGGATCGTACCGAAGTGTCCCGAACGCACGACGCTCTCCACGGCCAGAGCGCCCGGAGTCGAAGGGACCCCCGAGAAGGAGAGAAAAGCGCTGAACAGAAGAGCGCCGGCCCGGGCCCCCAGCCCGGTCACGCACCACCCCCGTCATTGTCGGGGACCGGATTTTCCGTGAGAGACACGAAGACCCTCGTGCCGGCCTGGGAATAACGGATGCGCCCCTCTCGCGCAAGCCAGCCGAGAGCCTGATAGGTGAGGATGCTGCGCTCACCGAGGGTCTCCGCCAGACGAAGGATGTTCATCTGGTCCGCTCGCGACAACACGGCGAGCACCTTGTCGGCGCAGGCCTGGAGGTCTTCGATCATGCCCATAGTTCGCTTCCCGCCATTACTGATCTCTCCCTCAGTGTAGCGCAGCGCAGGGCATTGGGGCCGTCATCACCGGGATGATTTCATCGTCGAATTCCTTCGACAGTCAGATCCTCACGCCCCCCGCGCGCCTCACGAGAGAGGCGCCGCAAGGACTTTCGTTGACCTGTTCGCGGGGCGGGCATATAGTGCTATGCGGGGGGGGGGCGCTCGTGGAGTGCAGGGTCGGTTGCGGGGCGTGCTGCATTGCTCCCTCGATTTCATCCCCCATTCCGGGGATGCCCCAGGGGAAACCCGCGGGCGTCCGATGTATTCAGCTCACCGTCGACAACCGATGCCTCCTCTTCGGCAAACCTGAGCGCCCGCCGGTATGCGTCAGCCTCAAGCCACGCCTGGACACCTGCGGGTCAACGGGTCCTGCTGCAATGCGGCTGCTCGCCGAGCTCGAAAGAGCAACCCTCCCCGACACACCCCGATAGCCGCCACTTCTGCTCGGTGTCGAAAAAATTCGACACCCGGATCATGAAATGAGGGGCAGATTCCGCCCGCCATGGCCTGTAGCTTTCTCATGGCGGGTCAGGACGCCTCCCGTTCGTAGTGCCCGCCCGGCTTTTGAATGTTCCATGACGAGAAGGAGTGTGCAGATGAAGAAGATAGCGTCTCTTGTCACACTGCTTGCAGCGCTGGCGTTCGTCGTTTCCTGCGCGAGCGCACCGCCGAAGCAACCCGAGCCAGAGAAAACCCCTGAGGCGACCCAGCCGGAGAAGCAAGCGGCAGCCGCCCCGGATGCCGAGCTCAGCCAGGCGAAAGCGCTCCAGCAGAAGGTGGACGGCTACGGCCTCGCAACCTACGACCCCGACGACTACGCCGCGGGGGTCAAGGATCTGCAGGCGGGACAGGACACGTATGGAAAGGATAACGACGCTTCCCGTACGTCCCTTCAGGCAGCCATCACGGCGTTCAACGCGGTCCTCACCAAGGGAGGCGCGCTCCTGATGGACAAGCAACAGGCGCAGACGGAGGCATCGAAGAAGGCAGCCGACGACCTGAAGGCGTCCGTCGCCGTCAAAGACGACTATGCACAGGCGAACGTCGTCTACCAGCGTGCGCTGCAGGAGAAGAGCGCGGCGGACATCGAGAATGCCGGAAAGGATTTCTCACAATCCGGCGACATGTTCGACGCCGTCGCCAAGGTGGCGCAGCAGAAGAAGGATGCGGCAGAGCAGGCCCTGAAGGACGCTCAAGCGGGCGGGTCGGCCTCTGAAAAGAAGGCTGCCGACGCCCAGCAGAACTTGAAAGACGAGGGCTTCACCGTGCCGGGCGGAACCCAGCAGGGGGGGAACTAATATGAAAAAGACACACCTGCTCCTTCTGACGGGCCTGGTGCTGCTCCTCGGTGTGGCCATGCCGCTCATGGCGCAGTCACTGCTCGCCAATGAGTACTACCTCAAGGCCCAGCAGTTGATCACGCAATCGCAACGCGCGTTGGACGATGGAAACTATGACGGGTCTGCCACCCTTGCCGCGCAGGCAAAAGAGCTTTTCGCCAAGTCGGACGACTACGTCGCCATGATGACCGAGTTCTACCGTGCAAACGGGTGGCTCAACAACGCGAAGGACCGGGTTGCGTACGCGAAGTCGATCGATGCCGACAAGAACTTCAAGGATGCCTACGACACCGCGGTGACCGATGTCGGTCAGGCCAAGGACGCTCTTGACGCAAAGGACTACCCAAAGAGCACGACACTCTCCAAGGCAGCCCTCGCCGTGCTGGCGAACATTGCCCCGGTTGCTGCCAAGCCGCAGCCGGCTGCCGCACCGGCGGCGCAGCCCGCGGTGCCACCCGTGCTGCCGAAGTACTACGTCGTGCGGCTGCGACTCCCCCTGAGGGATTGTTTCTGGAGGATCGCCGCGTACCCGTTCGTGTACAATGACCCGTGGAAATGGCGACTCCTGTACGATGCGAACAAGAACGTGATCATGGACCCGGCCAATCCGAACCTCATCGAAGTGGGACAGAAGCTCGTGATCCCGCCGCTGAACAACGAAACGCGCGACGGTGACTACGACCCCACGCAGGAGTATCCGACAGTTTCCTCACATTGATCTTTCCACGGCGACACGGGGCCCGCGGGGCCCCGTGTCGGACCGGCGGAGACCCATACCACCTGCAGGCGCTACCGAGCTGCTCCGAGACTTGCCTTGAACGATGCGACGATGCCGACTGCCTTTGCGGTAACGAAGTCGAGCATCTGCCGGCCCTTTTCCCGCGTGGCCTGCGTCGGGTCGCCGAACGCACCTGTTTTCGAGACGGTGTCCCACGGGATTGCGCGCTCGTCGAAGTCCGCGGGGAACGCGGGGTATTCGCTGACAGCCTTCTCCATGCGCACACATTGCGGATCCATGGCCAGGAGAAGCGAGGTCTCGATCTCGTCAGCGTGGATGATCGAACGGTGCGCGCGGGGTGTCGTGCACACCCGTGCGGCGATCTCGTCCAGGCCGGGGTAGAAGAGGGAAAGAAGCGGCGTCCCGCCCGCGTCGTACAACACCCGTGAGGCGCTCTTCATCCCCGCAAGGTTTCCCAGGTGACCCGTCACTCCGATGACACCCTTGAAGCCGTGGGCTCCCAGGCTCGTGCACAGGTCCACGAGGAGCGCCACCAGCGTCTCATTGCTGATCGTGAGGGAGCCGGGAAATCCCTTCAGGGACCAGACCTGCCCGTAGGGGATGGTCGGCAGGAGGATGCATTCGGTTTCCGATGCAAGGCGCGACGCGAAGGCATCCGCGGCGCTGCAGTCGCTGCCCAACGTCATGTGCGGCCCGTGCTCCTCGATCGCCCCCAGGGGAAGTATTGCAAACGGTTGCCGCTGCACAGCCTCGGCCGCCTCCTCCCACGTGAGGCGGGCCCATTCGACAGTCTTTTTCATCGTGCTATCGTGAAAAAGCGCCGGGGGTTGTTCACCAGGAGGTCCTCCACGACGCGGTCGATCCTGCTGGCCGTAAACGACCTTTCGGCCATCTCCTCCCTGAGCCGCCCGATGAATGAACCGGCGATATACCCGTATCCCGGCCCCCCGCCGTACGCCTTGAGATAGGAGCGCCGTGCGAGGTCCCCGCCGATCATGATGTGCTCATGGAGCCCTTTTTCCACGAGGGCGATGATCAGGTCGATGCGCACCTGATCCGGAAAGTATTTCACCTTGCTGATCTGATCGATCCCGACGAAGCAGCCCTGGCTCGCGATCTTGCGGATGTTCCACAGGTCCGGGTTCCTGTCCTGATGACCGATGCAGACCCGGCCGAGATCGACCTTCTCTTCCTTCAGCAGCGCGACCTGCTCCAGGCCCAGGGTTCCGAACTCGGTGTGGGTGAACAGGGGCGCGCCCGTCTCCCGCTGGACCCTGCACACCGCGCGTGCCGCCTTGACCTCGACGGGTTTCATCATCCCGTACGACGTGCCGAACTTCAGCATCCCTGCCCGGTGCGACGTGCCCTCTATTCCCGCGGTGATCTCCGTGTGGATCCTCTCGTACAGCTCATCGGGCGTTGCCTTGTGGATCCAGTCCTCGAAGTAGAGGGCCTTGTTGAAACCCGCGGTGGCGATGACGTTGATCCCGGAGGCTTTCGCCACGCGGACGATGGCCTTGATGTTTCTCCCGTAGTCGATCGCCGACGCATCGCAGATCGATTTTCCCCCGAGTGCCTGGAACAGTGAAAGCTCCTGGACGATGGCTTTCTCGTCATCGAGGATGAGATCGGGGTCCAGGCTCGATATCCGCGGGGGCGGAGCAGAGATCAAATGCTCGTGCGAATACGTGATTCCCAGCGCGTCGGGCGCAATTTCTCCAAGAACGGTCATGACATGTGGCATGGCACTCTCCTGTGTTCAATCTTGTACGCTCATCTACTTGACAAGTCAAGTAGATGACCATATAGTACACTCGCTTTTGAGGATGGGAAACCCAAAATGGACATACCGAACCAGAGTTTTCAGACCAATGCCCCCCTCTACCTTAGAATCGCCGGCGATTTGATGGCAATCATCAAAGCCGCGAAACCGCACACCTTGCTCCCCTCGGAGCCGGAGCTCGTCAAGAAGTATGGCGTCAGCCGCGGAACCGTCAAGCAGGCACTCGACGAGCTGGAGCATCAGGCTTTCATCTACAGGAAGCAGGGGAAGGGGACATACGTCGCCGAGCCGCGGATACTCCGCCACTCGCGATCGGTCCCCAGCTTCAGCGAGGATATCCGTCGACGCGGGCATCAGCCATCGGTCAAGCTCATTTCCCTGGAAAAGGAAACGCCCGGCGCGCGCGTCTGCACGGCGCTCTCTCTGGAGGCCCCGAGCCTGGTCTGGAATGTGCGGAGGGTCTTCCTGTCCGATGGGATTCCCCTTGCCCTGGTTTCCTCATACCTGCCGGTCGCCAGCGTCGAGAACCTGGCCTCGGTCGACGTGGAATCCAGCCTCTATGCCGCGCTGGACAGGCGGTACGGGCTGCGTCCGACCTGGGCCAGCGACAGCTACACCGCCGTGAGGGCGCAGGGCGAGGTGGTGGAACAGCTCTCCGTCAATGCGGGGGATCCCGTGATCTACTCCGAGCGTGTCGCCTACCTCCGTGACATGAGGGTCATCGAATACGTCCAGAGCTACATCCGCGGCGACCGTTTTGCGGTACTGCTGGATTGGCTGCCGCAGGAGAGTGACTCCGAATCGATCTGGTCCCGGCTGAACAGGAGCGACGAGAATCGAGGCGGCGACTCGTGAAGGTGCTCGCCGGATTCGACATCGGAACATCCTCGGTCAAGGTCCTGCTCGTTTCTGCGAAAGGAGACGTGGTCGCCTCCGCGGCATCGCCTGTCACCTCACGCTCGCCACAGCCCGGTTTCCTCGAAGAATCCCCCGACGACTGGTGGGAGGCGCTGAGCTCTGCCCTGGCATCCCTGCGCGCGAACACGTCGAAGGACGTCTCGATAGCGGCCATCGGGCTTTCCGGCCACATGAGCGGGCTTGTCCTTCTGGGCGTGGATCACAGGCCCTTGAGGCCGTGCATGCTCCTGGCCGATGTCCGTGGCTCCGAGGAGGCTGCCGGACTTTCCAGCGCCATCCGCGCCCGTATCGTTGCGCAGACGGGGAACGTCCCTTCCGAAGTGTTCACCCTGGCAAAGCTCCTCTGGGTCCGTGAGCACGAGCCTGCGCTCTTTGCACGCGCGGTCTTCGCCATCTCCGCCAAGGACTACATCCAGTGTCGTTTGACCGGGGTCGTCTCCACGGAGCCGAGCGATGCGGGCAATTTCCTCCTCCTGAAAGGGATCCCCGCGCAGTGGGATGCCGGGTTGATCGATGCGATCGGAGTTCCTCCGCGTCTTTTCCCGGCTCTGAAGCCGTCCTCTGAAAAAGTCGGGGAGCTCTCAGCCAGCGCGGCGAAGGTCCTCGGTCTGAACGCAGGCATCCCCGTCGTGGCGGGTGCGGCGGACATGGCATGCGCCGCCGTCGGCTCGGGGATCCTGACCGAAGGCGAGGCTGCCGTCAGCCTCGGTACCGCATCCCCTCTCATCATGCCGGTCGAGGGCATCGATGCTTCGCTGGTCGGGAAGCTCACGTTCCACCCGCATGCCATTGAAGGACGACGGTACGCGCTCGCCTCGATCCTGTCGGGTGGGCGCTCGTATCGGTGGCTCGCCGGTGTGTTGAATGCAGACCAGGGTGCCGGCATCGACCTGGGCGCGCTGGACCGTATCGCTGCCCGGGCGCCTGCCGGATCCGATGGCGTCCTGTTCCTTCCCTTCCTCACCGGGAGTGCAAGCCCCGACTGGCGCTCGGACGCCCGGGCCGCATGGATCGGGATGCGCGCAGCTTCCGGGCTTGCCGAGCTGGGCAGGGCGGTGCTGGAGGGGGTGGCGTACAACTGCCGCGAATGCATCGAGCTCTGCTCGCGTTCCGGCAAGAAGGTTCAAAGGCTCGTCGTGAGCGGCGGCGGGGCCAGGAGCGCCCTGTGGCTGGGGATCATTGCGGACGTCACCGGCCTGCCCGTCCAGGCCCTGGGCACCGCGGAAGCATCGGCCCTGGGTGCGGCAATGCTCGCCGGGGTGGGGTGCGGTGTCTTCAAGAATGTCACCGAGGCAGTCTCCACGATGGTCCGTCTGGGGGAGACGATCCCACCCGATGCGGCCAGGACCCGCACATACGAGGGTTCCTACGACGGTTACCTGCTTGCCAAGCAGAAGCTCCTTGCCCTGGATGACGAGCTGGCATCGGTGCGCAGGGGGGCGCTCTCCGTATGATCAGGACAACGATGTGGATCTACCCCTGGGACATCATCGATCTCGGGATCGAGGAGGTCCTCCAAGAAGTGCTGGGAGACGCGCACGTCGGCGGGCTGAGCATCGCCACCTCCTACCATGCGGGGCGCTTTCTCCAGCCGCGCAGCCCGCGGCGCAAGGTCTACTTCCCCGAAGATGGCACGATCTACTTCGAGCCTGAGCTTTCTCTCTATCGGGACAGTCCGCTCAAGCCGCAGGTCTCTTCGCTCATTGCGGGCGGACGGGACGTCCTGCGGGAGCTGTCGGGACTGAAAGCGGCAAGGAATTTCAGCCTCAACGGATGGACGGTCTGTCTGCACAACACGCGGCTGGGGATGAAGCATCCCGAGGCATGCACGCAGAACGCGTTCGGCGACAGGAACTTCTACAACCTCTGTCCCTCCAATCCCCTGTGCGTCTCCTACCTCAGCGCGCTCGTGAAGGATCTGACTCTGCACTACGAGCTGGACTCCCTGGAGCTGGAGTCGCCGAACTTCATGGGCTTTGCGCACGAGTTCCACCACGAGAAGGACGGGGTTGGCCTGACGACCAGCGGTGACTTCCTCCTTTCCCTGTGCTTCTGTCCCGAGTGCCGCAAGAAGGCCGCTGCCGCGGGCGTTGACGTGCAACGCGCCCAGCAGTCGGTGAGAAGGCGTCTCGATGCCATCTTCGAACGTGACGTGCCCGCCGACGACACCGGGTTCGTGGAGAGAGGGATCGACGGCTTCTCGGATGATGATGAGCTTCGGGCGTATTTGAAGTGGCGTTTCGATCCGGTCACGGAGCTCTGCCGCGTTCTGCGGGCGAGCGCCCAGCCGCGAACCAGGATCTATTTCCTGAGCCTCGTGACGGGACGCGCGTGGCTGCAGGGTATCGATGTGCGGGCCATCAGCGAGGCCTGTGACGGTCTCGTGGTCTGCGCGTACGACTCGGCACCCGCGCAGGTTGAAAGCGACATCCGCGACGCGGCATCGACGTGCGTCCCGGGCACGTACCTCGCCGCGGGGTTTCGCGTCTTCCATCCGGAAACCCGCGGCGCGGAAGACCTCGCCGCCAAGGTGGCGCGGGCGGTGCGGGCGGGGGCGCGGGGCCTGAACTTCTACAACTTCGGGCTCATCCCGAGGTCCCGCCTGGAGTGGATCAGGCGGAGCGTGGAGGCGGCCAGCGCGGAGGGAAGCGCCGCGGATTAGAGAAGCGAACAGCATTCGCGTTGCGAATTGCATGCACGTCAGTTCCAGTGTCCGAAGGAGGGAAATGTGAAAAAGAGAGCTCTCATTGTCGCGGCAGTCCTTCTGCTTGCTTCGACCGCGTCGATCTTCGCCGCGGGTTCGGGGGAGAAGGGCCCGGCCGCGAAGAACACCAAGGGGCCGTGGACGATCGGCTACGACATCTATTTCCTGGGCAATAGCTGGTCGGTTCAGCTCGCGGAGGAGTTCAAGGCCGCGGCCGCATTGCACAAGGACCAGATCAAGAGCGTGGTCATCACCGAATCGGGAGGCGCTGCGGACAAGCAGATCGCGAACATCGAGGACATGATCGCCCAGAAGGTGGACGCCATCATCCTCACGCCCAACTCCCCGAGCGCTCTCGCCCCGGTGTGCGAGAAGGCGATGAAGGCCGGCATCGTGGTCATCCTCTGTGCCGCGAAGATCAGCACCGACCAGTACACGTCGCTCGTCACGGTGAACGACACGGAGTTCGGCAAGGCCGGAGCCGAGTGGCTGGCCAAGAAGCTCAACGGCAAGGGCAAGATCGTCGCCTCGGTGGACGCCGCCGACCTGACCAATAACGGCGGCGGCGCGGCGGAAGCCATCCCGGAACCGATCACGCCGGAGATTTACACCGATCCC
>PLNO01000262.1:4875-5869 GCA_003141795.1 Spirochaetaceae bacterium | reverse complement strand
CCGCCGACCACGGTCGTCCCTTTGCAGTCCGCAACTGCCTTCGCGACCTCTTCCGTCCCCTTGGCGAACGCGGGAAACTCGAACACCCCCATGGGGCCGTTCCACACCACTGTCTTCGCCTTGAGGATGCGGTCTCGGAAGAGCGCGATGGTCTTCGGTCCGATGTCCATCGAGATCTTTCCCTCGGGAACGTCGACCCCGTCGACGAGCTCCGCCTTGGCGGTTTCGACGAACTCAGTGCCCACCAACTGGTCGATGGGGAGGAGCACCTCGACGCCCGTGCTCTGCGCTTTCTTCAAGAAGGCGGCGGCGGTGGGAAGGAAATCCGTTTCGCAGAGCGACTTGCCGATCGTATGGCCCTGCGCCTTTGTGAACGTGTAGGTCATCCCTCCGCCGATGATCATCGAGGTCACACGGGGAAGGAGGGATTCGAGGACGGCGATCTTCGTGGAGACTTTCGCGCCCCCGATCACCGCCACGAAAGGCTTGGCGGGGTTTTCGAAGACGCCCCCGAGGAACTTGATCTCTTTCTCCATGAGGAAACCGGCAACGCCCGGAAGGATCTTCGCGACGCCCTCCGTCGATGCGTGCGCCCTGTGGGCGGTGCCGAAGGCGTCGTTCACGTACACGTCGCCGAGGCTGGCGAGCTTGCGCGCGAACTCGGGGTCGTTCTTCTCCTCTTCCGGGTGGAAGCGCACGTTCTCCAGGAGCACGACGTCGCCGGGCTTCATGGCCTTGACGACGGCTTCCGTCTCGGGTCCGATGCAGTCAGGAGCGAGGGTCACCGGACGCCCCAGCAGCTCTGAGAGCCTCGTGGCCACCGGCTGGAGGCTGTTCTCCTTGTCCGGCTTCTTGGGCCGTCCGAGGTGGCTCATGAGGATGAGCGACGCCCCCTTCTGGTCCAGGATATAGTTGAGCGTCGGCAGAGCGGCTGTGATGCGGGTGTCGTCGGTGATCTTTCCTTCCTTCAAGGGCACGTTGAAATCGACGCGGA
>PLNO01000262.1:0-4825 GCA_003141795.1 Spirochaetaceae bacterium | reverse complement strand
CTCATTTTGCCCCACGATAACGACTCCATATGGCAACGCCGACGTTCTCTCGTGATCTCCAAAGGTGCAAAATGAGAAGTGCCGGTCAACGGCAGAGCCGCTCCGGTGATCAGCCTCCGATCCTGAATAGCCGCGTGAGAATGTTCCCTGTGCGCTGCTTGCCCGTCAGCGTGGGCGGCGCAGTCCGCTTCACCGGGGTGACGACCTGATCCCCGGCATTCACGAGATCGAAGTATCCGCGGCCGCTCACGCCGCCCTCGGAAACAGCCTCATCGGTGGCCGTGATCTTGAAGTCCCCGACCACGTCCGACTCGTTGTACGTGAGCCCCGGCCCGTCCGGCTGGAGCCGGACGCCTCCCCTGCGGACGATCACCAGGGAATCGCCCGAATGCACGCCCTGAAAAGTCCCCAGGTCGATCGCCCCCTGGCCGAACTTCCGCACCAGAAGCGTGCCGCGCGGTTGCAGGAGACTTGCCACCGCGGCGGAGAGCTTCATGAGGGAATCGCGCATGCGGTCATTGCCGGTCCTGAAGGCTGCGAAGCTCGCAATTCTCGCGCCGGTGCGCGAGAGGTAGAGGTCCACCGTGCTGGAGAAGCTCCGCTCCGCCTCGTCGACGCCCATGATGATGAAATAGTCGGTCCCCGAGGATCGCGCGGCGCGGAAGGCTTCGTCGAACCCCGCGACGACGGGCGGGGTGTCGGGAACGGCGATGGAGTCGTAACGACCGAGGAGGGTCGCAAAATAGCGGGCAAGGTCCTCGCTGGCGAGGGGGTGCAGGAGCCTGTTCGAAGCGGCAAGCGTGAACACCGGAATCGAATACCGGGCCCGCTCGAGGTTGTACTGGTCGTAGCCCCAGGCGCGGGAAACGGAATCCGAGAGCATGCTGGTGAGACTCTCGATCTGGTCAGAGACCAAGGTGTCCTTCGCTCCGAGCTTGGCGAGCACCTGCAGCTCGCTCAAGTATTTACCGAGGAAGCCGAAGCTCCGATAGATGCGCGCGTAGGCCACGCGGGCGTCGCGCGACGTGGGGTCGAGGATCAGCGCCCGTCGATATTCTGCCAGGGCCTTCTCGAGGTAGCTGCGGTCCTCGAAAGCCTTGCCCTGGTCCGCATGGTAGGATGCCATCTTCTTGCGCTGTGCATCGTCCATGCCGAGTGATTCGATCGCCGTGTTCTCCTGCGCCACGCGGGTGATCTCGTCGTCGGCGCGCGCCTGCAGTGCACTGGCAAAGCTCGTGATGGCCTTCGCCGCATCCCCCGACTTGCGATAGGCGAGCCCGAGGGNNGGCGGCAACGACATTGCGGAGGGTCGCGATGGCATCGGGGTAGCGCGCGGTCTGAAGGTAAATCCCGCCCAGGAGGATCTTCGCACGGTCGAGACCCGGCTTGAGGGAAAGCGCCACCTGGGCATGCTTTTCGGCAAGGGGGTAGTTGCCCGTCGCGGCATACCAGGTCGCGGAGGCCAGTTGTACCCGGGGATCGGAGGAATGGCTCTTCAACGCGAGCNNACTCGGCGATTTCCGATTCCGCCAGCCCCAGGCGCGCCTCCACATTGTTGGGCTGCGTCTGGAGCACCTGCGTGAAAAGCCCGCGGGCGGTAGGAACGTCCCCTTGACCGATGTGGATCCTTCCCTCCAGAACCGCGAGGTCCGGGTTGTTGCGGTCGAAGGTCCGCGCCTGCGTCACGAACTTGAAGGCTTCGTCGTACTCCTCGAGCTGGAAGAACGCCTCCGCGAGGCCGATCATGGGCTCCAGGTAGGCGGGGTTGAGGGCAATGGCCTCCTTGTACCGCTCGATGGCAAGCTCGTAATCCTCGACGCCGGACGCCGTGACTCCCGCGAGGTAGGAGCTGCGGGCATCCGCAGAGACGATCCCCGCACCGCCGACGAGCACAGCCAGCGTAATCACGCACCACGATGCCCATGAAGTGTGTCTGCCCACGTCGCTCACTCCCCGATGACCCGCTCCGCCTGGAGGCGTTTCAGCAACGTCTCCTGCAGCGCGAGCATCTTCCCGCTTTTCCCCCGGCCATGGTCCATTCCCGCGAGGTGAAGGATCCCGTGCACCACGAGCCGCTTCAATTCTTCATTATCGGAAGCCCCGTAGGACAGGGCATTGCGCCGCAAAGCGGGCAGGGAGATCGCGATATCCCCGGCGACGGGCTCACCGGGGCTGCCCTCTTCACGCGGAAAGGAAAGGACGTCGGTGGGCGAGTCCTTGCCGCGGTAGCGCCCGTTCAGCTCCGCGATCCTCTCATCGTCGCACAGCATGATGGCGATCTCCCACTCCGAATATCCTGCCGCCGCGAGGGCCACGGCGCAGAACTGCGCGAGCCTCCCCCGCCATCGGGGCACCGGGACGCCGGAGGCCACGACTTCGACTGCGCGAAGGCTCATTGTTTGGCGCCCCGGGCCTGCGCCACCTTCGGGTACTCGATGCGTGTATGGTAGTAGCCTTCGAGGATATGCACGAAGCTCTTGCCTATGAGCTCGAGGTCCCGGAGGGTGAGGTTCGAATCCCCCAGCTCCCCCGAGGTGAACTTCTCCATGATCATGTCCTGAACGAAGCGCTCCAGGCGCGCCTCTGTCGGGTGCTTCAGTGTGCGGGAGGCGGCCTCCACCGTGTCGGCGAGCATGAGCACGGCTGCTTCCTTCGTCTTCGGCCGCACCCCGGGATAGGAGTAGTCGTTACGGGAGAGACGTGGATTCCTCCCCTCTTTCACCGCCCGGTGGTAGAAGAAGGTGATGAGCCCCTGGCCGTGATGCTGCGCGATGATGTCGATAATGGCCTGCGGCAGCTTCAGCTCCTTGGCCTTTTCGATGCCGATGCGCACGTGGCTCTTGATCACCGCGGCCGACAGGCTGGGACGCATGTCGTCATGCCGGTTGAAGGTCTTCTGATTCTCCACGAAGTAGTCCGCCTGGTCGACCTTGCCGATGTCGTGATAGTAGGCGCTCACCCGGGCGAGCACGGCGTTCGCCCCTATCGCCTCGCAGGCGGTCTCCGCGAGGTTTGCGACGCTGATGGAGTGGGTGTAGGTGCCCGGCGCCTGTGACAGCATCCGCTTGAAGATGGGCGCGTTGAGATCTGAGAGCTCCATCAGCTTGAAACGGGTCGGCGCGTTCAGGAGGAGCTCGAAAACGGGGAGGAAGCCGAGCGTGAGTATCGCGCAGGAGAAACCGTTGGCGACCCCCATGCCGAGCAGGGAGGCGACCATGCGCGGCGCGTAGTTGCTCTGCAGACCAAGCACGAGGAGGATGAGCACGTCGAGCAGTGACAGGAACAGCCCCGCGCGGATCAGATCGATCCTCTTTTCCGCGTTCAGCACGACGGCGGTTGCCGCGATCCCGCTCAGGAAGGCGAAAAAGAAGCTCTGGACCCCCATACCCGGAAGCAGGAGCAGGGACAGGGACACGAGCAGGGAGAAGAACACCCCCACGGGGGTCGATACGAGGATGGCGACAAGCATGCTCATGGCACTCGTGGGCAGCACGACGGCAACCGGCATCCACTCGGGTATGGGAACGAGCCGCACCGCGAGCCCGCTGAGCACGAGGTAGGTTATCGCCGTGCCGAGGGTCAGCAGCACGTGTCCCCGCTTCAAAACGATGGTCGAGCTCTTCATCGAAAGCAGATACACGCCGAGGGCGAAGATGAGCAGGAGGAAGAGCGCGCTCCCCGAGACCGTGTTGAGGTCCCCGGTGCGGGTGTAGTCCCCGAGGGCCCGAATCTTCATGGCGGTGACATCCGAGATCAGGTCACCCCGTCTCACGAGCACCTGGCCGCGTGTGAGCTTCTCTATGACGGGCTCCACCTCTGCCCGGGCCCTGTTTCGGCGAAGCTGGGTCGTCTCCGCGCTGTAGAAGGCGTTCTGCACCATGAAGGTCTGCAGGAAGAAGAGTGCGGCCCTGCGCTGCGGCTCCTCCATGGGCTCGAGGGAAAGACGGGATGCGGCACGGACGAGCACGGTGTCAAGCGTCGCCACCTGATCCAGAGGCACGATCTCCGACTGTACGCCCGCGCCCTGCGTACGCCTGATCTCCACAGCCCCGGCATCGCCGGCTTCGGACCTGTGCGCGAGCAGATCCACGATGCCGCGGGTGAGCGTCGCGTTCAAGAGCTCCCTGCCCGACTCCAGTGCCGAGGAGAGGTCGGGAACGGCCAGGAGAGAGCGCAGATCGGAGCGCGTGATGGTTTCGGGAAACTGCACCTGCAGGGAGAGAAAGGTCCTTTCGAAAGAAGCGCCCTGCCTCACCTGGCGTTGAAGAGCCTCGGCAAACGAGTCGAACGAGGAGAGCACCGCGGCGGTGATGACTGCATTCAGATCGAATACGGGCGGAACGAGCCCGGCCTGGGCATCTCGGCGGGATTGCGTTGCGGTTTCATCGACGTACGAAAAATCCCTCTCTACGATGTAATCCCTCGGAGCGTTCATCCCCGCCGACCAGGACCCCGAGCGCGACGAGAGGCTCCTGAACTCGGTAGTGGCGAGCACGACCAGGAGGGCGATCACGAAGCAGACGCCAATGGCGACGGCCGTCCAACGCTCCACGCGCAGACGGCGGCCGAGCTCGGCGAGCCTCTCCCACGGTGGATGCGTTCTATTCTTCATGAGCCGTTTCGTATGCATGGACGATCTTGCGCACGAGGGGATTGCGCACGACGTCCCGCTCCTCGAAAAAGGTGAAGCGTATTTCCCGAATCGGCGTGAGGATGGGGATGACGGTGAGAAGCCCTGAATCCGATTTGCGCGGGAGGTCTATTTGCGTGATATCCCCCGTGATGACCGTGCGTGAGTTCTCCCCGATGCGGGTGAGGAACATCT
>PLNO01000004.1 GCA_003141795.1 Spirochaetaceae bacterium | reverse complement strand
GGGGGGGGGAGGGGCCGACTGAGCTGACTTCTATTCCCGGGTACTCTTTCGACGTATGGCCATATTCCGCCGAATATTGGACAGCTTTTCCGCTCCTATCGGATCTCGACGCGATTTATCGAAGTACTCAACTACGAATGCAACCAGCACGGATACAAAGAACCCCAAGAAGCTGCCGATAACTGCAATCTTCGTCCTACTTGGTGACGAGCGTACTTCAGGTACCTCGGCCCTTTCCAAGATTTGAAAAGTGGGTGATGTATCCTGTTGCTGCAGTTTTGCTGCTTCATACTGCTGCTTGAGCGTGAGCAGGATGGCCTGCTGAACCTGAACATCAGCCTTGAGACTGGCATATTCGGATGACAGTCCCACCATCTTTGACAACGAAAGCACCCCGGTGCGGGCGTTTCCTGCGCCCGTCCGCAATTGGTCGATCTGACGCTGGACCTGATTGATCTGGTCTTTCAGCATCGTAATGCGTGTGTCGCTTTCCGGCGTGTATTTTCTCATCAAATCCAAATCCGTCTGCTTGCTCGTGAACTGGCTTTCCAAACCACCGAGAGCGCTGATGTTTGCTTGTGTCTGAGCCGGCAAATCGTAGACTCCGTTCGCATTTTGAAATGCTGTTAGCCGATCCGACGCCGAATCTGCGTCCTTTTGCTGATTGGCGATTGCTTTCTCCAAATACATTCTCTTGTTCAAGACTTTCCCCAATGTCAAATCGGTGAATTGGTCCTGAAGACGATCAGTCAACTCGTTCACCACTTGCGTCGCCAACTCCTTGTCTATGTCCTCATACCCAATTTCAAGAATGCCTGTCTTATCACTATATTTCAGCCGGAGCGATTGCTGGATGATCGTTCGCACCCCCATTTTTGGGTTCTTCTGTATGTGATAGCGCTCGATGAAGTTCAGTTTCTCTGCAACCGCGTCTTCAATTGTGCGGCCGCGAAGGAGGGCCTGAGCAAGCTGAGCGCTCGAGCTGACGTTTGCGAAGCTTGCGCTCCCAAGTAGCCCCGAAAGAGAACCCAGCCCTCCCTGTCCCAGAAGGGATGAGATGCTCGAACCGGATGAGTTGTCTTGGATCAATACTTTTGCAGAAGGCATGTATTTCGTAGGAAGACGATTCCATCGGGAGTTGGAGGGAAGGAGTGCGGAGATCGCAAGAAACCCGACCACAAAAACGACAACAACTACGGTCATGCCTATTATCAGCCGCTTCCGCTTTGTTACAACTGCAATCAAGTCCAAAAGTGAAATGGCATCGTTATCTCTACGCTTTTGGGCATCGTAGTCTGAGTCTTGATAGTTTTTCTCGGTCATAATATGTAGATTGAAAGTATCATTGGCGGCCCGGTTCTTCAAGCGGTAATCTGCCGGGTCTTGTCAGTTGGCTATTGCGTATATTTGTCCCACGCTTCGCTTCGTAAGCCGAAGACCATCATGTTAGATAGTGTAAGGGTCCATGAGCGACGAAATTGCCGCCCTCTACAATAAAAAGGGCAGCTCGTTTACCTGTGGCGGAACGCTGAAACTGGACAGGACTGCATAGTCGATGTCCAAAAAAAGCGGGGTGGGCGAATCGTCTTGTATCGGGAAAGCATGTTCGCGATTAAGTGTGCCTGATAACCAATGAGGTAACCTTCCGTCGATAGAGGATTACGGCGCCCGTGTTCCATTGTGACTTCCACATTAAGAACGCCAAAATGCCTGCAGCAATCCCGACTATGAGTCGGACGTACGTTCTTCCGGGGGAGACCCAGGAGGCAGATAGGAGATTGCCGGGCTTATGTAGCATTTTCGCACCGATGGATTCGGCGCTCCCTGGCCCTACTGCTTTCGGAGCGTGGTTTGACGCAACACGCACTGGTAGTCGTGTTTGTCCGAAGCGGGAATTTCAGGCCTCTCCGACAATCGGCCTTGATTTACTACTCGATGTGGGAGTATTAAAAGAGTCGTCGGGGTGTCTTGCACGACATCGCGAGTGCAAGCCTGTCCGCCGAGGACGGCCAACTCCAGAGCGTTGACTATTTGGAGGATCGAGAATGCGCCACTCAATGTTCCGCGCTGTCATCATCCCTGTCGTCTTGGCCCTTTCTACGTTGCCCGTAGATGCCCAAACCCTCTTCATGCCTGGTACCCCTGAGGTGGATCAGCTCGCAAGCCTCTACCAACAGGCTGGAAGGGTCTTCCCCGTCTCCTCCTACCCTGTCTCAAAGGCAGAGCTCTCCCTAAACGCTGACAGGCTCGAACAGACAGCCCCGATGGATCTATGCTCGGCTCTTCAATCGTATCGGACACGGGTCCTAAGATTTGATCCTTCCAAAGACAGGATCTCCGCTTCGGCCTCTGCAAGCTTTGAGTCCTACTATCGGACTCAAAATGTAAGCATGGACCCCGGGCGCTCCGCATCGGAGCAGTTTCTGGATCTCAGGCGACTCTTTCTGGACCGAGCGCCTCTTGGATCGATCCAGCTCGACTATGCACGCGACGAGCGCCTCGAGCTTGCCATTAATGCAACGATCCAGCGCGAGTATTTCTTGGAGCCGTTTAGTGTAACAAATCTCTGGGAAAGCGCCGCGGGCAATCCTTTCGCCCTGGAGAATCAGGACATTATGCGCGGAATCGCGTGGTACGACTTCAAACCGCTCCAGGTTGAGCTGGGAAGAGAAAGGGTGCAGATGGGACCCACGGAGCACTCGCTCCTTCCTTCCTCCCTGATTCCGTTTCTTGACGCCCTTCGGCTCCGACTGCCTTTAGGGCGGCTCACCGGCGATCTACTCGTTGCCACACTCGAGAACAGAGCGGGGCTTGATGACCCAATATCATCAGTCACACTCCTTGCTGTTCACCGCTACGAATATGCTTTCGACACGGTACGACTCGGGATATCCGGTCAAGCGATCTACTCGCGTGCCAACAACTCCTTCACCCTGGCAGACATCTTCCCCGTCTTCAGCTGGCATAACGCCAGTATCGTTCCTAACAACATGACGCTCGTCGCGGATGCCTCGTGGGTTCCGCTGCCGGGCCTCTTTATTAATGGTCAGGCCGGTGTCGACGACATCAACGTCACAGGCATCGGAGTTGCAGACTCCAGCGTGCCGACAATCCCCGCTTTCATACTCTCCGCAGGCTATGGCCTCGCCGTCGATGGTACCATCCGCATCGATCTCCGTGCCGAGTTCGGCTCCACCCACTACCTCTGGGGGAATTTTGATGACCCAAATGCCAGAGCGGTTTATGACTATCTCCTCGACGGCGGGCCTGTCTATATGCCTCTCACCTCTCCCTACGGCCCTGGCGCCACATGGGTGGAGCTCTCCGCACGGCTCACGGGAATCAAATGGCTCGACGCCACGGTTAACGTACGCTACCTCTCCCGCATGACCGACGGGAGCGGCAACTCTGTCAGTCTCCTCATCCCTTATCAGTCCTCTTCAACCATCGAGAACGCTCCCCACGTCGACACGTGGTCTCTCGGCTTCAAGGCCGCGGCCCTCCCCTTCGGGTTCTTGCGTATTTCCGTGGAGCCGACCCTCTACCTGCAGGAAAACTATGCGGCCGGTACTCAGACGTTCTGGGCAGAAGTCGCACTCAGTGCTGGAGTCTTCGGGGAATCCGTGTCATATATTGAGCGATGAAGCGAACACTCCTCAGTGCGCTGCTCCTTGCGGCGACAGTTCTACCGCAGCTTGCGGCGCAGGATTCCTCGGCACCTTTCTACGGCCTCACGCTTTCCGCCGAGCTCGGCGGCGGCTACACCATGGGGCAGTACTACCAATCCGCGGGAACGGGCAACGCCTATGACCTCGGCGTCTTCAGCTTTGACTACACCTCCCCGTACGTCGACTTCGGCGCAGGCTTTCGGGTTACCAATGACGGGAAGTACGCAGCAACAGAGGGTTGGATGTCGAAGATCGGCAACCAGTACTTCCTCCTTGACGAGGGCTACACAAGGCTTCACTTCGGCGGGCTTTCGTTCGAAGGTGGCTTCATCCCCGCCCGGTCAACCATCGACACGCCCTACGAGGTGTTCCTGAACCCTGAAGCGCGCGCCACCCTTGGGATGGCTATTACCTACGAGGACAGCCTCATCCAGTATCAGAGCCGATGGATCAGCGTGAACATGAGCTCCTCCAACACTTACGATTGGGCCCCCGGCACGAAATGGAGCGACAAGGGCGTCAACTATCGGCTCATTGCGGTGAAGCTGGGAGATCTGCGCGTCGGATACGAAGAGTCTTCCGTTTACCTTCGCACTTTTGACGCGAACTACTTCCTGAGTCCCCTGCCCTCCATTCTGACGAATACGCTGCTGACGCAGGGAACCAACCCCTGGACGCAGGGCGGCGGCTCGAATGACAACAGCCTTATGGGTCTCTTTGCGGACTACAAGTCAGGGCCCCTGTACACTGAGGCTCAGTTCCTCGTCGATGACATCAACCTCAATTTCCTGACAACGTGGTGGGATCCCAGCCTCTATTCATCAAACCTTGACAAGTTTGCATGGTCCATCGGTGGAAGTTACAAATTCTCCTTCGGGACAATTGGCTTTTGGCACGGCGGGGCAACGGCGTACACATACGAGGCCACGTATTCTGACTCCACCAGCGTCAATACCATCCCGTACGAGTACATGTACCTTCCGACAGTCGTTTTCAACGGTAGTATCATCGATCCGCGCGATTCGAACGTCGGTTTTCAGTGGGGGGAAAACGCGATTGCTTTCCGGCTGACCTATGACTATGAGCCATTTTCTGGCACGCCTTGGGAGTTCCAGCTCTCGTCACATCTCGAATACGTCATCAAGGGCTCATCATCTCCCGACAACCCGTGGAACATTTACTCGACGTGGTCCGACATTCCCTACAGGATTGAGCTTTTCGACGTCACCCCCAACGAAGTCTTGGAGCAGTACCTCATTCTGCACACGGGCGCAAAGAAGCAACTGGGAGACTTCCAGGTTAGCGTGGTGTTCGATATCGGCGGGGACTTCAACTCGCCACAGGCGTACACTCCGGCAGGACCCCCGGTGCAGTCTGCCATCCTCCAGCCCATCCTCGGCAACAACAAGCTCCTGCTGGCCCTGGAGCTGGGCGTGCGCTATACGTATTCGCTGCCGGCCAAGGCGCTGTAGGCAGGATAGTGGCAAAGCTCTTCATCATCGCAACGCCCATTGGCAACATGGAGGACATTACCCTCAGGGCGCTGCGAGTCCTCGGAGAGATTCAGATCCTTGCGTGCGAGGATACCCGGCATACGCGGAAGATCTTCGAGAAGCACGGCGTGGCAAGCCCCCGCACCATCATCTCCTACCGGGAGCAGAACGAGGCACAGGCCGGCTCACGGATCATCGGCTTCCTCAAGACAGGGGAATCTGTGGGTATCTGCTCCGATGCCGGCTATCCAGGCATCAGCGATGCAGGTTACCGGATCATCGCCAGAGCCCTCGAGGAAGAAATCGACGTCGAGGTGATCCCCGGGGCGGGGGCAATCGAGCCTGCCCTGCTCTCCTCGGGCCTCCCCACCTCGAGCTTCACGTACAAGGGTTTCCCTCCCAAGAAGTCCGGGGCGCGGCGCAGGTTCCTGGATATGGACAAAGAGCTTCCCCACACGATGATCTTCTACGAGTCGCCCTTCCGCGTGTACAAGCTGCTTGCAGACGCCCTGGAGGTGTTCGGCGACAGGAAGGCCGCGGTGTGCGTGGAGCTCACGAAACAGTTCGAGAAGATCCACCGGGGCGCCTTGAGCGAGCTCTGCGCCGAGTTCAAGGATGCCACTGTGCGCGGTGAGATCACCGTCGTGATTGCGGGCAATCATCCGAAGTTTCTTGCAGGCACGGAAGAATCGGCAGAAGAGGACGAAGAAGAGGAGTCCGACTAAGCGGTTCCCGAATCTGCCGGCTGGCGTGGCTCCTCGGTCGGCGTTGCCGCCAGCGGGGCCGCATCCACGAGGGTCTGTGGCGGCGGTGAAAGGCACCTTCGTTCCCACGGCTGTTTCCTGAGCCATCGCGCCGGCGGGAGTGTAGGCGGGGCTGGCCGACGGCGAATCGTGCTCCCGCTACTTCCGCCGGCACGGTCAACTCGTTCAACTCCGTCTTCGCCCTCTGAGACGTCAGGCTTTGGGCGTCAGCTCATGCGTATTCGTAAACAGGTGTCTGGATGACCTTGTCGGGCTTGCGCCGACTCTTGATCAAGACACGAATTCGCTCCACCGTCTCTGGCGCGAAGTACTGCTCGCCGGTCTCCTGAGAGATCTTGGCGGGAACGTGCTCCACGATATAAACCTGTCCGTCGTACTCCACCGTGTAGGTAACCTTGGCGTCGACCAGTTTCTCCGGCATCTGTGTCTCCTGTCCCCGCCTGCGGATCCGCATCTCGATCCATCCGTCCGGATCGGGCTCGTAGACCGTCACGATCTTGACGATCATTCGGTCGGAGTAGGCGCACTACACGTGCAGCGCCCTTCCAGCATTAGTATACCCAAGAATCACGCAGCTGGGACCATACTTGTCCTGAGGGTAGTCCTCGATCAGCTCCACGAGAAGACGCGGGGCCGAATCTGAATCCATCCCTCCCAGTGGCGCGGGCGACGCCCTGTGGGATCCCAAGGACAGTGGGAAGTTCCAGCGCCTGGCCGAGCTCTGCGACGACGACCCGCCATTTTCGTGCTGTCGCTCTCAAAGCCGGTGGCGTGGGCCTGAATCTCACCGCCGCCGACCACGTGATCCACTTCGACATGTGTGGATCCCGGTGCACGAGCACCGCGTCAATCGAGCGCGCCGTGGCCGCAATCACCAACTCGACAAGCGGAAGCCGGTCCGGACTGGTGACCCGAAGTGCTGATCTCGTTGACGCCCTCAGGTGCCGGTGTTTTCGTCTATGCCGGATCATGGACCACCCCACAAGTCTGATCTGTTGCGTAACTGGGAGCGCGCCCCACGCAAGCAACCATTGGCGTCAATAGCGCCACTCGAGGATGGGTCAGATGGAAGCGTGGACTTGTCAAAATATATGGAGAAAGGCACGGTTTTTGATAGGTTGCATGACGTCGATTTTTTGAGAAAATTCAGAATCGAGTTTGGGAGCATAGTCTGGGGAGAAGGCGAATTGGATATCGCACCGGAAGCACTCTATGAGGAAGCTGCCGGCAAGGCCGTCCAATATCAGAGCAAAGACCGGGCGGCGTTGCCATAGGCTCATACTGGTTCTGCCCCGAAAACTCCTGCTGCTGCGAGGACGAGACCGAAGAGGAGACCGACTAAGCGGTCCCAGAATCTGCCGGAGGGTGCGGCTGGACCGCCCCTACTGCCGTTTCTGTCGTTGACGGCAGGCTCTGCTCGAGTGCCTCGAACCCGAAATCCACGTCGAAAGAGTTCTTGTAGAGCTCCAAGCGCACACGGGCACGGCCTTTCCTGCGGTCGACCTTCACGATCTGCCCTTCAAGCCCCATCATGGGGCCGGAGATGACCTTGATGCGGCGGTTCTCGTCGAATATCACCTTCGATTTGTCCACCACCTCGCCGAAGGAGAGGAAATGCGTGACGGTCTGGAGATCGCCTGATTCCAGAGGCAGGATCCTGTCGTTCGCGGGCAGGAATCGGACGAACCTCGGCACCTGACGCAGCGCCTCAAAGACGTTGTCCTTTACGGTCTCCGCACGCAGGAAGATGTAGCCAGGGAACAGCGGGGCAAGAGAATCGCGCCAAGTGCCGCGCCGACGGATGCGCAGCTTCCTCCGCGGCCATACGAGATCGATCCCGCTCATGGATTTTGACCGGCGAACAGTGGTGACGAACTTTTCCTCGGCCCCCGTGAAGACCTGTATTCCAAAATAGTGCATAACAGCCAGACGAAAGCTAACACTCTGTCACGGGTTCATCAAGGAGAGGGTCCTG
>PLNO01000193.1 GCA_003141795.1 Spirochaetaceae bacterium | reverse complement strand
TCCCCTTCATCAGCCGGCTGTTCCCTGGAGCGTCCATCGTCCCGATCCTCGTGGGCAATGCCCGCATGGCGACGGTGACGGCGCTCGCGCGGGCGCTTCGATTGACCTTCGCCGACAGCGCGGACTATACTGCCTTCATCGTATCCGCAAACACGGCGTCGTACATGACCGGCAAAGACCCGGACGCCGAGAGCGCCGCCATGGATTCGCTCCTCACCAGGGGCGACTGGCGCGGGATCGTTTCCGCCGCGGAAAAGCGGCAGATCAGCGCCTGTTGCGTGGCGGGGATCGCCGCCGTGCTCTCCCTCGCGGGCGCGGGCTGCACGGTTGAGATCCTGGCCCGCACCAGCTCGCGCAGCTCGGAGACCGACGATTCGCGGATCGTACATTATGCAGGCGTCAGCATCGACACTGCCGCCCCCTCAATGGAATGACCTTTGCACTGACGGATCACGACAAGCGCATTCTCCTCCAGACCGCACGGGAAGCCATCGGCTCGCGGCTTTCCTGCCGGCAGCCCAGCTATCCCGCCGCCACCCCGATGCTCTCCGAGCCGTGCGGGGCTTTCGTGACTCTGAAGGAGGGGGACTCCCTGCGGGGCTGCATCGGCCACATCACCGCGGCTGACCCGCTCATCGAAACGATCAAACAGGTCGCGCGCTCCAGCGCCTTCGAGGATCCGCGGTTCCCACCGGTCTCCCCGGGTGAATGGGGAAGGATCTGGGTGGAGATCTCCGTGCTCTCCCCGTTCGTTCGGATCAGGGACGTGCACTCCATAGAAGTCGGCGTGCACGGGATCATGATCAGGAGCGGCGGCCGCTCCGGCCTGCTCCTCCCCCAGGTGGCGACCGAACAGGGGTGGGACAGGGAGACTTTCCTCGAGCATACGTGCATGAAGGCGGGCCTGCAGAAGGACTCGTGGAGATCACCCGATGCGTGGATCGAGATCTTCAGCGCAATCGTTTTCCACGAGCAGCGGCAGTAAAGGACATCCCTCATGGCGATCGAGCTGATCGATCAGGGCGTCACGCATCTTGCGGTGCAGGTGGGGCACAACGCCCGCGGCAAGGCCCTCACGCGCATCCTCTCCGCGAAGGGTTCTCCCGGATGGAACCTGGACGCTGGGGCCGTGCACGAGTGGCGATTTCAGAGCGTGGTCGAGCGCGACGGAGAGGTTTTTCTCTGCGGACCGCTGGTCAAGGGGACCTCTCTCGAGGAGGTGCTGAGCCTGCCGCTCGCCCGGGCGCTCCCCTTCGTGTCCCGTCTGGTGAACGCCCTGAGGCGCCTCCCCGCCGGCGGCGGGGCATGGTTTCCGATCGAATCGGACGCGGTCCTCTTCACCGACGCCGGCGGCGTGCTCTTTCTCCCTCCCGCCGTCTGCGCGGAAATAAGGGACATGCGCACGTTCGAGCTCAACAGGGAAAGCTACGAGAGCCTCAACCATCCCGATCTCCGCGACGAAGAGCGCGCCTCGTTCACGATCGCCGCGATCCTCTACCGCGTCATCACCGGCCGTTTTCCCTTCACCGGCGCCGATGCGGAGGAGCTGCACGAGCAGACGCGGAAGCTTTCGATCACCGCGCCGTCGCGTGCGGTGCCCGAGCTCGCTCCCGAGGTCTCCGATCTCGTCATGGCCGGCCTGGGCAGGGCACAGCGCGGCCCCGTGGACCTCTCCGAATGGGCGACGAGCATGGAGGCGTGGAAGTCGGTTGCGCTGTTCATCCCCCTCAGCGCCGAACGGAAGGATCGCGCGCTTTCGGAGATGCGCTCGCAGGAAACGGGGTCGGCACGGAGCTTCAAGCGGCGCATGTTCTGGGAGAAGAACTGGAAGCTCATCGCCGTCATTGTCGCCATCGTGATCGCAGTCAGCGCCGTCTTCGGGAGCGTGCTCAAAAATGCGCTCGCCCCCCGGGTCACGCGCGGCTACGCGGCGGAGAAGGTGGTCACCACCTTCTACACGAGCATGAACGCGCTGGACCATATGACCATGCAGGCATGCGTCGTCGGCAAGGCGGGCAAGGGGGATATCAATGCGACAACCACCCTCTATGTCACCTCCAAAGTGACGCAGGGCTATGGGGGCAGATCGAACATCGTTTCCGCGGCTGACTGGGACGGCCGGGGCAGACCGGCGCTCGTCAGCCCGCAGGCCCTCTACGGCGTCACATCGCTCGTCGTCACTGAGGAGCAGGGAGAGCCGTCCCCGGTGTTCAATGTGACGTACGACAAGTGGACGCCTGCCTCTCCACCGGAAACGGAAGCGGGGTCGCAGAAGGACGAAATGCCGCGGTCGGAGGGCAACAGCGTCGCGGAGCGCGTGTGGATGAAACGTGACAACGGCGACTGGGTGATCTACAGGATCGAACGGCTCAGCCAGACCCCCCTTCCCGCTCCGCTCACCACCGTCGCACCCGCGGCGGATTCCTCTCCGGGGATGGGGCGCACACCGTAGGAGATGTCGCTTTCCTGCGCCGCCGGCCGGCGCTATACTCTAGAGGAGAAACGTCATGAAAAAATACCTGGGCGACATTCTTCTCGAAAAGGGATACATCAGCAGCCAGGACCTCACACGGGGTCTTGCCCGCCAGATGCAGACCGTCCTCGGCGATGAATCCGGGGCCCTCACCGCGACCGGCTTCCTCCTCGATGTGGCCCGCACGAAGTACAACAATCGCGACCAGTTCTACCTTGGTAAAATCCTCACGGAGATGAAGCTCCTGCAGGAGAGCCAGGTCCAGGAAGCCCTGGCCATCCAGAAGGCCGCGCCGCCCGATGCTGCCAAGGGGCGCATGGCGGCGCTCAACCGCATCATCGTGCGGATGAACAGCTCCTACAATCTCATCGACCTCCTCAATCAGATCCTCGTGCTCGCCGCCCAGCTCGTCGAAGCGGAGAGCGCGAGCCTTACGGTCTACGATCACGCGCGGGACACTCTGGTGATCCTGATGCCCACGGGTCCCGGTGCCGATGCGGTGCGGGACCTCGACGTTCCCCGGGACAAGGGCTTCGTGGGATGGGTGTACCGCAACGGGCGGCCGGTGATCTGCAATGACACGTCCAAGGACGAGAGGTTCTACGCCGCAATCGATGCGGCAAGCGGCTACACGAGCAGGCAGATCCTCTGCGTGCCGCTCTCGGTGAAAAACGGCACGTTGGGCGCAATCGAGGCTATCAACAAGAAGGCGCCCGCCGGAAAAGCGGAGCGCGGATTCACCACCGCGGACCAGTTCCTCCTGGAGATGTTCAGCGCGCAGGCGGGCATTGCGATCGAGAACACGCGCCTCGCGGTGGCGCTGTCGCAGGCCGAAGAGGACCTCACGGTGCATTCGACCGACGTGCTCGCCGCCCAGCGGGCGCACGCCGGGGCGCTCGTCGCAGGATCGATGCTCCACGAGCTGGAGCGGTCGATCATTCCCCTGCAGGGATACGCGGCGCGCCTCAGCGAGATTTCAGGCGACGAGCGCGTGGAGAAGTACCGGACCTACATCGACAGGGAGATGGACCGCCTCATCAGCCACGCCTCCGATGTCGCGCGTTACCTGACGGACGGCTTCGCGCCGGTCCGCCGTCCCGTGAGCCTCCGTGAGCTGCTGAGAGAGCTCGAAGCGATGCTCTGGGTCGATTGCAGGACCTATGGCATCGGCTTCAGCACCGACATGCCCGACGATGCCCGCGTCGGTGTGGACAAGGCGCTGATGCTTTCAAGCCTGGAGAAGCTCTTCCGCAACAGCAGGGACGCCATGCCGGAGGGCGGCTCCTTCAGCTTGAAGGTACGCCGCGGCAGCGCGGGACGCGCCGTCATCGAGGTCGCGGACACGGGAAAGGGAATCCAGACCGATCCTGTCGAACGGATATTCGAGCCGTTCTTCACGAGCGGCACCGCGCACGGCGCGGGGCTGGGCCTGCCCATCGCCCGACGCATCATCGAGCTGCACGGCGGCTCGATCAGCGCGGCCAACAGGCCGGATCAGCGCGGAGGGGCGCTTGTCACCGTCACCCTGCCCGTGATCTGAGGAACTCTTCGACCTCCTGGCGGGACGGCATCGAGGTCTGGGCGCCTTTGCGGGTTGCCGAGATCGCCGCCGCGGCGGACGCCCGGCGCAGCGCCTCGGGCACCTCGCGTCCTTCCGCGATCCCCGCGGCCAGCACTCCGCAGAAGCAGTCCCCGGCGCCGACGGTGTCGACAGCCTCCACGGGGAACGCCTCCTGGCGAACGACGCCCGCGGTGGACACCCAGAGGCTCCCCCTCCGACCCAACGTGACGATCATGTTGCGCACTCCCCACGCAAGCGGGAGACGCGCGTCAGCAACCACCGATTCGATCTCATCGCCGCCGGCAGGCGGCCTGCCCGTGAGGGCGGCCAGCTCATTGCGGTTGCAGATGAGGAAATCCACCGCGCGCAGAGCCGCATCGGCAGGCCGACGGCTGAAGCTGGGCGCGAGGTTCCACAGCACCACGTGCCCGGCCTCCCGCGCAGTCATGACGAGGCTCTCCGCCGCTTCCTGCGGGATCTCGTTCTGGAGAAGGGACACCATCGTGCCACCCCGCCCGCTGCGGGGCAGGCTGATCCCCTCAGCGCTGAACAGGGCATTCGCGCCCGGGGCCACCGCTATCGTGTTCTCACCCTCGGCATCCACGGCGATCTGCGCCACCCCCGAGCTCACCCCGGTGAGCACCCGCACCCCTTTCGTGGAGATCCCCGTCTCCGCGAGGCTCCGCAGCCGCTCGGTTCCCAGGAGATCGTCGCCGAGGCAGCCGAACATTTCCACTGCGGCTCCGACGCGCGCCGCGGCCACCGCCTGATTGGCGCCCTTGCCGCCTGGGTACGATGCGAAAGCGCCACCCGTCACCGTTTCCCCCGGCTGCGGCAGACGCTCGACGTACACCACGAGATCCGTATTGATGCTTCCGAAGACGAACACTTTGCCTGCCATGATGGACGCCATGCTACGATTGGCGCACGCCGCTGTCAACGCACGCTGCCGTCAATTGATACCGGGGTGCGCATTTGCTATGATCCGCGTGCAATGAAAGCCATCGAGTTGAGCAAAGCGTTCGACCCCAAGAGTTACGAGGACCGGATCTACAAGCGGTGGATGGAGAAGCGTCTGTTCAGTCCTTCGGCAACCGCCCCCGCGGGCAGCCAGAAGGGTGCGGGACGCTTCGTCGTGGTGATCCCGCCGCCCAATGTCACGGGCGTCCTGCACATGGGACACGGGCTCAACAACAGCCTCCAGGACATCGAGGTGCGCTACCACCGCATGATCGGGGACGACACGCTGTGGGTGCCCGGCACGGACCACGCGGGGATCGCGACCCAGCACGTCGTGGAGAAGCAGCTCAAGAAGCGCGGCACCAACCGGCTCGACATCGGCAGGGAGAAGTTCCTCGAGGAGACGTGGAAGGTCACCCACGAGCACCACGACATCATCATCGGCCAGCTCAAGCGCCTGGGCTCCTCCTGCGACTGGGACAGGGAGCGCTTCACGTTCGACGAGGGGCTCTCCCGCGCCGTGCGGGAAGTGTTCGTCTCCCTCTACGAAAAGGGTCTCATCTACCGCGGCAACTACCTCATCAACTGGTGTCCCTCCTGCCGCACGGCGATCTCCGACGACGAGGTGGAGCACACGGAGACGCGCGGAAAGATGTACCACTACCGCTACCCGTTCGCCGACGGCACGGGCTCCATCACAATTGCCACCACGCGGCCCGAGACGATGCTCGGCGACACCGCCGTCGCGGTGAACCCCGAGGACGGTCGGTACCTGCCGCTGGTCGGGAAGATGCTCATCGTCCCGCTCACCGGCAGGGAGATCCCGATCATCGCGGATGCGGAGATCGACATGACCTTCGGAACCGGCGCCGTGAAGGTCACCCCCGCGCACGATCCCGTGGACAACGAGATCGGCAGGCGTCACAAACTCCCCCAGATCAACATCCTCACCCCCGACGGGAAGCTCAACGAGAACGTGCCCGAGGCCTACCGTGGCCTCACCGTCCAGAAGGCACGGGCGAAGGTGATCGAGGACATCACCGCGGCGGGGCTCTTCATCAAGGAAGAGGATCACACCCACCAGGTCGGGCACTGCTACCGGTGCAACACGGTCATCGAGCCCTTCCTCTCCGATCAATGGTTCGTGCGCATGCGCCCCCTGGCCGACAAGGGGCTTGCCGCATGGGAACAGGGCAAGATCCGCTTCTACCCCCAGCGGTGGGAGAATACGTACGCGAACTGGATGCGCAACATCAGGGACTGGTGCATCTCCCGCCAGCTCTGGTGGGGGCACCGCATCCCCGTGTGGTACTGCCACGCATGCGGTGAGATGACGGTCTCCCGCACCGATCCCACGGCGTGCTCGAAGTGCGGCAGCACCGAGATCGAGCAGGACTCCGACGTGCTGGACACGTGGTTCTCCTCCGGCCTCTGGCCGTTCTCCACGCTGGGCTGGCCCGAGAAGACCGCGGACCTCGCGCGGTTCTACCCGACGACGGCGCTCATCACCGCGTACGACATCATCTTCTTCTGGGTGGCCCGCATGATCATGATGGGCCTGGAGTTCATGGGCGAGGTGCCGTTCAAGGACATCTACATCACCGGGCTCGTGCGCGACAAGCAGGGCCGCAAGATGTCCAAGAGCCTCGGCAACGGCATCGATCCCCTGGAGATCATCGACGAGTTCGGTGCGGACGCCCTGAAGTTCACCATCGCGTTCCTCTGCGCCCAGGGGCAGGACGTCAACTTCGACAAGGAGTCGGTGAAGCTCGGCTCGCGGTTCGCCAACAAGATCTGGAACGCGTCGCGCTACCTCCTCATGAACCTCGAGGGGAGAACTCTGCTGGACATCTCCTTAATCACGCTCACCGACATCGACGTGTGGATCCGCCACAGGCTGAACGCCGCGGCGGCAACGACGCGTGCGGCGCTGGAGGGCTACAGGTTCAACGAGGCCGCGCAGGCGGTGTACGAGTTCATCTGGAACGATTTCTGCGACTGGTACATCGAAGCGGCGAAGCTCTCACTCGGTTCCGACGACGCGGAGAAGGACAGGATCGTCACGCTGCTGCTCTCCCTGCTGGAGGAGTCGCTGCGTCTGGCCCACCCCTTCCTCCCCATGATCACGGAGGAGATCTACCTCACCCTTCCTTCGCACGGGGACTCGATCATGACGCAGCCCTACCCGGCGTTCGATCCGTCGCGTGACTCACCCGAGATCGCCGCGCGTTTTGCCTCCCTGCAGGACCTCGTGAGGGCGGTGCGCACGATCCGCTCCGAGTTCACCGTGGCACCGGACAAGAAGATCGACGTCGCCGTCGTGACGGACAAGGGCTCGGATACCAGAGAGAACTTCCAGAGCCACCAGGGGCTCGTCGCCCACCTTGCCGGGATCCGCACGCTCGACCTCAGGGAGGCGCGGCCCACGGAACCGGGCGCAATCGCCGCCGCGGGCAAGGGGTTCGAAGTCTTCGTGCTGTTGAGAGAGGCGATCGACGTTCCGCGGGAAATGGCGCGACTGGCAAAGGAGAAGGAACGGGCGGAGGGGGACATCCAGCGCACGCGCGCGAAGCTCGCCAACGCTTCGTTCGTGGACAAAGCGCCGAAGGAGATCGTTGACCGGGAGAAAGAGAAGCTCACAGAGTCGGCACGGCTCATCGAGAAGATCGACGGCTACGTGCGCGCCCTCGGAGGTTGAAGCGCTGGCTGTGACTTCCGATCTCGAAGAGGGACTCGCCCGGCTGTATCGGAGATTCAACCGACGGTCGTACGTCCATCCCGATCCCCTGGAGATCGTCTACCGCTATTCGGATCCTCGCGATCAGGAGATCGCGGGGCTCCTCTCCGCGTGCCTTGCCTATGGGCGGGTCGCGCAGATCCTCGTGAGCGTGGACCGGGTGCTCGATGCGCTCGGAGGCATCGGAGAAGCCCCGAGCGGGTCACAGCTGAACAGCTCCCCCCGAGCCGCGCTTGAAAGGGCGTCAGACCGGGATCTGACGGAAGCCTTCAAACGTTTCAGACACAGGTTCACCGGCGGGGCGGAGGTTGCGGCGCTCCTTATGGCCGTGCGCCGTGCCCTTGCCGAGCACGGGTCCCTGGAGGCGATGTTCGCTGCCGGGATCGACCCGGGTGACGAGACGGTTCTCCCCGGGTTGACACGGTTTGTGGAGGGATTGCGCCGCCATGCGGGGGGAACCGCGGCGTGTGCGTCGCTCCTCTCCTCCCCCGCGGACGGCAGCGCCTGTAAACGGCTGAACCTCTACCTCCGCTGGATGGTGCGTCGCGACGCTGTGGACCCAGGGCCGTGGCACTCCGTGCCTGCGGCGAAGCTCGTCGTCCCGCTGGACACGCACATGTTCCGGATCTCCAGGGCACTCGGGCTCACCGCGCGCTCGACCCCCACACTCAAGACGGCGATCGAGATCACGGCGGGGTTCGCCCGGTTCCAACCGGGTGATCCCGTGCGCTACGATTTCTGCCTCACCCGGCTGGGGATCAACCCCGCGTGCTCCGACGAGGACTTCGAGTGCCTGCTCAGGAACGGCGGACCCACTCCTTCAGCACCTGCCCATGATCGAAAGCGAAGCTGAGGCCGGCCAGGGAGTCGCGTGGCACGACGTGCACCTCAGCGGCATCGTCTCCGGCGCGCGGAGTGCCCGCAGCCCGGGCGCTGAACACCGTGGTGATCGTGTGGAACCGCGGATCCCGTGCGGGCTCCGAGTAGGTGTGGAACTGCTTCAAGTCCTGCAGCTCCAGCCCGGTTTCCTCCATCGCTTCGCGGCGCACCGCGGCCTCGAGGCTCTCCCCGTAGTCCACGAACCCTCCGGGAAGCGCATAGCCGAGCGGCGGGTTGCTCCTCTTCACCAGGACGACGCCGGTCGGGACTTCGATGATAGCATCGACCGTCACGAAGGGGCCCCAGATGAGGACATCGAGAAGGTGGCGGAGGTAGCCGTTGACCGTCTTCGCGAACTGGTCGTACGCGTCGCGGTCGGGGCAGCAGAGGATGACCTTGCTCAGGCCGGAGCCGCCCGCGCGTGCCACCCTGATGGCCTCCTGGACGAGGATCTTCGCCGCGATAACGGGGGAAAGCCCCTCGAAAATCCCCAGCGCCGGCAGTGCGACGGAATGCGCCCCGCGCTCACGGGCCGCCGCGATCCCCGTGGCGTAGGCGGCGCGGATCACGTTCTCCTCAGCCCCTGCCTTCAGCGTCTCCGCCTCGCCGGGCATGGAGAACTCCGCCCCGGCATCCTCCGGCGCGACGCACTCCACTTCGATGTCGACGTCTCGTACTTTCATGGTGTGGATGATAGACGAGAATGCGCGCCCGGTCCATCGGCACAAATGCGGATCGCCGCGGGCTCACCTCTTGTACGCGTGGAGCACCTTGCGCACGGCGGCGGCACAGGTCTCGATATGGGATTTCTCCCAGCTCGGCGGGAGCCCGAGAACGACGCTGCGCCCCCTCACGGCCTCCGCGTTCGCGCAGCGCGTCGGGGGGCGGTCCTTGAACAGCGGCTCGTCGTAAGTCTCGGGCCAAAGGCTCCCCGCATCGGGAATCCCTTCCGCCACGACAGCCTCGCGGAGCTCCTCGATCCCGCAGGAGAGCTTGTCCAGGTCGAGCTGCAGCGGATACTTCCAGTACGCGTTCATCCGCTCAGGCTTGTTGAGCGGGAGCGAGCGCACCCCGTAGAGCTGGGAAAAGGCGTGATCGTAGATGCGCGCATAGCCGCGGCGTCGGGGGAGGTTCCACGAGTCGAGCCGCGTCATTTCCGAAAGCCCGATGGCCGATTGCAGCTCCGTGAGCCGATAGTTGTACCCGAGGCGCACGTGCGCCGTGCACGACGCGCTGTCCTCCTCCCGACCGTAATCCCGCAGGGACACGCACGTGCGGGCGACGACGGGATCCCGCGTGACGACCATGCCGCCCTCACCACCCGTTGAGAGATGCTTCGACTGGGAGAAGCTGAAACAACCGGCGTCGCCCAGGGACCCCGCTTTCCTGCCGCGATGCTCACCGCCGATGCACTGCGCGCAGTCCTCCACCACTGAAAGGGAATGCTCGCGGGAAACCTGGAGGATCCTGTCCATGTCGCAGACGATGCCGAAGAGGTGCACGGCGATGATCGCGCGGGTGCGGGGGGTGACGAGCGGTGCGATGCCACGGGGATCCAGCGTCTGGTCGTCGCAGATATCGCAGAACAGGGGCACGGCTCCCGCCTGCAGAACGGCAAGCGACGTGGAGATGAAGGTATGGGAGGGAACGATCACCTCGTCCCCGGGTCCGATGCCCAGGCTGAGGAGCGCCATGTGCAGGGCCGCCGTCCCGCTCGAGCAGCTCACCGCATGGGGGACGTCGAGCCATGCCGCCCAATGCCGCTCCAGGTCGGCACCCCTATGCCCGGCCCAGGAGGCTACGCGGCCATCGCGCAGCGGCTCGAGGACGTCAACGAGCGTTCTGTCGCAGAACTGAGGCCACGGGGGAAACGGAACTTTTGCCGATTTCTCCCCGCCGTGGAGCGCAAGTGCGTCACGCATCCGCCCCCCCCCTGGAAACACGGAAGGCCGGCAGGGTGCCGGCCTTCACGGAGTCGACTCGTCCGATCTCAGCCCAGCGCCGACCTCCACCATACGTAGTGCGTGGTCTGCAGCTCCTTCTCCGAGGGCATCGGGTAGTAGAGCATCTCCTTGGCGTCCCCCAGGAAGAAACCGTTCTGCACCATCCTGTAGGGGAACTCGACGGGCGCAGCCCTGTCTACCGTCTTCGTCCCCTTCGCGGGGTCTTTCTTGAGCTCGGTGATGCAGGACCTCAGGTGCTCGATGTTCGGGTACGGGAGGTCGCGCACGCTGCCCGTTTCGGGGTTCTCCGCGAGCTCTCCCAGGTCGAGCTCCGCAAAGAAGAGCTTGGGCACGTGGATGCTCCGCTTGGAATCCGTCATGAACGAGCAGAACTCCCGCGGGTTCAGGCCGCTCACGACGCGCGGAGACACGGGACAGATCTCCTGGTAGAAGCGGAACGCCTTGGGGAAGCTCGGGAGCGTCTTCGTCGGCGCGATCTCCAGCACCCTGCCGTCGCGCGTTGCAAGGTAGAGATTTCCTACGGCGCTGAGAGGGACATGCTCGAGGACGCGATAGATCGACAGGTACACCGAGTGTTTCGGTTCTCCGTTGGCGTGCGGAACGCACCGGCTGTCGATATCCGCCATGGGGAAGTAGTCGCTGGAGAACCCGCGGTTCACGCTCAGGTACTGGGCCTGGCCCCGGGTCTTCTTTTCCATGCCCACGGCGTAGTAGGAACCGAAATCCATCGGTGTCAGCATGGAAGCGATCAGTGCTTCAGGAATCGTCGATAGGTACAGATTGACTGCCATACGCACCTCCCGATCCGATAATACAGCCGCTCTGGCCTCAAAGCAATCGCAATCGCCTCCGGGGTGCTGGGCGGGATCAGGAAAACTTGTCGAAGAAGATCCTCTCCTCCGCGATCCCCCGGGAGCGCAGCGCGCCGATCGCGGAGTCGATCATGCCGGGTCCCCCGCAGAGATACGCCTCGTGGCCGTCCAGACGAGGGAGCAGCCTGGCGAGCACCGAGGCCATGCCTCCCCTCTCCCCTTCCCACCCGTCGTCGGCGCGGGAATGGGAGAGGAGGGGAACGAATCGGAAACGCGGCAGACGCGCCTCCAGGGCCCGCACCTCCTCGAACCATACGAGGTCCGCCCGTGTCCGAGCGACGAAGAAGAGCGTCAGCTCCTTTTCCCGTCCCCGCTCTCCGGCATCGATGAGGATGCTCCGCATCGGCGCGATGCCTGATCCGCCGGCCACCAGCAGCGCGGGCCTGTCCGTTCCCTGTAAATGGAAATCGCCGAACGGCCCGTTGACAGTGATCGCGTCGCCCTCGTGCAGGCTCTCGAAAACGTAGGTCGAGCACGTTCCGCCCTCCACCCGTGCGACGAGGAGTGAGAGGAGGCCCGGCCGCGACGGCGGGGAGGTGATGGAATACGCACGATAGAGGGGCTGTGGGGCGCGCTCGCTCCCGGGGAGGAGGAGCTGCACGTACTGGCCCGCCGTGAAGTGCATCTCCGCTGCATCCAGATGGAGGTCGACCTCACGCATATCGCGGACAGGATCCCGGACGGCGGCCACATGGGCTTGATACTGCGCCGCTCCGAGTGAGCTCTCGGGCACGATGATGCGCGTGTTCCCGGTGACACGCACCTGGCAGGTCAGGTGCATCCCACGGGCCCGGTCCGCCTCCGGGATGAGAGCGATCTCTTCGGGGACGTGATCGCTGCCCCCAGCGGTGATCCGCGCCCTGCACTGCCCGCAACTCGCCCTGCCCCCGCAGGCCGAAGGGAGGAAGATCCCTTCGCGCATGAGGGCAAAGAGGATCGGCGTCCCCGGTTCTGCCGGAACGACCCGTTTTCCGTCGTTGACGTCGATGCAGGGCCGGGGGTCGGGGGGATGCATGCGAACAAGATAGCCGGGGTCCGTCCATGGGTCAACGTTGGCGCTGACCGGCCCTCCCGTCAGGGGACGTCTTTCCCCGGCACGAGCAGGTCCTCGAAAAGCCGGATCGGAGCTTCCAGGTCCCGCTGCAGCGCGCCGACGTCAGGAGGCGCTTCATGATCCATGATGAAGCTCTGAAAGGCCCACTCCGCGCGGAATGCGTTGAAGACACGGGCCAGGGCTCGGGGGTCGCACGCGCGGATCAATCCTTTCTCAATGGATTCCTTGAATATCCCTTCCATGAGCTCGTCAGCCTTCTCCACGTATTCTTCCCGATAGTAGCGACGGATTTCAGCGTTGTGATGCATCTCTGCGTACATGATACGCACGATTTTCACGACCAGCGGATTCGTCTCGATGATCCGGGGCACCGGCATGAGCAGGCTCCTGAATATCGAATCCCCTTCTTTCTCGCCCTGGTTCCCTCCGATGGGCAGCGGAGCGTAGATCCGGCTTTCCACGTAGGCGAATACCGCATCGAGGATCGCTTTCTTGCCGGCAAAATGCCGGTAGACCGCGCTCTCCGTCAGGCCCACGGCCGCGCCGATCTGCCTGACCGATGTGGCGTCGTAGCCATGCTCGGCGAACAGATCGACTGCCGCGTCGAAGATCTTTTCCTTCGTGTGTTTTTCGCCCGGGACTCTGGCGGGCCTTCCGAGCTTCGCGCGTGACCTCTCCGTGCCCATTTTCCCCCCGACCTTCCCGTCAGCCGGCCCGTTGTATGGTGCCGGCGCCCGACACGCGCTGGGTGACCTGGGGATTCCCCGAGAAAAGGATTCTCCCCGCACCGCTGACCGAGGCATCGAGCGCGTCCTCTGCACTCACGGTGACCTTTCCGGCACCGCTCACGCGGATTCGGGCGACTCGTGCGACGAGATCGCGAGCCTCGATCTTTTCGTTCCCCGTGGAACGGACATCCAGCTTGGAGGCCGAGCCGCGAAGCGCGATCGACCCTGCGCCCGTTGCGTTGAGCCTGACCGTCTCGTAGGCAAGATCGCATTGAAGCGTGCTCGCGCCGTTCTGCACGATGTCCATGCTCGAGCCTGAGAACGAGTCGGCGATGATCGTACCCTTGCCGTTGAGCTCGATTTTATCGAGCTCGGGGACCGTGACGTCCACCTCGCATGTTTTCACATTCCGCATGGCCCTCAGTGTCCCGATGCCGCACTTGAACCCTATCATCAGCGTCTTGCCTTTGACTATCGTTTCATAGCGATCGAGAAGGTCGGCATTCAGGGTCACGAGGACCTTCCGGGGTCCGCGATGCACGCGAACCGTACCGATGCCGTTGAGAACGATCGAAGAAAACTCGGGGACGGTCCGCGCTTCGGTCTTCAGCGCCACATCGCTCGCAGCGACGGTTGCGCATGCGCCCAGGGATACTGCCGAGAGAAGGAAGGCTACTGTCGTTTTCCGCATGAACTGGTTCTCCTTTGGTCCGCACATTTGGCGTCCTTTTAAGTATGTGATCGATTACTTACTTAAAATAGCACGCATCGAACATTGCGTCAAGAGGGTATGAACCGGGGCGAGGCGCCACAGCCGGATTGACGCCGGGTACGCCGCCCGCTACACTGCCAATCCTACGGAGCATACGTGGAACAAACTGCCATTTCAGCACTTCTCTTGAAGGTCCTGCTCGTCCCCATGGTCGGGCTCTGGGTTTTCCACATGTACCAGAGACGGTTCAAGGCCGCCGCGGAGCGCAAGAGGATAGCAACGCTCTCCCTTACGGCCGTGATCATCGGGGCCTGGGTGGCGGCGTGGCTTTTCAATCACTACGGGGTTGCCGACATTTACCTCGTGGCAGTGGCCGCTGCGGCAGTCGCCGTGGTCATCTGGCAGCGCAAGCTGATGTGGCCCTACCGGCTGAAATGCAGGCAGTGTGGAAAGCCGCTGGGGCTCATGCGCGTGTTGTCCATCGACTCCAATAAATGCGAGGCCTGCGAGCCTCCTCGGACGGAAGGGAGAACCTGATGAAGTTGAGAAAGCTTTCGATGCCGTTCTGGTGCGTCGCCAACCCCGTGGGCGACCCGTTCGGTCCCTCGATCATGGACCGCGTCTCGTCGGTGGAGGTTGCCGACCTGTTGTGCAAGGCCAGGGAAGAGAAACTGATCGACTATACTTCCGCGCACGACGATGACCTGGTGGCCTGGGACCCGCACCACTTGGAGGACGACCTCGATCCCTCCAGCCCCGCCTCCAAGACGCTGCGCACGATCAAGGAGAAGCTGGACGCCGCGGAGCTGAAGTTCATGATGGCCACGTGCAGCCTGCACGGCAACCCGCTGTTCAGGAACGGGGGGCTCACGAACCCCAATCCCGAGATCCGCCTGCTCGCCGCGCGCAAGGTGATGCGGACGATCCGCATCGGCAACTATCTCGGCGGTGAATACCTCACCTACTGGGTCGCGCGCGACGGCTTCGAGTGCCAGTTCTCCGTGCCCTGGGAGAGGAACTACCAGTACCTCATCGACGGCCTCAACCTTGCGGAGCGCTACATCAAGGAACAGAACGGCAGCATCCGGCACGGAAGCATCGAGCCCAAGCCGAACGAGCCGCGCGGGGAGATGTACGTACCCACCGCGGGCCACGCCCTGGGGCTCATCGCCATGCTGAACGACCCCTCATTCTGGGGCGTCAACCCCGAGGTCCTGCAGCACGAAGGAATGACGAACCTCACCGCCGAAGTGGCCGTTGCCATGGTGGTGCAGGCGAAGAAGCTGTTTTTCCTCCACGTCGGCAACCAGAAGCCCGGCCAGTTCGACAATGACCTGCCCATGCTCGTCGGCATGGACGGGATCAAAGAAATGGTGGCAACGCTCTGGCTCCTGGACCGGATGGGCTGGCAGGGGCACGCGGAGTTCGACAACCACATCCTCCGCGCCGACACGGCACCCGGCAAGGAGAACAGCACGCGCATCCGCATGGACTTCATCCGCCAGAACATCGAGAACTACCGCATGGCGGAGAAGAAGGCGCACGACATCGCCGCTGATCCCGAGTGCAACAAGATGATGGCCGCGCTCTGGGATCGTGAGCCGGGCATCGCCAAGACCCTGTCCCAGGGGGATCCGGCGGAGCTCCTGAAGGTGCACGTGGATTACGACAAGGTCAACGGCACCGGTACGCAGATCGCACGGCTCGACCAGATGGTGAACCGCAAGCTTCTGGGAATGTAGCAGAGACCGATCGTGCATTCTGTCGGATGAGCCAGGTTCTCCCGCTCCTCGCGATACCGGGGGCGCTCCTCTGCGGGGTCGCCCTCGGGAGGATCCCGGCTCTCCGACGCTTTTCTTCCCTCCCCCCTTTTTCCCGACTCCGCATGCTCACGCTGATGGCCATGGTTGCGACAATGGGGTTTCGCATCGGGCGAACGCGCGAGGTCATCGACAACGCGGGTGCACTCGGCCTGACCGCGCTGGCGTTCGCCACCGCGACTCTTGCGGGCACGCTCGCCGTCCTGCTCGTCGTGTTCTCCTTGCTCGCGGCGCGTGCGGGAGTTGCACCGCGTTCCGACGCGCGGCGGGGAGGCGGGCTGTGTCTGCTCCGCGACCCCGCACTGCTCATCGGCGTGCTCGCGGCGGGGTTCCTCACGGGGCTGCTCCTCCCCCTCTTTCCCGGGGCAACGGGCGAGTCGCTCATCACGTGGCTGCTCTATGCGCTTCTCCTCATCGTGGGGATCGGACTGGGGGGAACCGATATCCGATGGGGTGAGATCGTCACGCACCCCCACCTCATCGCGCTTCCGCTTGCCACCATGGTCGGAACCCTCGGAGCCGGAGCGGGTGTCGGCTTTCTCCTCGGCATGCCCGCCGGCACGGCCCTCTCCATTGCTTCGGGATTCGGATGGTACTCGCTGTCGGGGGTCATCCTTACACGGCTCGACGGCCCTGCCACGGGTGCCGTGGCCTTCATCTCCAACATGCTCCGCGAATCGATGGCCATGGTGCTCATCCCCGTCCTCTCCCGCACCCGCTTTCCCCATCTGGCGATCGGAGCGGCCGCTGCGACGAGCATGGACGTCACCCTGCCGCTGATCGAAAAGCATTGCGGTCCCGACGCGGTGCCTTTCTCCATGGCGTCGGGTGCGGTGCTATCCCTGAGCGTTCCCCTCCTGGTGCCGCTGCTCTACCAGATCGGCAGATGATCGGCACCCGTTCCACGGCAAAGCGCCGTCGCTTCCCTGAGCCGCCGCTACGGACTATATTTTTCGCGATATGATATTCAGCAGGATCCCCGGTGACACGACGGTCGTTCCCAGCGCGCTTCCCCGCCTTCTCCCCGGCGGCAGGGAGGGGGCCCTGCTCCTCCATGGATTCACGGGCTCCACGCGCGACATGGCGGGGCTCTGCGAAGGGCTTGCCGCCCGCGGCCTGACCGTTTGCGCCCCACGGCTCCCCGGCCACGGTACGAACGGACGGGACTTCATGCAGTCGGGATGGCGGGACTGGCTCCGCGAGGCCACGGATGCAATGTTGAACCTGCGCTCCCGGTGCGACACGGTGCACGTCGTCGGCTATTCGATGGGCGGCATCCTCGCCGTGCTCCTCGCCTCGCGATTCGCCGTGGGCCGCATGGTGCTCCTGGCACCGGCGCTTCGGGCGCGCAACCCGCTTCTTCCGATCACTCCGCTGCTCGCCCTCTTCATTCGTCGCGTTCCCTGGCCGCTCCGTGAGCCGTCGGTCCCTTTCGACAGGGACGCCGAGGTGCTCGCGCGGGAATACTGGAAGTGGCGCTACCCCGCGCAAGCGGCGTCGCTCTTGCGGCTTCAACGCATGGCCGTCAGGCGCCTCCGAAGGGTGACGGCCGACACGCTCACGATCATCGGGTCGTCCGATCAGGCGGTTCCCCAGTCGGTGCTCCCCCTCATCGAGCGGAGGATCGGGGCGCGAAAGAAGGGGCACGTCGTGGTCGCAGGCGCCACGCACCTCCTCCTCACCGGCGCGCAGGGCGGGAAGGTCATCGAGCAGACGGTGAGTTGGTTGACAGAGCCGGGTGCACCGGCTACTGTCCGCACATGAGCAGGATTGCAGTCATTCCCGGCGACGGGACAGGGCCCGAAGTCGTTCGTGAAGGCGTGAAGGTCCTCACCGCGGCCTCGAAGAAGTTCTCCATACCTCTCGCATTCACGACGTTCGGTTGGGGCGGGGAGAATTACTTGAAGACGGGCGAAACCCTCCCGCCGAACGCCGTCGAGACCCTGCGGGGTTTCGACTCGATATTCCTCGGCGCCATCGGACACCCGGACGTGAAGCCGGGCATCCTCGAGCAGGGCATCCTTCTGCGTCTACGCTTCGAGCTGGACCAGTACATCAACCTCCGTCCTGTGCGGCTGTACCCGAACGTGGAGACGCCGCTCGCCAACAAGGGACCGGCGGAGATCGATTTCGTGATCGTGCGGGAAAACGTGGAAGGCCTGTACACCGGCGTCGGCGGGTTCCTCAAGAAGGGGACGCCGGACGAGGTGGCCATGCAGGAGATGGTCTACACGCGCAAGGGCGTGGAGCGGTGCATCAGGTACGCCTTCGAGTACACCCGCAAGCGCAATAAGCGCAAGAAGCTGACGATGGCGGGGAAGACGAACGTCCTCACCTACGTGCAGGACCTGTGGTACCGCACCTTCATGGAAGTGGCGAAAGAGTATCCCGACATCACCACGGACTACGCCCATATCGACGCCACCACGATGTGGATGGTGAAGAACCCCGAATGGTTCGACGTGATCGTCACGGAGAACATGTTCGGCGACATCATCACGGACCTCGGAGCCATCATCCAGGGCGGCATGGGCGTGGCTGCCGGCGGGAACCTCAACCCTCAGGGCGTGTCGATGTTCGAGCCCATCAGCGGCTCAGCACCCAAGTACACGGGCCAGAACGTCATCAACCCCGTGGCATCCATACTTGCCGGCGCGATGCTGCTCGATCAGATCGGCCAGCCGGTGGCAGCCGCGGCGGTGGAGAAATCCGTCATGACCGTGATCGGGAAGATGAAGAGCATGGCGGCCGGCAAGATGGGGTTCTCGACGTCGGAAATCGGCGACATGGTCTCAGCGGGCCTGTAGGCCCGCTGTTGTGAGCGACCGCCCTATGGGGGCGGCGCCGTGACGGCCTGTAAGGCCGGCATCGCCATCACGCGGCCCGCTCAGCGGTACAGGCTCAGCGTCTTGCGATACATCCCCACGTTCTCGATGTAGTCAGTGCAATCTATGAACTGGTCGATGGCGCCCATGCGCACCGGGATCCTCGTGAGGGTCGTGTCACGGATCGCGTGCAGCAGCGCATTGGCGAACCTGTCGGCGCGCAGCACGAGGTACGGCCGGGAGAGGTAGCTCCGCGGGGTCGTGTCCAGGGCGCCGGTGACGCCCAGCCCGTTGTGCATCCCCGCGAGCGCTCGATAGACCTCCACGAGGCTCTTCTCGAGGGTCGGATAATCGCGAGCGTCCAGTACCGCAAGCAGTCGAGGCATCATGGACGAGCCGCATGCCAGACGGCCGAACGCGGTGCCCAGCCACTTATCGTACGGCGCGTAGCGCCGCTCCATGAGGAAGCCGAGCTTCATCACGTCCCGTGACACCCGCGCGGCGAGCAGCCTCATCCCCAGCAGGTCGACTGATTCCGCGCAGCGTCCGACGAATGCTTCCTCCTGGGAGATCCTCTGCCACTGGCAGGCCATGCGGTACAGCCACACGTCGCGCGGATGATAGGCCAGCATGCCCCGCACCGCGGTGAGCTCGCCACGCGGGTCGTGGAAGACTTCACCGGAGGTGACCTCGACGAGGCGTTGCTCGGGGAACGTAAGCCAGTCGAGGCTTCCCATCCCCCCCCGCGGATCCATTCCCAGGAATCGTACGAGCCATTCGTGGAGCGTCGTGATCTGCACGAGGTGGTGGACGGCGTCAGAGTCGAAACCTTCTGCGGAGTCCACGCCGGATTCGAGAGGGTCGGGATCGGGAAAGCTCACCGGATGTCCGTGGAAGGTCTTTGGCAGGGCCCGCTTCAACTCCGCGTCCAACCGAGCGGCAAGCGCAGGGCTCGCTCCGTCGGCAAGGAAGACGAGGAAGCGCGGTCCCCAGTCGTGGTCAGCGGAGGTCGGCGAATCGTAGCCCAGAACGTCCGAGCCCTTGCCCATGAATCCGGCAGCATAGGAGCCGGGCTGCACGACGTTCTCCACGACCTCTCTGGCGACCTCGTCATAGAACATCCGCCCGAGGGCGAGCCCGGGCACGAACCCCTGGGGAGCGTCCATCGCGTCAGGGAGTGGGGAACTCCACCGTGGAGAAATAATCGTCGACCGTCTCCGCGCGTCGGATCTGCTTCACCGTGCCGTCCGGTTTCAAAAGCAGCTCCGCGGAGCGCAGCTTGCCGTTGTAGTTGAAGCCCATAGCGTAGCCGTGGGCCCCCGTGTCGTGGATGACGACGATGTCCCCGTTGTCCATCTTCGGGAGCGCGCGGTCGATGGCGAACTTGTCGTTGTTCTCACAGAGGGACCCCGTGACGTCGTACACGTGGTCAGCGGGAGATGTCTCCTTGCCCATCACCGTGATGTGGTGATACGCGCCGTACAGGGCCGGCCGCATCAGGTTGGCCATGGAGGAGTCAAGCCCGACGAAGTCCTTGTACGTGTGCTTCAGATGCAGCACCGTGCTCACGAGCCACCCGTAGGGTCCCATCATCGCGCGTCCGCTCTCCATGCAGAGCCTGAGGGGATGGAGCCCCCGGGCCCGCACGTGCGTCTCGTACACTTTGCGAATCCCCTGCCCCAGCTCCTCCCAGTCGATCGCCGTCTGGTCGGGCTTGTAGGGGATGCCGAACCCGCCGCCGAGGTTCACGAACTCGATCCTCACCCCGGTAGTCTCCGTGATCTCCGCGATGAGATCGAAGAGCATGCGCGCCGTTTCCAGGTGGTAATCGAGCTTGAGCTCATTGGAAACGATCATCGCGTGCAGTCCGAAGCGCTTCACTCCCCGCTTGTGCGCCAGAGCGTAGCCCTCCAGGAGCTGCGAGCGGGTGAAGCCGTACTTCGCCTGCTCGGGGGTGCCGATGATCGCATTGCCCTGGCGGAGGGGTCCGGGGTTGTAGCGGAAGGAGAGGAGGTCGGGGAGCCCCACGTGCTCCTGGAGGTAGTCGATGTGGGTGATGTCGTCGAGGTTGATGATGGCGCCCAGTTGCCGCGCCTTCGCGTACTCGTTGGCAGGCGTATCGTTGGAGGTGAACATGATCCGTTCGCCTTCGATGCCGAGGCGCTCCGAGATGAGGAGCTCGGGAAGGGAGCTGCAGTCGGTGCCGAAACCCTCCTCCTTCATGATCTTCACGATGTGGGGGTTCGGGCAGGCTTTGACCGCGAAATGCTCTCGAAACCCCTCCGCCCATGAGAAAGCGCGGGCAAGCGCACGTGCGTTCTCCCGGATGCCCTTCTCATCGTAGATGTGGAAGGGGGTCGGGTAGGTGCGGATGATCTTCGAAAGCTGGTCCCCGGTGAAGGGGAGCGGTTTGGCCGCCATGTGCTCCTCCGTTCGGGGAGTGTAGCCAGAGACCCCTGCTCTGTCCACCACGGGGGGGAGGCGTCAGGTGTCGATGACGCCACCTGCAACGAGGATGTCACCGTCGTAGAACACCGCCCACTGGCCGCGCGCGATGGCCCGCTGCGGCTCGTCGAAGGTGACGCGGACGCGGCCGTCCGTCATCGCCTGGACGGTGGCGGGCACCGCGGGGTTGCGGTAGCGGATCTTCACCGAAAGGAGCAGAGGCTCAGAGGGGGCGGGCACGGCCGCCCAATTGACGTCGCGCGCAATGAGCTCACGGCGGTACAACGACGATTCGGGTCCCGCCACCAGCGTATTGGTTGCAGCGTCGATCGAGGTGACGTACAGCGGCCCTGTCCCGCCGACGCCCAGGCCCTTGCGCTGCCCGATCGTGTACCCCCAGATCCCCTTATGCTGTCCGATGACCTCGCCGCGCTCATCGGTGATGGTGCCCATCTTCTCCGGCGCGCTGACGACCGCGCGGTAGCCGCCGAAGACGAAGTCCTGGCTCTCCGGCCTGTCATGATTGGAAAGTCCCGCCGCGCGCGCCAGCTCACGCACCTCGGGCTTTCGCATGCCGCCGAGCGGGAAATGCACGCGGCCGAGCTGGTGCTGCGTGAGCATGCAGAGGAAGTAGGACTGGTCCTTCGCGGGGTCTGCGGCGGTGCGAATGGCGAAGCGGCCGGTGTCCTCCATGCGAACCACCCTGCAGTAATGGCCCGTGGCGAAGAGGTCGAACTCGATGCCTGCCTCCGAGCTCACCTTGTCCAGCAGCATTCCGAACTTCACCTTCTGGTTGCAGAGGACGCAGGGGTTGGGGGTGCGGCCACTGAGGTATTCGTCGCGCGCGTAGTCCAGCACCAGTGCGCGATACTCGTCGCGGAGGTCCACCACCGTGTGCGGCACCCCGAGCTTCGCGCAGATCGCCGCCGCCTGCGCGATGTCGCCCGGCTCGCCGGGTCCGTAACAGGAATCGGGGACCGGCCCGTCGACGGGCTTTCCCGAGTAGATCCTCATCGTCACGCCCAGCACGTCGTAGCCGGCGTCTTTCAGGAGATATGCTGCGACGGAGGAGTCCACTCCCCCGCTCATTCCGACGATCACGCGCTTTGGCACAGCGCCTCCTAAATCACGTAGTTCTCCGAACCCTGGCCGAGGTCGCGAGCCTCGCTCGCCAGGGCGCTCAACGTGAAGGAGGCGAGCGAGGAGACGATGTCGTCGCGCAACTTGCGCCAGACGTGAGTGGCCACGCAGGTCGTGGCGCGCTCGCATCCGGACGGATTCTCCCCGCATTCGCCGACGCTCGCCCCCGCAATGGGATCGACGCACGGCACGGGGGCTATGGCCCCCTCGATGGCCTCCACCACGTCCTTCACCGTTATATCCTCGGGAGGGCGCGCGAGGGAATAGCCCCCGTGCGCCCCGCGGTGGGAGATGATGAGGCCCGCGGACTTCAGCGGGATGATGATCTGGCCGAGGTACTTCTCGGAGATCTCCTCCTGCGCCGCGATCGATTTGAGGAGGCTGCTTCCGTTGCCGTAGTGCATGGCGAGGGCCACCATGAGCCGAAGCCCATAGCGGCCCCGTGTCGACATCTGCAGGGACATGCCTCAGGCGTCCTCGAAGAGCCAGGTGCTGAGGTAGCGCTCCCCCGTGTCGGGGAGGATGACAACGATCAGCTTGCCCGCGTTCTCAGGCCTCTTGGCAAGCTGGACCGCTGCCCATGCGGCAGCCCCCGAGGAGATGCCCACGAGGATACCCTCCTCCTTCGCCAGGCGGCGTGCGGTGATGCCCGCATCCTCCTCCTGGATCTTGATCACCTCGTCGATGAGCTCGCGCCGCAGAACCCCCGGAATGAATCCGGGGCTGATGCCCTGGATCTTATGCGGGGTGTGCGGGCCGTCGCCCGAGAGCAGCGGGGACTTGAACGGCTCCACCGCCACGATCTTCACGCTCGGTTTCTTCTTTTTCAGGCTTTCGGCGATACCGGTGATGGTCCCGCCCGTGCCGACGCCGGCAACGACGAAGTCCACCCTGCCGTCGGTGTCCTTCCAGATCTCCTCAGCGGTCGTCTTGCGGTGCACCTCGGGGTTCGCCGGGTTCTCGAACTGCTGCGGGATGAACGCGTTCGGCGTGGACTCCAGCAGCTCCTTCGCCTTCTCCACCGCGCCCTTCATGCCGAGCTGCGCGGGAGTGAGCACCAGCTCCGCCCCCAGCACTTTCAGCAGCTTTCTTCGCTCGATGCTGAAGCTCTCGGGCATCGCGATGATACAACGATACCCCTTCACCGCGGCGACGTACGCGAGCCCGATGCCGGTGTTTCCACTGGTGGGCTCGATGATCACGCTGCCCTTCTTCAGCAGCCCCCTTTTCTCCGCGTCCTCCACCATGGCGAGGGCTATGCGGTCCTTGACGCTGGACAGGGGGTTGCGCGATTCGAGCTTCGCGACGACTTCCCCCTTTGCACCGTCGGTGACCCGATTGAGGCGCACAAGGGGGGTGTTGCCGATCAGCTCGAGCACATTTGCCTTGATTCCCATTCCTGATGCCTCCCTATATCTTTGCCAGAGCCTGCTCGATGTCATCCTTGATGTCATCGATGTGCTCCAGCCCAATGGAAAGCCTCACGAGCTCGGGGGTCAACCCTCCCTCGCGCTGCTGCTCTTCGGTGAGCTGCGAGTGCGACGTGCTGGCGGGGTGCAGCGCGAGGCTCTTCGCGTCCCCGACGTTCGCCAGGTGGGAAACGAGCTTCAGCGAGTTGATGAACTTCTCTCCCGCCGCCTTTCCGCCCTTGGGGCCGAAGACGACCATGCCGCCGAATCCCCTCTTCAGATACTTGCTGGCGACGGTGTAGGAGGGGTCTTCGTTGAGCCCGGGGTAGCGGATCCACGCAACCTTGGGGTGCTTCTTCAGCCACTGCGCAACGGCCAGGGCATTGCTGGAGATCTTTTCCATACGGATGGGAAGCGTCTCGATGCCCTGGAGGAATATCCACGCATTGTCGGGAGACAAGCACGCGCCCAGGTTCCTGAGAGGCACAGTGCGCAGACGCAAAGCGAAGGCAATGGGCGCCAGGCCGGCGGGAAGATCGTGCGCCCACTTCAGGCCATGGTAGTTGGGGTCGGGATCATTGAAGAGCTTGAACTTCTTGTCCTTCCAGTCGAACTTGCCCGAGTCTGTGGTGATTCCACCGATAGCCGTACCGTGGCCACCCAGCCATTTGGTGAGGGAGTTCACGACGATGTCCGCCCCGTGCTCGATGGTTCGCAGAAGATAGGGGGTGGTGAAGGTGGCATCGACGATGAGGGGCAGACCGTGATCGTGGGCGATCTTCGCAACGGCCTCTATGTCCACGAAGTCAAGCGACGGGTTGCCGATGGTTTCCACGAAGATGGCACGCGTCTTCGGGGTGATGGCCTTCTCGTACGCCTTCAGGTCGTCGAACTTCACGAAGCGCGTCGTGATGCCGAACTGAGGGAGGATGGCGTCGAACATCGTGTAGGTCCCACCGTAGAGGTTGTTCGCGGAGACGATCTCATCGCCCTGCTGGGCGATAGTAATGATCGAGTTGTAGATGGCCGCGGTTCCCGAGGCGGCCGTCACCGATGCCGCGCCGCCTTCGAGGAGCGTCACCCTCTGCTCGAGAACGTCCTCCGTCGGACCTCCGAGACGCGTGTAGATGTTGCCGAGCTCCTTCAGCCCGAACAAGTTGGCCGCACGCTCCGTCGTGGGGAACACGTACGAGCTCGTCCGATAGATGGGGACCCCGCGTGAGGTGGTTGCGTCCACTTCCTGGCCGCCGTGTAACGCCAGCGTTTCGAACCTCAGTTTCTTCTGCTCACTCATCACTCTCTCCTCTCCGCAATGTATTATACACTACCAAAGCGATAGTATTGGTTGTAATTCTACAGATTTCAGATTCATGTGTCAATACTCGATGATACAAATTCCATGGAATTAATAGTGATTGATCTCTTGACAATAGTCCAGCCCATTGCTACCTAATAACTACCATCTTGACAGTTTCAGTAGTATTTTTTAAGGAGGGCATGAAATGCCACGGGTCAAGAACAACATCCTCGAGGCGATCGGGAAAACCCCGCTCGTGCAGCTGAACAGGATCGGCAAGGGCCTCACGGCGACCCTGCTCGCCAAGGTCGAATACCTCAACCCGGGCGGAAGCATCAAAGACCGCATCGCCGTGACAATGATCGACGCTGCGGAACGCGAAGGCCTCCTGAAGCCGGGGGGCGTCATCGTCGAGGCCACGGCGGGCAACACCGGCGTCGGGCTCGCCCTGGTGGCTGCCACGCGCGGCTATCGATGCATCTTCGTCCTTCCGGACAAGATGAGCGAAGACAAGATCAGCCTGCTGCGGGCCTACGGCGCAGAAGTGGTGGTCACCCCCACGAACGTCCCTCCCGACTCTCCTGAGAATTACAATATGGTAGCGGATCGGGNNGCTCGCGCGGGAGATCCCCGGAGCCTACCGGCCCAACCAGTTCGTCAACCCGAACAACCCCCTCTCCCATACCACGAGCACGGGCCCCGAGATATGGGAAGACGCCGGAGGGAAGGTCGACGTATTCGTCGCCGGCATGGGCACGGGGGGCACGATCTCCGGCACGGCCCGCTACCTGAAGGAAAGGAACCCGCGGCTGGTAGTCGTGGGCGCCGACCCCGAGGGCTCCATCCTCTCCGGCGACATTCCCCGCCCCTACAAGGTGGAAGGCATCGGGGAGGATTTCATTCCCAAAACCTTCGACCGCCAGATGGTCGACGAGATGATCCGCGTGAGCGACCGCGATTCCTTCAACATGGCGCGGCGTCTGGCGCGGGAGGAAGGGCTGCTCGTGGGGGGCTCCGCGGGAACCGCTATGACGGCGGCGCTGAAGTACGCGCAGAGGCTCACCGAGCCCAGGACGATCGTCGTGCTCCTCCCCGACACCGGGCGCAACTACCTCACGAAGATATTCTCCGACAGGTGGATGCAGGAGAACGGCTATTGGGAGCCGTCGGTGCAGGACAAGGCGGCCGTGCGCGCCGTGCTGGGGGAGAAGCGCCAGCTTTCGGAGATCATCTTTGTCTCCCCTGATGACACGCTGCAGAAGGCGATCGATCTCTTCCACAGGTTCAACATCTCCCAGCTTCCCGTCCTTGACGGACACACCTCGGTGGGAAGCCTCCAGGAATCCACGCTCCTCGCCCTGGTGTTCGACGGCGTGGACCCCCGCAACCAGAGGGTGGGCGCGGTCATGGGCAAGCCCTTCCCGACGCTGGACCTCGCGGCCGACGTTGCCGAAGCCTACCGGCTCCTCCTGGGCGGGGCGGGCGCCCTGGTGCTCGTGAACGAAGGGGTGCCAAGCTCGGTCATCACACGGATCGACCTGATCGACTACTACACGAGGAGGAGCGCATGAGGCCGGCCACCCGGTATATCCACGAGTTCCAGGATCCCGATCCCGTCACCGGTTCGGTGACAGTCCCCATCACAATGACCTCCACCTTCGAGCAGGACGGCGTGGAAAAGCCCCGGGGAGGCTGGGAGTACGGCCGCACGGGCAACCCCAGCCGCGTGTCGCTGGAGGGCACCATCGCCTCCGCGGAGAACGGGGCCTACGGGCTGTGCTTCGCCTCGGGATCCGCTGCAACGGCTGCCGTATTGAACCTCCTCGAGCCCGGCGACGAGGTGCTCTCCACGGTGGACGTCTACGGAGGGACGTGGAGGCTGCTGAACAAGGTCTACGCGAAGTACGGGATCACGGGCAGGTTCCTCGACGCCCACGGGGTGGAGGATTTCAGCAAGGGCATCACGGCAAAGACGCGGCTGATCTGGGTGGAGACCCCGACGAACCCGCTCCTCAACATCATCGACATCGCGGGGATCGCGCAGATAAAGCCCGCGGAAGCGCTCCTCGTCGTCGACAACACCTTTGCCAGCCCCTGGTTCCAGACCCCGCTGGACCTCGGCGCCGACATCGTCGTGCACAGCACGACCAAGTACATCAGCGGCCACAGCGACGTGATCGGAGGCGCGCTCGTCACCAACCGCCAGGACCTCTTCCAGAGCTGCAAGTTCTACCAGAACGCGGCAGGCGCGGTGCCGTCGCCTCTGGACAGCTTTCTCGTCCAGAGAGGTCTGAAGACGCTGGCACTCCGCATGGAGCGGCATCAGTCCAACGCATTTGCAGTAGCCGCCCTCTTGTCCGGTCATCCGTCCGTGGGCCACGTGTATTTCCCGGGGTCCGACACCCACCCCGGTAATCTGATCGCCCGCAGGCAGATGCGGGGCTTTCCGGGCATGGTGTCTTTTACGCTGGAGGGGGGCAGACCCGCTCTGGACCGCTTCGTGCGGAAGCTCGGGGTGTTCACCCTGGCGGAGAGTCTCGGCGGCGTGGAATCACTCGTGTGTCACCCCGCGACGATGACCCATGCGGCAATCCCTGCCGCGGACCGGGAACGGATCGGCATCACGGATGCCCTTGTCCGCCTGTCCGTGGGGATCGAGGACGTTCACGACCTCACGGAGGACCTCGCACAGGCCCTGGGGTAGTCCGCCACGCCCGCGGGATGGGTGGCCGCCCTGCGGACGCTTTATTGACGTGCGTCCCGTCCCGTTCTATCCTCTTCCCGAGAGAACAGGACGAATGCGAATATCCACACGCAGCCGCTACGGCTTGAAGGTCATGTACGAGCTCGCTCTGAAGTACGGCGGGGAGCCGGTGTTCCTCAAGGAGATCGCGCGCAAGCACAAGATCTCGGAAAAGTACCTGAGCAAGCTGGTGATCCCCCTGCGGGGGGTCAGCCTCATCACCTCGTACCGTGGCGCCCATGGCGGGTACACTCTTGCCCGATCTCCGCGCACCATCACCGTCCGGGAGATCGTCCAGGTGCTGGAGGGTGACGTGGCACCCGCCACGCATCCGCGCAAGGGCTCAGGCGAACAGCACCCCACTGACGAGGTCTGGGTGCTTCTTGAAAAGACAATCGCCCGCGCCCTCGAAGATGTCACCCTGGAGAACCTCGTTCTCTCGGGAAAAAACCAGACCCTCAACTACCAGATATGAGCCGCTCGCGCGGTCCCGAAAGAATGCCGCTCAGGGGCAGGGTTGCATTGATCCGGGCCCGCATCCTATAGTCCCGGAAAGTATGAGCAGCGGCAAACCTGTCCTTATCATCAAGGCCGGCTCCACCCTTCCCGCCATTGCGGAGCGCAGGGGGGATTTCGAGGATTGGATCCGCATGGGCATGGCCCTGGAGCCGGACGAGGTCTCCGTCGTCGATGTCACCGCCGGCGACCCCCTCCCCGCCCCGGATGCATGTTCGGCGGCCGTCGTGACGGGGTCCCACGGGATGGTGACCGATCGTGCGGAGTGGAGCGAGCGCTCGGCCGAATGGCTTAGCCGGGCGCAGCGGGACGGGGTCCCCGTGCTGGGGATCTGCTATGGCCACCAGCTCCTCGCCCACGCGCTGGGAGGGGAGATTGCCGACAACCCCCGCGGCCTGGAATACGGCACGGTGGAGACGGCACTCGAGCGTCCGGCATCGGACGACAGCCTGCTGCGCGGTCTTCCGATCAAGCTCAGCGTCCAGACCGGCCACACGCAGGCGGTGATCCGTCTCCCCAAAGGCGCCGTCCTCCTGGCCCAGAGCGCCAGGGACTCGTGCCATGCCTTCAGGTTCGGCGACGCGGCATGGGGCGTCCAGTTCCACCCCGAGTTCGATGCTGACATCATGCGGGAATACCTCGGGCACACCAGGGACAGGCTGGAAAAGGCAGGCCTCGACGTCGATGCGCTGCTCTCCAAGGTGCAGAGCACCGACATCAGCGCGGCGATCCTTCAGCGTTTCAGGAGGATAGCAGCCGAGCGCTCGGGCTCCTGAGAAGCATCTCCGGCCGCGGGGAGCACAATGCGGAACTCGGAGCCTTCACCCGGGGTGCTGCGCGCGGCAACGGTCCCGCCGTGCGCCTCGACGATGGCCCGCACGATGGAGAGGCCGATCCCCGAACCGCCCGTCGCCCTGCTTCGCGAAGAATCCGCCCTGTAGAAGCGCTCGAAGATCCGTGGCAGATCTTCCGCGCCGATGCCGACACCCGTATCCGTCACCGTAATCACCGCGTTGGCGCCCTCGACGAACGCCCCGACGCTGACCCTGCCGCCGGCGGGGGTGAACTTCAGAGAATTTGACAGGAGGTTGATCACGGCCTGGCTCATCCTGTCGGGATCGACGTCGGCCCAGGGCGTTCCGGGCATGGCGTGTGGCAGGGCCGTGCGTTCGACGTCCACGCGCAGCGCGACTCCCTTCTCCGCGAACTGCGGCTCGTGATTGCCCACGATCCGCGCCACGAGCGCCGCAAGGCCCACCCTCTGCTTCTGGAGGTTCGCCGCGCTCCCCTCGAACCGCGCGAGGTTCTCCAGATCCGACACCATCCGTGAGATGCGGAGAATCTCCTCGTGCAGCCCGGCGAGCCTGCCGTGGTCCGGCGCCCAGATGCCGTCGATCATCGCCTCGAGGTGGCTCTGCAGCGTGGCAAGCGGCGTACGCAGCTCGTGCGCCATGTCGGCGGTGAGCCTGCGACGCAGCGCCTCCTGCTCCGCAAGACCGCGGGACAGGTTGTTCACCGCCGATGCGATGCTGTCCAGTTCGACCGTGCGCGTCGTCACGGGGATGCTGACGTCGCGCTCCCCCTGGGAGATACGCCGCGTGGCGGCCGAAATTCGCGCGAGGGGAACGGTGACGCGCCGCGCCATGAACGTGCCGACGCCCACGGCGAGCGCCAGTGCCGCCAGGGTGATCCACAGGAGCAGGCGGTTGAGCGTCGTGAGGAAGGCAAGCTCCTCGTCGTTGAGGAAGAACGGGCCGTAGTAGCCGATGGTGACCGTCCCCACATTCTGGAAGCCGGACCGAACCTCGTAGGACTTCTCGGTGTACGCCCCGTGCCACTGCGGGTAGCGGCGTGTCATGTTCTGCGCCATATGGGCGAGCATCTGCGCGCAGAGGCCATTGTTGTGCACCGCGGCGTCCCACACGACGGTGCCGTTCGCATCGGATAGACGAACGATCATGCCCTGCTCCAGCGCGTTCATCCCGACCACGGAGACGGCATCGACGTCCCAGGTCCCCGAGCGGCCTGCCTGAGCGCTCACCTGCGTGACGACCTGCCGCGCGTTCCTCTCCTGACTCTCGCGAACGTATCCGCGGAAGGTCGATTCGAGCACGCCGTTGGCCAGGGCGCCCACCATGAGAACGCAGAGGAGTGCGACAAGAGCGTAGGACAGGGTGAGGCGCAACCTCAGGCTCACGCGGATCCCCCCTCGTTGAACCGGTAGCCCAGGCCGTGCACCGTCACGATGTAGCAGGGTACATGGGGGTCTGTCTCGATCTTCTGCCGGAGGTTCTTCACGTGCGCGTCCACGGTCCTGTCGAAGCCGTCGAAGTCCTCACCGAGGGCGCGGGAGATGAGCTCCTCGCGGGAGAAGACCCTGCCGGGATGCGCGGCAAGAACGAGCAGCATCTGCAGCTCGCTGGGGGTGAGGAGGACCGGCTCCCCCTGCTTGCGCACCTCCTTGTTTTCCACGTCGATAAAGAGGTCGTCCCTGCAGAACGAAAGAGACCGTGCAAGCGGGGCGCCCGCGGAGGCAGCCCTGCGCAGGACCGCCTCCACCCGCGCAATGAGCTGCCGCGGGCTGAAGGGCTTCGTCACGTAATCGTCGGCGCCCAGCGCCAGCCCGCGGATCGCATCGTGATCCTCGACCTTGGCCGTCAGCATGATGATGGGCACCCGGGAGCGGGCGCGCAGACGTCTGCACACCTCCTCCCCCGGGAGGTCGGGAAGCATGAGATCGAGGATCACGAGGCAGGGGTGGTGCGTCTCGAACAGCGCCAGCGCCTCGCTGCCGCTTGCCGCCGACACCGGGACGTAACCTGCCCTCTGGAGGTACGAGCCGACGACCTCGGCGATCTTCGGCTCGTCGTCCACGACGAGCACCCGCTGCTCCGGTCGGTCCATCCTATTTGACCGTGTATCCCTGCTCTTCGATGGCCGCCTTGATGGCAACGGGGGTGGCAAGACCGGGATCGAAGCCGACGGTGACCTGGTTCTTCTCCAGGCTGACGTCGACCGCCTCGACACCGGCGACCGCCGATACCGAGCCTTTCACCGCGTGCACGCAGTGCTGGCAGGACATCCCTTCAACGTCAAGAACGAGGGTTTGATTCGCCATGATGTGCTCCTTCTGCATCAAATATGGTCACGATTGAAGTGGCTGTCCACGGATCACTTCCCACAACATCCGCCGGACCCCGCGGGGGGGCGGAACGCCGCCACCGACTTCCTGACGGCCGCGAGGTCGACCTTTGTCGTATCGTCGACGACCTTCACGTAGCCGTGAAGCATCCCCATCCCGCACTGGAAGCTGAAGTCGGCCGTGACGTCCAGAAGCGGCGTTTCGAGCTGGCCCTTGCTCAAATCAAGCGAGCCCTGGTACTCCGGGAAGCTCACAACGCCATTGCATGCGCTGAGCCTGCCCGGCGTGAAGCGGATCCTCCCCTTCACACCACGCTTCATGACGATGACTGCGGGCGAGTAGCCCTGGTCGTCGACGGTGATGTCGGCCACCTGCGAGCCGTCCTGCATACGTGCGACCTGGATCGTGTCCGTGGGGATCGCACCGCCTGCGAACCTGGGTGGGGTCACCCCGCAGCACCCGCCCGCCTGACCCTGTTGCCCGCCGGGGGTCGTGTATGACGGACCCGGCGGAGCCGCGAGATCGCCCTTGGCGATCCTCGTGACGTCGGGCACGACGCTGATCGTGCTCCTGATCATCCCCATCCAGCACGTATACGTGATGCTCCCCGGCTGCGTCGGGGTGAACTCCACGAGGTTGTCACCGGGGACGAGCACCTTGCGGATCCCGTACTGGGGAATAGTGACCGTCCCGTTGCAGCCGTTGAGATCCGCGGCCGCGACGTTGATGGTCCAGCGGACCGGGACGCCGGCCTGCACGACGAAGGGCCGATACTCGTTGGCGCCGATCGTGATGCGGACGGTCTGAACGCCGCCGGCCACAGTCGCCACCGCCGCGGAGGAGGATGCAGCCCGGGGCGGAACCAGGGAGGGCAGTCCGACGCCGAAGAGGTTCATGCCGCGCGCGAACATGACGATGCCGAGCACCATGACGAGGGCGCCGCTCGCTTTCAGCATGCGGCGGTTGAACTTCGCGCTGAGGAGCGAGCTGATCGCCCCGAAGCCGAGCAGGAGAGGAACGGTGCCCGCGCTGAAAACGAACATGGAAATCGCTCCCGCGAAGAAGCTCCCCGTGCCCAGCGCGTAGACCTGCATGGTCTGCAGAGGGCCGCACGGCATGAGCCCGTTGAGGAGACCGACGACGAACGGCCCGCGGCCCGCGGCCGCCCGTGCGACCTTCCCACCGCTGATGCCGGGGAGGCGGACCTTCAGGCGCGAGAGCCAGGGGAAGATCCCCAGCATCCGCACGCCGAGGAACAGCATGAACGCTCCGGCGATGACGGGCATGACGCCCTTCAAGGCCGAGGAGAGGCTGAACAGGGAGCCGAGCGCTCCCACCACTCCGCCGATCAGCGTCATCATCCCCACCTGTCCTCCATTGTAGAGAAGGCTCGGGAGGAGACGGCTCTTGAGGCCGGGCCGCGGGGGGCAGGCCGCGGGCGCAGCATCGCCTGCCTCACGGGAGATCCCCTGCGAAAGGACGATGCCGCCACACATGGCAATGCAATGGAGCGAGGTGAGAAGCCCCACGACGAACAGCAGGCCGTAGCCCATGGAGCTCGTCACCTGAGGGAGGAACGTGGCACCGCCGGAGAAGCGGATGATGAGGTATGCCGCGGCAACGATTGCGAGGAAGCCCAGGAAACGATAGACGGCCGTCGGTCGAGCCGCATCGGTTTTCCGGGCCGTCTCCGCGTCGGCCGCTCCTGCAGGGTGGTGCCCCGGCGCTACGGTCTGAGCAGTTGCCTGCGCGGCCGCCGTGTCTTCACGCACGCTGTACCCCGCGGCCGTTATCGCCGCGGCGATACCCTCCCGTCCGACGCGCTCGGGGTCGTGGTACACCATGACCTCGGAAAGCGGGGCGCTCGCGGTGACCTTCGTGACGCCGTCGAGGCTGCCAACCGCCGATTCGATGGTCTTTTCGCAGTGGTTGCAGGACATTCCATCGACAATGAGCCGTAGGGGCACGATTCTTCTGGACACGGTTCCTCCTGCTTCGGTGGGTACGCTCCAGAGAATACGTTGCGAGTGTGAAGAAGATGTGAACGGGAAGCGGAAGTCCCCCGACGGGGACGGGGTCAGCCCGCTGCGCCTGCTTTCGGCGCGTCTGCCGCCGCGGGCCGGCTGTGCATGCGCTTTTTCAGGCCGCGGAAGTAGAACATGCGAATCGCCTCAGCACCACGGTACCCGGCGTACAGGCCGGGCTTGAACGGGAGGTCCCAGGTGCCCCAACGCTCGAGCACGCGCTCGGAGAACCCCGTCTTGAACTGGTACAGCCCGAACATCGGGTGGTCGGGATCGGGCCGGGGCGGCACCCCGTACAAGTCATAGCTCGTGCAGCCGGCGTCCTTGGCCATGCGGATGGCCTCCCACTGCAGCGCGTAGGTCGGCATGAGGTTGCGCTTCTCCCCCGAGGATGCCCCGTAGAGGTACGCGGCGCGCGTCTTCCAGAAGACGACGACATTGCCGGCCAGAAGATCCCCCTCGTGGTACGCGAGCAGGAGCCTTACCACCGGCCGCGCTCCAGGATAGGCGGCGGCTGTCTCGAAAAGCCCTCTATAGTAGGCGAATGAATGGATGCTGATGCGATCCCGGCGGCTCGTCTCCTCGTACAGTGCGTACCACTTGCCCAGATCCGCGATCCCTGCATCCCGCACCTCAACGCCCTTCTTCGCCGCAAGCCGGATGTTGTAGCGCGTCTTCGACTTCATTGCGGAGAGCACGTCGTCGAGCGATGGGGCGACGTCGACGATCACCGTATCGGGGGGCTGCATGTCGCTCGCCGCTTTGACGAGCCGGCTGCGTGCCGCCGCGACGGGGGGTTCGCCGATCTTCTCCCATGGCAGATCGAACCTGAGGAGGAGCGTACTGGACGGCAGGCAGGTCTTCAACGACTGCCCGAGGTGGAAGAGAAAATCCCCGCGCCCGGCCCCCGGGTCGAGCGCAGGACCGAAGGGTACGTAGGCGATCGTGAAAAACCGGGCGAGCCGACGCGTCAACACGAGAAGGGGGGAACATTCTGGCCCGCCGGCCAGTGAGACGCTGAACGAATGCGGCTGCCAGCCGTGCGATGCCTTGAATCGACCCCAGAAACCCGACTGGAGGAGCTCGACGTTTTCATCCAACGCGGAGAGGTCGACCGGGCGGACGGCGAGCTCGATTACTTTACCCTGCCCTTCACGACTTTCGTCGTGACAACGGGAGTGCCCGCGCATTCGAGGGAAGCGTCCCCGACCATGACGCGGGAATCCACGGCGGCGATGGGCATCGTGAAAAAGGCGTCGATGTCGATCTGCTGGGCGGGCGCCGGGCCCTCGGTCCCGGCAAGAACGACGCGGGAGCCGGGCGCCGCGTGGTCGACGAAGAGGACCTCCACGGTCTTGCCTTCGGATGCGGGCTTTCGCCCTCCCTGGCTCCGCCCGCCTTCGCCCTCCATGGCTTGGGCGGCCAAAAGCATCCCCTGGCTCTCCACGCCGCGGAGAACGGCGGGCTTGAGGTTGGCAACAAGCACCACTGTATGGCCCAGCAGCTCCTCTTCCTTATAGAAGGGAACGAGCCCTGAGACGATCGTGCGTTTCTCCGAGCCCAGGTCCACCGTTTCGATGTAGAGTTTTTCCGCATCGGGGTGGCGCTTCACGTCCACGATCTTCGCCGCGCGCAGGTCCACGGCGGCGCGGAACCGAGCCGCGATAGCGGCGGGGCTCTCCTCCGTCTTCACGGCAGCTGCCGCTGCCTCCTGGCGCTCCTTCTGCGTGCCGGAGAACCGCACGCGCAGCGCGTCGATCTCCTTGTCNNGATCCGCTCGGAGGTGACGGGGATGTACGGGCTCACGAGGATGGCGAGGTCCCGCACGAGATAGGTGAGGTTCCAGATCAGGCCAGCCGTGGCGGCAGGATTTTCCTTGATGCCCTTCCACGGCTCCCCATCCTGGAATTTCTTGTTCCCGATCGAGGAGAGGGCGAACATCTTGTGGAACGCTTCGCGCAGCTCGACCTTTTCCAGGAGACCGGCGATCTCCGCCTCTGCCGCCCGGACCTCTTTCCAGAAGGGCTCGTCGGGCGTTCCCTCGGGCAGAGTGCCGCCGTAGAAGCGTGTGACGAACTGCAGGGTCCGGTTCACCATGTTGCCGAGGTTGCCGATGAGCTCCGCGTTCGCCTTCTCCTGGAAGTCCTTCCACGTGAAAAGCGCGTCGGATCGTTCAGGCCGGTTGTAGTAGACGTAGAACCGCCACACGTCGGCGGGGATGCCGGTGTCCTTGGCGTCGGTGCCGAAGACCCCCACGCCCTTGCTCTTGGAGAACTTTCCGCCCTCGTAGTTCAGGTACTCGGTGGAGGACATGTGGTAGAGCATCGTCCACTCCTCCCCGGTGCCGAGCTGGCTGGACGGGAAGATGACGGTGTGAAACGGGATGTTGTCCTTGCCGATGAACTGGAAAAGCTTCACGTCTTTCGGCGCATACCACCAGCTCTTCCAGTCCTTCGTGTGCTCCGCCGTGATGGACACGTAGCCGATGGGGGCGTCGAACCAGACGTAGAACACCTTCTGCCGGTAGCCGTCAAGGGGAACCGGGATTCCCCACTTCAGGTCACGGGTGATGCCGCGCTCCTTCAGGCCGTCCCTCATCCACGCATAGGTCATCTGCACCGCGTTGCGCGCCCAGAAGCCCGTCTCCGACGTGGACTCGATCCACGCCTTCAGCTTCGGGAGGATGGAGGGCAGATCGATGAACAGGTGTTTGGTCTCCCTGATGACAGGCGTCGTGGAGCAGACGCTGCACCGGGGATTGATAAGCTCCGTGGGGTCGAGGAGCTTGCCGCAGTTCTCGCACTGGTCTCCGCGCGCGTCGGGGTAATTGCAGTGGGGACAGGTTCCCAGCACGTAGCGGTCGGCGAGGAACCTCTGGTCTTTTTCGCAGTAGGGCTGGCTCAACACGTGCTCGGTGATGTAGCCGTTCTCGTGGAGCTTCGTGAAGATGTGCTGGGTGATCTCCGTGTGCACGGGCACCGAGGTGCGGCCGAACTTGTCGAAGGCGACGTTGAACCACGAATAGATGTCCCGGTGGATGGCGTGATAGCGGTCGCAGAGCTCCCGCGGCGTGATCCCCTCCTCCAGCGCGCGTGTTTCCGTGGCGGTCCCGTATTCGTCGGTGCCGCAGACGTAGAGCGTCTCGTAGCCGGCGAGCCTGCAGTAGCGGGCGAACACGTCGGCGGAGAGCACCTGGATGAGGTTTCCCAGGTGAGGGATGTTGTTCACGTACGGGAGAGCTGAGGTGATCAGGCGTCGTTCCATAGGTGCGCAAACTGTACTGCGACACGCCCGGAGGCGTCAAGAACCGCGGGTTTCTGATGCGCGCCGGCGCTTCCTTGACGCTCATGCTCGTGGCCCATAGACTCACGATAGGAGGCCCTATGGTAGACGTTACCCCACGGAAGGGGAATCGCAAGCTCACCCCGGCGCTGCTCTGGATTGCCGTCGGCGTCGTTGTTGCGCTCATCCTTCTGTTCTCCAGCTTCTTCGTCGTGGACCAGAAAGAGGAAGCTGTCGTCCTGAACTTCGGGAAATTCGCGCGAATGGTGGGTCCAGGGCTTCACTTCAAGATCCCCTTCGGCGTGGAGAAGAACTACAACGTGCCCACGCAGAGGGTTTTGAAGGAAGAGTTCGGATTCCGCACGATCGAAGCGGGGATCAATTCGACCTTTTCCAACCAGGACTTCTCCGCCGAGTCGATCATGCTGACGGGAGACCTCAACATCATCGACGTGGAATGGATCATCCAGTACCAGATCACCGACGCGCGGGCGTGGCTGTTCAATGTCGACAACAGGGAGAAGACCATCCGTGACATCTCCCAGTCGGTGATCAACATGCTCGTCGGCGACCGTACGATCTTCGACGTCATCGGCGCCGAGCGCGCCAACATCGAGGTGCAGGGTCAGCAGCTCATGAACGACCTGTACAAGAGCTACGGCCTCGGGATCCGCGTCACGACGGTGAAGCTGCAGAACATCGTTCCTCCCAAGGGGGCCGTGCAGGACGCCTTCGAGGACGTCAACAAGGCCATCCAGGACAGGAGCAGAATGATCAACGAGGGCAAGGAATCCTACAACCAGTCCATCCCGCGCGCGAGCGGCGAAGCGGACCAGACCATCCAGGAGGCGCAAGGTTACGCCACGGAGCGCGTGAACCAGGCGCGGGGAGACGTCTCCCGGTTCCTCGCCGTCATGGGCGAATACCACCAGTCACCCGACGTGGTGCGTACACGGCTGTACTATGAGATGTACGACACGGTCTTCGGTTCCGCGGACGGAACCGACCTCGTCGACAAGAATCTCAAAAACTTCCTCCCCTTGAAGAGCATGGGGGGTGCTGCCGCCTCACCGCGGCCGTCGGTTGCACCGGCATCCACGGCACCGGCCTCGACAGCGCCGGCATCCACGGCACCAGCCTCGACAGCGCCGGCGGCGCAGGGGGCAGCGCAATGAAAAGGACCGTCATCACCCTGGTCATCATCGGCGCAGCCCTGCTCGTCGTCTCGCTCCTGGGCCCCTACTACGTCCTCACGGAGGGCGAGCAGGCGGTCGTCGTACAGTTCGGCAGAATCGTGCGCATCGAGACGAACGCGGGGCTCAAGTACAAGGTCCCCTTCATCGAGACGGTCGTGAGGTACTCCAAGAGGGTGCAGTCGTGGGACGGTGACGCCCAGCGCATCCCCACCTCGGAGAACCAGTTCATCTGGGTGGACACCACGGCGCGCTGGAAGATCATCGACGCCAAGAAGTTCTACGAATCGGTCGGCTCCATGGGTCAGGCGCAGGGCAGGCTCGACGACGTGATCGACTCCGAGGTGCGGAAGATCATTTCCAAGAACCCACTGCGGGAGGCCGTGCGTGATTCCAACGTCATCAGCGAGATCAAGAGGACCAATTCACTCCTGAGCGTCGCAGGCTCGGCGGAAAGCTCCCAGGGGCTCTCCAACATCACGACCCTGGCCCAGATCTCCTATGAAAGCATATCGACGGGGCGCAGGGCCCTGTCTCTGCAGATGCGCGAAGAAGCGGAAGTCATCATGCCGCAGTACGGCATCGAGCTCATCGACGTGCTGGTCCGCCAGATCAAGTACTCCGACGACCTCACGCAGAGCGTGTACGACCGCATGATCAAGGAGAGGAACCAGATCGCCCAGGCCTTCCGCTCGGACGGCGAAGGAGAGAAGGCGAAATGGCTCGGCCAGACCACGCGCGAGCTGAAGCAGATCCAGTCCGACGCTGAGCGCAAGGCCAAGGAAATCAAGGCGAAAGCCGACGCGGAGGCCCTCGGCATCCGCAACAAGGCGTACAACCAGGACCCCGAGTTCGCCGACTACTGGATGGCGCTGGAGGAATACAAGACGATCCTCCCGAAGTTCAACAAGACGCTGACCACGGATTCGGATTTCTACAAGTACCTGTACAACAAGCGGGGGCGATAGGGATCGTCACTCGAGTGTTTCGGGCCGCGGCGTGATGCCGCGGCCCTTTTTCTTTTCAGCCGATCCCGCCGCCCGCCGTTCGGCTTTCCGCACCGCCCGCTCGAGTCCCTCCCGTAGCCCTTCAAACACGGGATCCGCCGCCGCAAACGCCCTGAGGCTCGCAAGTGCTTCGGCAAACTCGACCTCGTACTTCCTGTGGGCGATCGTGTTGAGCTTTCGAAGCGCTTCGACGAGCAGGCGCCCCCTCTCCCGGGCATCGCCCACGGCTGGAACGATCGCCAGGAGGATCGCGATTTCGGCGCGTGCATCGCGCACGACGCACGCGGAAAGCCGATCGATGAGCTCATCCGGGTACGCGGCCTGGTCGAGGCGGAATCCTCCCGCGCCGGGCGTAAATCGCCAGAAATGGCGCATGGGGAGACGCGCCTCGCCATCGTGAGTTTCCACGAGGATCGCTCCGTCATCGTGGCGAAAGCGGCGCGTGAGAGATCCGGGATCGAACGAGCATGTCAGGAGCTCGGCCAGGCGCACCTCCCGCAGTGCAGCGGCGACGTTTCCCCGCGCAGCCGGGCCCATGCGACCGCTGGCGGTGCGCCGTTCGACCACGAGCGCGAGCTCGAGGTTATGCATCGTGCGGGACAG